>DAOTVS010000226.1:0-37250 GCA_034436375.1 Anaerolineae bacterium | reverse complement strand
GCCAGACCCCAATTCCCCGCCCGGTTTGAGGCCGGCCCAAAACGCGGAGCATGTCACCCGGCGGCAGGCCGGGCCGACACCAAGGTGATGTCGAAGGCGGAAGTGGCCCTGGACGCTATCCGGTTTGTGAAAGGACATAGTATGGTAGATCTGACGACTCGCTTCTGTGGCCTCGAGTTGCGCAACCCGGTGCTGCCGGCGGCGGGGCCGCCCGGCCGCAACGGCGATGCCCTGTTGGCCTGTGCGGCCGGGGGCGCAGGGGGGCTTGTGGCCAAGACGATCTCCAGCCACGCCGCCGATGTGCCCGCGCCCAATATGGCCGAGGTGCCCATGGGCTTTCTGAACTGCGAGCGCTGGTCAGAGCTGCCGCCTGAGCGCTGGATTGAGGGCGAGTATGCCCGCGCCCGCACGGCCGGCCTGCCCCTGATCATCGGGCTCGGCTATACAGCCGCGGATATCCGCTCCCTCGCGCCGCGCATTGCCCCCTTTGCCGACGCGGTGGAGCTCTCGACCCACTATATCGGTCAAGACCCGCGTCCCATGCAGGAGGCGATTGCCGCTGCGCGCGAGCTGCTCTCAGTGCCGGTGATCGTCAAGCTGAGCCCCTTGGGCCGCAATATGGTCGAGGCCGCCCGCGCGGCGGTAGAGGCCGGCGCGCACGCCCTGGCGGCCATCAATTCCTTCGGCCCCTGCCTGGCCATCGATATCGAAACGGGGCGCCCACTTCTGGGTGGGCCACAGGGCTATGGCTGGCTCTCGGGGCTGGCGATCAAGCCGCTGGCAGTGCGTTGCGTCTATGAGATCGCACAGGCGGTCGATGTGCCCATCATTGGTGTGGGCGGCGTCATGTCGGGGCGTGATGCAGTCGAGATGCTGATGGCCGGCGCCAGCGCCGTGGGCGTCTGCACGGCCGCCATTCTCAAAGGCCCCGGCATCTTGGGGCAGATCGCCTCCGAGCTAGCCAGTTGGCTGGGCGCGCACGGCTACCGGTCGCCGCAGGAGATCGTGGGCCTCGCCTGGAGACAGCCGCCGGCTCCGAACAGGCCGCTCTACGCCCAGGTCGATCGCGACCGCTGCACCGGCTGCCAGCTCTGCTACCGTAGCTGTGCCTATGGCGCCATCCGTATGGAGGGACGCAAGGCTGTGGTCACCCCCACTCGCTGCGCTGCCTGCGGACTGTGCGCCACCCGCTGCCGGGCCAATGCGATCCATCTGATCCGCGAGGCCGCATGAACCTCAGCGCGGCGCTCGGCATACACAGCCGGGAAGTGGTGGCGCTGGTCGGGGCGGGGGGCAAGACGGCAGCCCTCTACCGGCTGGCCCATGAATTGCTCGTCGAAAACCAGCGTGTGCTCGCCACCACCACCACCCACATGCGCGCCCCAGGGGCCGGCTTGGGCTGGCCGCTGGTGGTGGAGCCCGCCCCAGAAGCGCGCCTGCAGGCCGCGGCGCAAGCGCTGGCAGCGCATGGGCGGGTGCTGGTGGCAGCCGGCCGCACGGCAGAGGACCGGGACAAGCTGTGCGGTGTACCGCCCGCAGAGGTGCCGGCGCTGGCCGGGCTGGCCGATGTCACGCTCATCGAGGCCGATGGCGCCCGTGGCCTCCACCTGAAGGCGCCCGCCGGGCACGAACCGGTGATCCCTGCGGCCACAACGCTGGTCGTGCCGGTAGTCGGGCTGCAGGCCGTGGGGCAACCCCTGGGGCCTGCCATCGCACACCGGCCGGAGCTTGTCGGCGCGCTTCTGGGGCTAGCCCCGGGAGCTGAGCTGGAGACGGAGCACCTGGCAGCGGTCTTGCTGAGCGAGCGCGGGGGGCTCAAGGGGGTGCCCGCGCAGGCGCGCATCGTGCCGCTCATCAACCAGGCCGATCAGCCAGAGCAGCGCCGGGCTGGGCGGCAGGTGGCGCGGGCCGTCCTCCGCGCCCGGGGGTGCATCCGGCGAGCCGTGGTGGCCTCACTGCAGCAGGCGCCCGCGGCCTGTGAGTGCTGGCAGCCCTCGGCTGCCATCGTGCTGGCGGCAGGCGCGGCGCGGCGCTTTGGCCGGCTCAAGCAGGCCCAGTTGTTTGAGGGGCGGCCTCTGCTGGCGCGCGTGGTGGAAGCGGCTCTCGGCTCGCTGGCCACGGAGGTCGCCGTGGTGCTTGGCTGCGGCGAGGAGCAGCTGGCCCCCCTGCTGGGGAGCAGGCCTTGCTTGATCCGCAACCCGCGCTGGGCGGAGGGGTTATCCACTTCGGTGCAGGCCGGGTTGGCGGCCCTGGCCGAAGATGTGCAGGCTGCCGTGTTCCTGCAGGCCGATCAACCGCTGCTCACCCCAGTCCAGATCGATGAGCTTCTGGCCTGCCGGGCTGAGGGCGGCGCCAACATCGTGGCCTGGCGCGACCGGGGCGAGATGCGCTCGCCCCTGCTTTTTGCCCGGCCGCTCTTTGCCGAATTCGCGGCGCTCACAGGCGACGTAGGGGGTCGTGCTGTCGCCCGCCGGCACGCCGGCGAGGTCGCGTATATCGACGTGCAGGACCGGCGCGCCCATGCTGATGTGGATACACCCGAAGATTTGGCGCGGCTCGAGTCCGCCTGAGAAGGCGAAGCTCCCGTTGAGTGCGGCACGCCCCAGAGGCGGTCACTTACCGAAGAAAGCAGGTACACCAATCTACCATGACTACCCTCAGTGATTTGCGCGCTCTCATCATCGACATGGACGGCGTTCTCTACCGGGGCAACACGGCCATCCCTGGCGCTGCTGCCTTTTTGCGCTGGCTGCGCGAGCGCCACTTTCCTTTTGTTCTGTTAACTAACAATTCCACGCTCGATCCTCAGGCCTACGAGGCCAAGTTGGCTGCCATGGGCATCTCGGTGCCGGCCAATCAGATCGTGACCTCGGCCGTCGTCACGGCCGATTATGTAGCCCGAAACTTTCGCCCACGCGCCCGGGTTTATGTTATTGGAGAGAGTGGACTCACCGGCTGCCTGGCAGCGCGCGGCCTGACCCTCACCGACGAGCAACCCGAGGTCGTAGTCGTGGGCATGGACCGCGAGCTCACCTATGACAAGCTACGCATCGCGGGCCTGGCCATCCGGGCTGGGGCTGCCTTTATTGCCACCAACCCCGATCGCACACTGCCCACCGAAGCCGGCCTGATCCCGGGCTCGGGCGCCATCGTGGCCGCCCTTGAGGCCGCCACGGATCAAAAGGCATTCATCATCGGCAAACCCGAGTCGCCGATGCTGGAGATGGCCATTGCCCAGTTGGGGCAGGGGGTTGCCCACACCGCAGCCATTGGAGACCGGTTGGAAACCGACATCCTCGGTGGGCAAAACCTGGGCATGCCGACCATCCTGGTGCTCTCGGGGGTCACGCACGCCGCGCCGGCAGATGGCCCTGTGCAGCCAACCTTTGTCTTTGCCAGCGTCGCCGCACTCGAGGCAGCCTGGCGCCGGGATTTGGGACAGTGATCGAAGCAGCACGGGGTAAGATCGAGGGGTGATCCAGGGGAAAAAACTCGCCGGAGACTTTACAGACGACTCTGCTTGTAGTATACTTTCCCGACCGTGTTGGTCTAGGGAGCACGGGGAGGTCAGGAAATGTTTTTCTTTCCCTATTACAACATATTGTACTTTATCTTTGGGTTGCCGGCCCTCTTGCTGGGCCTGTACGCTCAGTACAAAGTGCGGTCTGCCTACAGCAAGTATTCACAGGTCCCCAACGACCGTCGCCTTTCAGGGCTTGAGGCCGCTCGCAGTCTCCTCAGCGCTAACTATCTGAGCAACGTTGACGTCGAGGGCATTCCGGGGCAACTGACCGATCACTATGATCCACGCTCCAAGACTCTGCGCCTTTCAGAAGGGGTCGCCCGCTCCAGCTCGGTAGCGGCGCTGGGCATTGTGGCCCACGAAGTCGGCCATGCCGTACAGGATGCAACGGGCTACGTGCCCCTTCGTCTGCGCGCCGGGCTGGTACCGATGGCCAATTTCGGCTCGTACCTGGGGCCGATCCTGTTCATGGTTGGCCTGCTCTTCCAGTCCTACCAGTTAGCCGTCGTGGGCGTGATCGTCTTTGCCGCCGCTGCCTTGTTTGCCATCGTTACGCTGCCGGTGGAGCTAAACGCCAGCCGGCGGGCTTTGAGTATGCTGCAGGCCAATGGATTGGTCGTATCATCCAGCGAGACGCGCGCCGTCAAGAGTGTGCTCTCGGCAGCAGCGCTGACTTACGTGGCGGCAGTGGCGCAGGCACTCTCGACTCTGCTCTACTATGTCTTCTTGCTCTCGGGCATGCGGCGACGCGACTGAGGCCAGTGAAACCGTTGTGGCTAGCGTAGAAACAGCCCGGTGGGATGGGGTATCTCTGTTCCACCGGGCAATTCGGCCCAGCGGGCGACACGGCCCACCAGGCCGTCTCTACGGAGTGCGTGTGAAAGCGAAAAAGGCGCTCACAGAGCTATCCAGAGATGAACTTGCGGCGCTGCTTGCCGACTGGGGCCAGCAGCGTTACCGTGCGGATCAGATCTGGCGCTGGCTGTACGTGGGCCTGGTTCCGAGCTTCGCAGAGATGAGCAACCTGCCGGCAGCGCTGCGCCAGCGCCTGGCTGAGCACCTGACGGTCAGCAACGTGACGCCGCTGCGCACTCGCTATGCAGAAGATGGCGCTACCGAGAAGGTGCTCCTGGCGTTGGCCGACGGCGAGACGGTCGAGACCGTCCTCATGCAATACGAGGAACGGCAAACGGTATGCGTCTCTAGCCAGGTCGGCTGCTCCATTGGGTGCGCTTTTTGTGCCACCGGAGTCGGTGGGTGGAACCGCAACCTGTCGGCCGGCGAGATTGTGCAACAGGTGCTCTACTACGCTCGCATCCTCAAGGCCGCAGGCAAGGCCATCACCAACGTTGTCTACATGGGCATGGGTGAGCCCTTTCTGAACTATGAACAAGTCATGCGCTCGATCCGGATACTCAACGATCCCCAGGGCTTTAACCTGGGCGCAAGGCGCATGACAGTCTCGACCGTGGGCATTGCGCCGGGCATCGAGCGGTTGTCGCGCGAGGAGCTCGAGGTGGGGCTGGCGATCTCGCTGCATGCTCCCACCGACGAACTGCGCAACCGCCTGGTGCCGGTGAACCGCAAGTATCCACTGAGCGCGCTGATCAAAGCCTGCCGGGGGTACACCGAGCGCACTCATCGCCGGGTGACCTTTGAGTACGCCCTGATCGATGGCATAAACGACTCACCAACCCAGGCCGATACATTGGCCAGCCTGCTGCAAAACCTGTTGTGTCACGTCAACCTGATCCCGATCAACCCGGTGCCAGAGCTGCCTTACCGGCCGGCAACGCACGAGGCGATTCTGGCCTTTGAGCGCCGCCTGCGCGAGCGAGGGATCAATGCAACGTTGCGCATCAGCCGGGGCGCCGACATCCAGGCGGGATGCGGCCAGCTCCGGCGTGCACCCACGGAGTGCCATACGATTGTCAACGCGTGAAGTACAGGCAAAGGAGCAACACGGCGCCAGGGGAAATCCTGCGGCGGTTTTTCTCACGGAGAGAGGGGTGGCGCCGCGCATGGCCGGGCAGAGGGGCCGGCCCGT
Organism: Anaerolineae bacterium; assembly: GCA_034436375.1. GTDB lineage: Bacteria > Chloroflexota > Anaerolineae > SpSt-313 > SpSt-313 > DAOTVS01. The sequence continues at coordinate 31,680 of DAOTVS010000226.1, read as the reverse complement.
ACGGATTGCGCCTTCCATCCTCTCGGCCGATTTCAGCCGCCTGGGCGAGCAGATTGCCGAAGCTCAGGCCGGCGGCGCCGATCTTATCCACATCGATGTGATGGACGGCCATTTCGTGCCCAATATCACCCTGGGGCCGATGGTCGTGGCAGCGGCTCGCCGCTCCACCTCATTGCCTTTGCACGTCCATCTCATGATCGAGCACCCAGAGGCTTTTGTCGAAGAGTTTGCGCGCGCCGGTGCGGACCTGATCACGGTGCATGTAGAGGCCAACCTGCATCTGCACCGGCTCATCGAGCAGATACACGGCTTGGGCAAACAGGCCGCAGTTTCCTTGAATCCGGCCACATCGGTATGCACCCTGGAGGAGATACTGCCCTACGTGGATGCGGTGCTGATCATGACCGTGAACCCAGGCTTTGGTGGGCAGGCATTCATTCCCACGATGCTCGACAAAATCGCCCGAGTGCGGGGCATGATGGCACAACGCGGGCTCGATCAGGATATCGAGGTTGACGGCGGAATCAACGCCGAGACCATTGGCGCGGTCGTGGCGGCCGGGGCCAATGTGCTGGTGGCTGGCGCTGCCATCTTCGCCGCTCAGGAGGGGATTGCGGGGGCGATCAGCCGCCTGCGCCAGCTTGCAGAGGCCGAAAATGAATGAGACCAGCTCCAGGAAATTGAAGCTGGTCTCGTGGCGACCGGTTGAGCGCTCAGGCGCTCTTGTTGAGCGTGCGCAGGCACCGGGTGCACACGTTGACCCGCACTGCGCGCCCACCCCGGCGGATTGTAACCTGCTGCACGTTGGGCATCCAGCGCCGGCGCGTGTGCCGCTGAGAGAAGCTAACGTTGTTGCCGAACTGTGGGCCCTTGCCGCAAATATCGCATCGGCCAGCCATGCCGTTCACCCCCTTGCAATTGCTGATGGGACCGCTGGTTTCCCGCACCGCTTGGAGCGGCACGCCAATTACATAGAGGTAAATTGTACTATGGATGGCCGTTTTCTGCAAACGACATGCCACAGCGATGAGGTGAACTGATGGCAACCGAGACATATTTGGGAAAGATAGAGGTCTCGCCGCTCGCAGTGGCCAGTCTGGCCAGCGAAGCGGTCCTCAGCTGCTACGGTGTCGTGGGCATGGCTGCGGCAGGCACACTGCGCGACGGCCTGGTTGAAATCCTGCAGCGTGAGGCCGTGCATCGTGGTGTCGAGGTGCGCTTGCATGAAGGCGGGATCATCGTCGACCTCTATGTGGTCGTCGAGTATGGTACCCGCGTTTCCGAAGTGGCCCACAATATCATGGAAACGGTCAAGTTCGGGCTCGAGCGGGCCCTGGGCATGCCGATCAAGCAGGTGAATGTGCATGTTCAGGACCTGCGGGTTTCGAACACGTGACCGGGACCCAGAAGATGCAGCCCAGGAGGTAACCCAAGGATTGGCGTTGGAACAGATACCACCCGGCCCCTATGATCACGATCGACGCGACGGCCATCACGCCCCAGGCTCCCAACGTTGTACTGGACGGGGGGTCAGGGAGGCTATGCAGGCCGCTGCACAGTGGCTGCAAGCCCACGTGGACCTGGTCAACTCGCTGAATGTGTACCCGGTGCCCGATGGCGACACGGGCACCAATATGCACCTGACGGCTCAGGCCGCTCTGAATGAGATGGCCCGAGTCGACAGCGACTCGGCGGGCGTGGTTTGCCAGGCATTGGCCCATGGCGCCCTGATGGGCGCTCGCGGCAATTCGGGAGTCATCCTGTCTCAGATTCTGCGTGGCATTGCACGTGCTCTGGATAGGAAAGACAGCTTTGGCGGCGCTGACCTGGCGGCAGCGCTCAAAGAAGGGGCTGCCACGGCCTACAAAGGCGTTATCCGGCCCGTTGAGGGCACCATCCTTACCGTGATCCGCGAGGCCGCCGAGGCAGCCGCTCAGGGGGCAAGCCAGGATGGCGCCACGATCGAATCGGTGCTCGATCGGGCCACGGAAGGGGCGGAACGGTCCCTCGCCCATACGCCCAGTCTGCTGCCTGTGCTGCGTGAGGCGGGCGTGGTAGACTCGGGCGGACAGGGGCTGGTATTCCTCTTGCAGGGAATACAGCGCTACCTGCGGGGCGAATCTGTCTCGGAGGGAGCGACAGAAACTGTGCAGACCGCTCACGTACATGCGCCAGACGGCGAATACGGCTATGATATCCAATTTATCATGCGGGGTCAGGGCCTGAATGTGGAGGCGATCCGAGGAACGCTCTCGACCATGGGTGATTCCGTCCTGGTCGTTGGCGATGAGCAGACCGTCAAAGTGCACATTCACGCCGAGCGCCCCGGCGCAATTATCGATTATGGCGCCAGTATGTCGGTCCTGCAAGACGTGGTCGTGGAGAACATGCAACTGCAGCATGATGCCTTTGTAGCCAGGCAACAGCCAAGCGCAAAACCAGCCCCGGAAGCAAACTCCAGCATCGCCATCGTAGCTGTCGTCCCAGGGCAGGGGTTACAGCGCGTGTTTGAGAGCCTGGGCGTGAATGCTGTGGTGGCCGGCGGGCAGACGATGAACCCAAGCACCGAGGAGCTGCTCAGCGCCATCAACCGGCTGCCCAATCAGCAGGTTATCATCCTGCCTAACAACTCAAATGTAGTGCTGACGGCCCAACAGGCCAAGAGCCTGTCGGATAGAGAAGTGGCCATCGTCCCCACCAAGACCATCCCACAGGGCATCAGCGCTCTTCTGGCTTTGAATTATCAGGCCGACCTGGCCGCTAATGTCGAGGCCATGGAAGATGCCGCCAAGGCCGTGCAGACGATCGAGATCACCACCGCTGTGCGGTCGGCCAAAGTAAACGGCATCGAGGTCACCGAGGGCCAGATCATTGGCCTGCTTAACGACGAACTGGTGGCTGTCGGCAGCGATTGCTGCCAGGTGACTACCCGTATCCTTCAGCAAATTCATGCCGAGCGGATGGAGATTATCACCATCTACTATGGCGCGAACACAAACAAGCCCGAGGCAGATGCCTTTGCCGAATGCGTGAAGCAATGCTTCCCGGCCCAGGATATCGAGCTCATCGATGGTGGCCAACCCCACTATCGATTCATCCTGTCGGCAGAGTAGGCATGGCATCATGGGGCTAAAGGAGAGTTTTGGAAATGGCGCGCACCAGCATCTTGACCGATAGCACTTCGGGGCTGACTCCCGGGGAGGCCAGTCCGCTGGGCATCGCCATAGTTCCTGTCAACATCCAGTTGGATGGGCATTCTTTCCGTGAGGGAGTCGATCTGTCGGCGCAAGAGTTCTACCAACAGATTGCGGAGGGCGCCAAGACTCTGCGCACTGCGCCGCCAACCGTGCGCCAGTTCCACGACGCTTTCCGTGCGCTCGGCGCAAACTCGGACGAGATTGTGGCTATCCACGTGTCCTCGCGCCTGAGCGGGCTGACCAGCGTAGCGCGCCAGGCCGCCCAGTCTTACCTGGGGCGGACCCGCATCACGGTCATCGATTCGCGCATGACGGCCACGCCGCTCGCCTGGCTGGCCACAGCCGCTGCTGAGGCCGCCGCAGCAGGGGTAGATTCGGCTGAGATTGTCCGCCTGTTGCGCGCCATGATGCCGCATCTTTATCTGGCGTTCTTTGCCGAGTCTATGGAGGTGATCCAGGGGGGCGGCCTGATCCGCCGCACGGCGGCTGTGACCGCCACGCCGCCAGCCGCAAAGCCGCTTCTGATGATTGAGGAAGGCGAGATCGTGGCCCTCGAACGCTCCCGCTCGCGTGGGCGGCCTGTCGACCGGCTCTTTGAGTTTGTGTCCGAATTCTCGCGGCTCGAGCGCATTACCATCCTGCAGGGTAGACCGTTGCCCGAGGCCCTGGAACTGGCCACGATGCTCAACGAGGAGATGCCCGAACAGGCTGTAGAGACGAGGTCCTACCCACCTTCCGTCGCCGCCCACATCGGCACCGAGGCCCTCGGCGTGGCCGTGTACGAGGGACTGCGATGACTGTTGAGGTTCCCCATATCGTGACCGATAGCACGGCGGACCTGCCGCCCGAGGTGGCGCGCCGTCTTGACATCACGGTCATTCCGTGTCAGATTCAAATGGGTGGCCGGACTTATCTGGATGGCGTCGATATCACCCGTCCCCAATTGTACCAGCACATGCGCCGAGGCGGGGCCCTCACGACATCGCAGCCTCCGGTGGGCATCTTTGCCGACACTTATCGGCGCCTCTTGGCCGATGGCCGCCCGTTGGTCGCTGTTCACCTTGGATCCAGCCTGAGCGGGCTCTACAGCACAGCCTGCCTCGGTGCGCAAGAGGTGGATTCCAGCCGCATCACGGTAGTGGATTCCGGGCAGGCCAGCATGTGCACCGGTTGGCTGGCGATACAGGCTGCCGAGGCCGCGCAGCAGGGCCGCACAGCCGCCGAGATCGTACGCGAAGCCCGGCGACAGGCGCCGCAGTTGCGCTTGCTGGCCGTGATCGACGACCTGCGCTACCTGCATCGCGGCGGGCGAGTGAGCTGGGCCTCGAGTCTGCTCGGCAACCTGCTCGCTATCAAGCCCATTGTGCTGGTACAAGAGGGGCAGGTGCGCCTGCTCGAAAAAGTGCACTCCTGGTCTCGGGGCATCGAGCGCGTGGCGGCGCTGGCGGCCGCGGCGGGCCAGTTCCTGCGGCTAGCGGTATTGCACACCGATGCCGCAGAAAGCGCCGTCGCGTTGGCAGATCGCATGGGCGCATTCTTCCCAAGGGAGCGCATTCTCATCGGGGAAGCGGGCGTTACCGTCGCTGCTCACGCCGGTGTCGGCGCCGTAGGCGTGGCGTGCCTGCTCGCCGGCGCAAGATGAGCATTGCTGTTGTGAAATGGCAAGGATTACAGGTCCATGAGATCTACCTTTGAGAAACTTGCGCGCATCCTCACAATGGAACGCGAGCAGGGCTGCCCTGACCGTGTGGTCATTGGCGGTCTCGGCAAGTTCCTGCCTTACTGGATCAAAGAAGCTCAAGAGGGCGCGCGGACTCCCGAGCTGACACAGGCCGTGCGCAATGTCATTCTCTTGTTGGAGCGCTATGGTCAGCGCGACCGGCAGACGCGCATACAGACGGTCGACGAGGCCCTGGCCGCCCTCGAAGCAGCACAGGCCCTCTGCGATAACGCTGCTCAACAGCAGCCCGCTATGGCAGCCGTGCCAGATCAGCCCACCGAGGCCGTAGCAGGGGAACGACCTGCCCCAGCCCCAACAGCGTTGCCGGCAACGCAGCGCCCGCCGGAGGAGCCGCCGCTTCGCCAACCGGCGCCATCGCCGGCGCGCAGCCGCACAACTGTCCAGGTGCAGGACTTGGAGCGGCCCGTCACCACCTTGCATGGCGTTTCGACGACTTATGCCAAACGCCTCGAGCATCTGGGCGTTTCCACCATTCGTGACCTGCTATTTCTGCTGCCGCGCCGCTACGAGGATTACTCGGCCCTCAAGCAGATCGACCAGCTTCAGTATGGGGAAGAAGTCACGATCATCGGCACTGTCTGGGACAGCAAAACCAAACAGACGCGCTCTGGTTTGCATGTGACCACCTGCATCGTTGCAGATTCGAGCGGGATGATCGAAGTGACCTGGTTCAACCAGCCTTTCCTGGCCACTCGTCTGCGCCCGGGGCGCGAGATTGTGATCAGCGGCAGGGTCGATGAGTACCTGGGCCGGCTCACTTTCCAATCCCCGGCTTGGGAACCCCTGGAGCGCGAGCAGCTCAGTACAGGGCGCCTGGTGCCCGTGTATCCACTGACAGAAGGCATTACCGGTCGCTGGTTGCGGCGCCTGATCAAGTCGACCCTCGATAGCTTCGCGAGCCAGCTCGCTGACCCTATACCGGCGTCTGTGCGCGCCCAGGAACACCTGCCCGACCTGGCCACGGCCCTGCGCTCGGTGCATTTCCCTCGCGACCGCGAGGCCCTCGAGCAGGCCAGGCGCCGCCTCTGCTTCGAGGAGCTTTTCCTGATCCAGCTCGGCGTGCTGCGTAAGCGCCAGGCGTGGCGCAGCCGCACCGCCAGCCCCCTGGCAGCCAGCGGCCTGGCCGATGACTTGCTGAAGCGGCTGCCTTTCCAGCTCACGGCTGCCCAGCAGCGCGTCTTGGGCCAGATCCGTGCCGACATGGCAAGCAATACGCCCATGAGCCGCTTGCTGCAAGGCGATGTGGGCTCGGGGAAAACGGTTGTTGCCCTGGCCGCTATGCTGCAGGCCGTAGCAGAGGGCTTTCAGGCTGCCATCATGGCGCCCACCGAGATCCTGGCCGAACAGCATTTCGAGACCCTTTGCCGCCTGATCGGCGATCTGGCGATTCCCAGTCGCAATGGTCAGCCCGAGGAACCGGTGCGGATCGCGCTCCTGACGGGCAGCCTGCGGGCGCGAGAAAAGGCCGATGTGCGCGCCGCGATCGCCAGCGGGCAGATCAACATCGCCGTCGGCACCCATGCCCTCATCCAGGATGATGTACAGTTCTCGCGCCTGGGCCTTGTGGTCATTGACGAACAACACCGGTTTGGCGTAGAGCAGCGCTCGAACCTCCGCCAAAAGGGCGAGGGAGAGCAGATACCGCATATGCTCGTCATGAGCGCTACGCCCATTCCGCGCACACTGGCGCTGACAATCTATGGCGACCTTGACGTCTCGATCATTGATGAGATGCCGCCCAACCGTCAACAGGTCATCACACACCTGATCTCTCCGCGCGAGCGGGAGCGCGCCTATCGCTTTGTGCGCACGCAGGTCGAGCAGGGGCACCAGGCTTTTGTTATCTGCCCACTCATCGATGAGTCGGAAAAGACGGAGGCCAGAGCCGCCAGCGAGGAATATGAGCGCCTGCGTGAGGATATCTTTCCCGACCTGCGCCTGGCGCTGCTGCATGGCCGCATGAAGGCCGACGAAAAGGAAGCCATCATGACCGCTTTCCGCAATCAGGAGTACGATATCCTGGTTTCGACAGCCGTGGTGGAGGTCGGCATCGACATACCCAACGCCACTGTAATGATGATCGAGGGAGCCAATCGCTTCGGCCTTGCCCAGCTCCATCAGTTCCGTGGGCGTGTGGGGCGCGGTGATGCCCAATCGTATTGCATCCTCCTCTCCGACTCGGCAGAGGATGAGGCGTTGAACCGGCTGCGCATTGTGGAGCGCACGCAGGATGGTTTTGCCCTGGCAGAAGAGGATATGCGCCTCCGCGGCCCAGGGGAGTTTTTCGGCACGCGCCAGAGTGGCCTGCCCAGCCTCAAGGTGGCTACCCTGTCCGATACCCATATCCTGGAGCAGGCCCGACGCGCTGCGCAACAGCTATTCCAGGTCGACCCGGAGCTGGCCCAGCCGGCCCATCGCCTGCTGCGGCAACGCGTGCTCGACTTTTGGCATGAACAGGCCGAGCCGAATTGAGAGAGGCCTCCGCGCGCCTGGAAGCCTCGCGCCCGGCTTATTTTGCCGGGCAGAGCGGCTATGAGCACTTGTGCCTGGCAAAACCTGTGGTGCAGATGGCGCTACATGCAACGCCCATCCCCCCGAATGGGTCAGAGCCGGGCAGGCGCACAACACCTTTGCCGGCTGTTACCGGGAGCCGGCTGGATCAAGTGCGGTTGCAGTATTAGGGAAAGGGTGCGCCCATATGAGCCCCATGGGGCTGAAGGTGAACAGGGCTCATAGGTTCGCGTTCGCACCCAGGCCATAGGGTCTGGGCGCAAGGGGGTGCAGCCATCGATATCCTGCTGCTTGTAGATAGACTTGAGACACTCATTGCCAAAGGGCGCCGCCTTCCTTTCTCGTCAACGATATTGATCGATGAGGGCCGGGCTCTCGATATCCTCGATCAGATGCGGATGTCGATCCCCGAGGAGATCAAGCAGGCCCAGCAAGAAATAGAAGAGCGAGACAAAGCCATCGCGCTGGCACAGGAAGAGGCGGCACAAATCATCTCGCGGGCACGAGAGGACGCGGCCCGTCTGCTCTCCGAGCACGTGCTGCGCGCCCAGGCCGAGCAACAGGCCCAGCGCATCCTCGACGAAGCCCAGCGGCAGGCGTTGGTCATCCGGCAGGGAGCCGATGATTACGCCGCCCAGGTGCTGGTGCGCCTCAGCGAGGAAATCAGTGGCCTGCAGCGCACAATCGCCAATGGGCTCGCTGCGCTACAAGGGCGCAATGCCAGGCCAGGCAGCCCGGCGCCGCCCTCGCCCCCCAGCCAACCTCGCAGCAACGAGAATGAGCGCGCGGCTCTTTGACACCGAGCCATCTGTTGTCTATAATCATGGGCGACTGCCCGCCAGGTCAACCCTGGGCGGCAGTGCCATCGAGGTACATGTGATGAAGTTCAACGTTGCGCAATTACTCAAGGCGCCAGTCGGGACGCGCCGCGAGTATGAGTTGTCGGAGGATATCGGCTCGATTGACGAGGAGATCGAGGCTACTGAACCGCTGGCCGGCAAGCTCAAGCTGACACGGACGGCCAACGGAGTGCTGGCGACCGGTGAGATGCACACCGTGGTCAGCATCGAATGCCGGCGTTGCTTGCAAGCGTTTGCCAGCCCAGTGGAGTTCACGATCGAGGAAGAGTTCGTTCCGACTATCGACGTCACCACCGGCGTGCATTTGCCGACCGGGAACGAGGAAGAAGCATTGCTCATCGATGAGCACCACATCCTCGATCTGACCGAAGTGGTGCGCCAATACATTATCCTGGCTCGCGAGCAGTATCCGCTCTGCGATGAGGCTTGCGCAGGCCTCTGCCCCATCTGTGGCCATAACCTCAATGAGGGGCCATGCGGTTGCCAGGACACTTCCGAAGACCCACGTTGGGCTGCCCTACGTGAGTTGCTGTCCTGAAAGACAAGTCACAGGCGCCCCTCGTAAGCCGGGGGCGCCGAAGCGGAAATCTGGCGCCAGGCCACAAGGGCCAGGCAGGCGCCGATGAAAGGATCACTTAGATAGCCATGGGTGCACTACCGAAACGCAAACTTTCCAAGGGGCGCACAGCGCGCCGTCGTAGCCATCTGGCACTCAAGCCGGTGCAGCTCGTTCCCTGCCCGCAGTGCCACCAGCTTCGTCGCCCACATCACGTATGCCCGAATTGCGGCAGTTACCGTGGCCATACGGTCATTACGGTCAAGGCCGCAAGGGGCAAAGAAGCGACTGCCTGACTTGCGTTGAGCCGGCCCAATGCCCAGAAACCCGGTCCCCCGGCCTGCGCCGCGCGACCGGGTTTCTGAAAGCTGGCCAGCTCGGCGGCCCGGAGGTTGAATGCCTGGTTACGCGTTGGTCTTTCCCGGTCAGGGTTCACAATATGTCGGCATGGGGCGCGATCTCCATGCATCGTCGGCGGCTGCCAGGGCCGTTTTCGACGAGGTTGATCTCGCCTGGCAGGGCCCACTCAGCCGCCTGATCTTTGAGGGGCCCGCAGAGGAATTGACGGATACCGCCAACGCGCAACCGGCGATTTTCTCTGTGTCGATGGCCTGTTTGGCTGCACTGCGCGAGGCGATGGGAAACCTGCAGCCAACATTCGTTGCCGGGCATAGCCTGGGTGAATACACAGCCCTGGCGGCAGCTGGGGTACTGCCCCTGTCCGTTGGTCTACAGCTGGTGCGAGAGCGTGGACGGTTGATGAAAGCCGCTGGCGAAATGTATCCCGGGGGGATGGCGGCAATTCTGGGCTTGGGCGCCGAAGAGGTGAACGCTGCTTGCCGCGAGGCCACAGAGCAGACAGGCGAGCCCGTGGTAGCCGCCAATGATAACGCACCCGGGCAGATCGTGATCTCAGGCGCCCGCGAGGCGGTGCGCATTGCCAGTGAGATCGCCAAAGGTCGAGGCGCCAAGCGCGCGTTGCCCCTTGCAGTCAGCATCGCTCCGCACTCACCGCTCATGCAGCCTGCGGCTGATCGTTTTGCGCCCGTCCTGCAGCAGGCTGCATTCAGTTCTCCCCACCCCCCGGTCATCGGCAATATCAACGCGCGCCCCTTGACCAGCCCCGACGAAATTGTCGCTGAGCTCTGCGCACAGTTGACTTCGCCGGTGCGCTGGACCGACTCGATCCGCTATCTCATCAATCAAGGAATCTCAACTTTCGTTGAGGTTGGGCCCAAGGACGTGCTAACCGGCCTTATCAAGCGCATCGCGCCCGAGGCCACCTGCGTCCCATGTGGAACTGTGGAAGGCATCACTCAAGCAGCGCAACTCTTACGCGCACACTAGCGGGCCCCGCAATGGAGGATTCGACCGTGGATATGACTGGGAAGGTGGCGATCGTAACCGGCGCCTCGCGGGGCATTGGCAGGGCTATCAGCCTCAAGCTAGCCGCACTGGGCGCCCGAATCATGGTGAATTACCGCGCCGACGCCGAAGGCGCTGCAGAGGTGGTGCGCGAGATCATTGCGCGGGGCGGGCAAGCGCAGGCGCTCCAGGGAGATGTTCGCTCAGCGGCCGATGCCGAAACCCTCGTACAGCAAACCCTTGAGGCCTTTGGCCGCATTGATATCCTGGTCAACAACGCCGGCACGACCCGTGACACGCTGCTCATTCGCATGACGGCCGACGACTGGGACATGGTGTTGAACACCAACCTGAAAGGGCCCTTCTTCATGATGAAGGCGTGCCTGCGGCCTATGATGAAGGCGCGCTATGGCCGTATCGTCAACATTTCTTCGGTCAGCGGCGTTTCAGGCAATGCCGGCCAGGCCAACTACTCCTCGGCAAAAGCCGGGCTGATCGGGTTGACCAAGGCAGCCGCCAAGGAGGTCGGCTCGCGCAACATCACCGTCAATGCTGTAGCGCCGGGGTTTGTCCCGACCAGTCTCACCAAGGACCTGCCTGAGGACCTGAAAGCCAAAGCCATTGCCGCTACACCCATGGGGCGATTCGGTACGCCCGAAGAGATCGCTAATGCCGTTGCATTTCTTGCCTCCGATGAAGCCAGCTTTATCACGGGGCAGGTATTGTGCGTCGACGGTGGGCTGGCCATGTAGGGAGCCGTAGGGGACAACAACGTAAAGGCAGGTCTCAGAGACCCGCCTCTACGCTCTGTCCCTACAACGAGCAGATAGATTGTGAGGCGCCATCCATGAACGAAGACTTGGGTACGGTGCGCATCGCTCCAGGCGTCCTGGCCACAATCGCACGGCTCACAACCCTGTCGGTACCAGGGGTTAGCCGCCTGTGCCCAGCCAATGGCGTGAGCTCCTTGTGGAGTACGCGCAGCCCAAATAGTGGCGTGCGCGTCGATGTGGTCGACGACGCTGTCGTGATCGATATCTATGTGGTCGCCAACGCGGATGCTAACCTGCTACCATTGGGCCGCGAAATCCAATCGCGTGTGACCCGGGCCGTGCACGATATGATCGGAATGCCCGTTCGGGCTGTCAACGTTTTCATCCGCGATATTGAGCGGAGCAAAACGGGGCCGCAAGGCTCCTCGTAGGGAGACCGGCTGTGAGAGTGAGACGTCGAGCGCGCATCATCGCTTTGCAAGCGCTCTTTGAGATCGATATGAGCAATCACAATCCGGTTGTGGTCCTGAATGAGCGCTTTTCGGAAAAAGAACTGACTCCTGAAGGCGAAGCGTTCGCACGGGCACTGGTGATGGGCGCCCTTGAGCATCAACAGGAGATCAATGCTCTGATCGAGCGGATCGCCCCGGAATGGCCGGTTGAGCAGATTGCTGGGGTGGATCGGGCCATCCTGCGCCTGGCAATCTGTGAGATCGTGTACATCGGCCAGACATCGCCCAAGGTGGTTATCAACGAAGCTGTCGAGCTGGCCAAGATCTTTGGCAGTGATAGTTCGCGCCGCTTCATCAATGGCGCCCTGGGAGCGCTCATGGCCCAACTCCCAACATTACCTGCGCCGCACAGTGCCGTTCAGCACGAGAACTGACTCCGCAGCAAGGGTGGAGGCCAGTTGAGCATCGCGCGCGGCGCCGTCGGGCCTATCCATTCATCTGGATATCGTAGTTGTTGCCTTTCATCGGCTCCGGATAGGCTCCCAGGTACTGGACCCTGGAGGAGAGGTCAGACCTATGGAAATCTTTGGCATGGGGCCGGGAGAGATCCTGCTGATCCTGGTCATCGCCCTGGTTGTCTTTGGCCCCGACAAACTCCCTGAGATCGGCAAAGCGATCGGCAAGGTAGTTGGCGATTTCCGGCGCGCCAGCCGCGATCTGACAGCGGACCTTGGCGGCGACCTTAAAGCTGCCCAAGCGGAAGTAGAGGGAGCTTTCAAGCAGGTCCAGTCGGACGTCCAGGGAACCATTGATTCCACCCAGCAGACTGTCGCCAACCTCTCCAAAGAGGTCAAAGCGCTACCTGCTGCCGCCCAGGCATCGGCAACGCCCCAAACAACCCCAGCCAGCCGGCCTGTAGAGGCTCAAGAGGTAGACCCAGACACGGCTTGGCTCCGTCTTGGCCAGGCGTCTGAAGAATGATGGAGCAAGGACGGATGAGCGCCCAAGTCCAGTCTCAGAATATCGCCGACGAAGGCCAGATGACGATCGTCGAGCATCTGGAGGAACTCCGCGACCGCCTGATCGTCATTGCTGTCGCCCTGGTCATCAGCACGGCTTTCAGCTTCCTCTTCACCGACAAGCTCATCAAGCTCCTCGAGGCCCCTGTGCCCAAGGGACAGATGATCATCGCCATCCACCCGGTCGAGGCGCTAATCGCCTGGTTCAAGGTTGCTCTGATTGCCGGCGTCGCCCTGGCGATGCCTGTCATTCTTTACGAAGTGGTCCGTTTTCTGCTGCCTGGGCTCACGCCGCAAGAAAAGCGCTACCTGGTCTTCCTGGTGCCCGGGGGCACCCTGTTTTTTATCATCGGCCTGAGCTTTGCGAATTTCCTGATGCTGCCGGCGGCCGTCCCCTTCCTGCAGGGGATCATGAAAGATACGGTCACCCAACAGTGGACGATCGAGAATTATATCTCTTTCGTCACGACCATCCTGTTTTGGATGGGGGTGATCTTTGAGCTGCCCCTGGTCATGTTCTTCCTGGGCAAACTGCGGGTTGTGAGCACGCAGAAACTGCTCAAATTCTTCCGCTACTGGGTCGTGTTGGCTTCGGTCATCGCTGCGGTCGTCACGCCCACGCCCGACCCAGTGAATATGATGATTGTGATGGTGCCGCTCTTGATGCTGTATGTGGTCGGTATCGTCCTGGTGAAGCTGTCAGGCGCTTGAGTTCGAGTATAAGCGTTTGCCAAGCCGCGCCTCCTTTTTGGGGCTTGACTGGGGGCGCGGCTTGGCGGAGTCTTGGTTTTATGTATAGTGATTGGGCGAGAGGAGTTTTCAGCAACTATGCATGCCGATAGAGTCGTCATTATGGGCGCCGCAGGGCGCGATTTCCACAACTTTAACGTCTACTTCCGCGACAACCCCAACTATGAGGTTGTCGCTTTTACCGCCACCCAGATTCCGAATATCGCCGGCCGGCTTTATCCCCCCGAGTTGGCGGGCGCGCGCTACCCGCACGGCATTCCCATCTACCCCGAGGCGGAGCTGACGGACCTCATCCGCCGTGAGGGCGTGACGCAGGTTGTTTTTGCCTATAGTGATGTGCCCCACGAATATGTCATGCACCGTGCCTCGGCTGTGATCGCCGCAGGCGCCGATTTCCGCCTGATGGGCGGCAATGCCACCATGCTCCGGTCACACGTGCCAGTCGTGTCGGTATGCGCCGTCCGCACCGGCTCCGGCAAGAGCCAGACGACGCGCCGCGTGGCCGATATCCTCCGTCGTGACGGCCGCCGGGGCTCCCCAGCGGGCTGCAGACAGCCCGCTGGGGTCCCTGGCCGGCGGGTAGCGGTTGTGCGCCACCCCATGCCCTATGGCGATCTGGCCAAGCAGGCCTGCCAGCGCTTTGCCACCTATGAGGACCTCGACGTGCAAAAGTGCACGATAGAGGAACGTGAGGAGTATGAACCCCACATCGACCGCGGCCTGATCGTCTATGCCGGTGTGGACTATGAGCGCATCTTGCGCGCCGCAGAGTCCGAGGCCGATATCATCCTGTGGGATGGCGGCAACAATGACCTGCCTTTCTACCGGCCAGATCTGCACATTGTTGTAGCCGACCCGCATCGCGCCGGCCATGAACTGACCTATCACCCGGGCGAGGCTAACCTGCGCATGGCGGATGTCATTATCATCAACAAGGTCGATACAGCCAGCCCAGACAACGTGGCTCTGGTGCGCCACAACATCGAGGCAGTGAACCCTGCTGCCCGTGTCATCGAAGCGGCTTCGCCCATTTATGTGGAGGATCCCGCCGTCATCCGGGGCAAGCGCGCCCTGGTCATCGAGGATGGTCCCACGCTCACCCATGGCGGCATGGCCTATGGCGCCGGTATCGTCGCCGCACGCCGCTTCGGCGCCGCGGAGATCGTCGACCCGCGCCCCTATGCTGCCGGCTCTATCCGCCAGACCTTCGAGGCCTACCCCCATATCGGCCCGCTGCTGCCAGCCATGGGCTACAGCACCGAGCAGATCCATGATCTGCAAGAGACGATCAACGCCACACCGTGCGACCTGGTGCTGATTGCCACACCCATCGATCTACGCCGAGTGCTCAAGCTGAACCGGCCTGCTCAGCGCGTCCGCTACGAACTCCAAGAGATCGGCCAGCCCACGCTGGAGGCTCTACTGCAGCCCATTCTGGCAGCTGCACCAGTCAATAGCGGTATGGTACGCTCCGCTGAAGGCCAGCCCTGACCCGGGCACGAGTTTATGCCCGGTATGCGGGTACTGGCCCGCATACCGGGCAAAGTCATATTGTTTGCACAACAGAATGAGGATGATCTATGGCCAGCAACCCCAGGACCCCGGAAAAAGAGGCCGCAGGAGGAGCGGCCACGGTAGATCCCATGGGTGCGATGCCAGAGGCGCTTGCTCAGCAGGCATCCGGGCTATACAGACCCGCCCGGCGGCACGGGCAGCAGAGCAAGGCTGAACTCTATGCGCTGAATGCCATCGCCGGCGCCTTGCGGGCATCGCTCAAGCTTCAGGCCATGATCGAGCAGACCCTGGCGGTGCTGTTGAGCACTCTGCACTGTGCATCGGCCAGCATCCTGCTCCTCGACTGGGAGACCCAGGAACTTGAGGTGTACGTCGGGCGCCGGAGCGAAGACCGCCCTGTCTTTGCTTTCCGGCGTTTTGATTTGCTGGCCTTGCCCCTGGCCAACGTGGCGCCCGGCGCCCCCTCTTTGGTTGTGCAATGCGTGGAGGAAGCGGGCAGAGCAGCACTCCTCAGCGCCCCCATCAGCGCAGAGGGGCAGGTGCTGGGAATGCTCGCCATGACACTGGACGCTGCGCCTCCCCGGTCCAACGCTCCCCAGCAGTGCCTCCTCCGCAGTATCGGCAGCGCCATGGGGCAGGCCATCCGAAACGCCCGTCTCTATGAGCGCACCCAGAGGGAAGCCGATCTGCAGGCCGCGGTTAACGCCATCGGCACGGCCATCGGCAAATCCCTCGGCCTGCCCCACTGGCTCGATGACGCCCTGCAGCAATTGCTGGCCGTCACCGATCTCCACTTTGGGGCCGTTCTGCTGCGTGATGATGACCCCGCCAGCCTTTCGATCGTAGCCAGCTCGGGCGTCTCGGCTCAGGGCGCCGCCCGCCTGGCTGCCCATGTCCAATCGCTGGCCGCGAGGCTAGCCAATGAACCGATCATCGAGGAAGACCTGCCCGCCGAGCCGCAGGCGTCAGAGGCCCCACGCTGCCTGATGTACATCGCCCTGCGGCCGCAAAGCGAATGTCTCGGCTTCCTGGCGGTAGGCAGCTACACCCAACGGCACTTTGCGCCCGGAGCAAGCGACCTGCTGGTCGGCATTGCCGGCCAGATCTCGCTGGCGCTGCAGAACCGGCGCCTCTATGAAGAGACGCAACGAAGCGCACAGCGTCTGGAGGCCATCAGCGCCGTTGCCAGCGCCGGCAATCAGACGCTGGAGATCGATCGTTTTCTGCACACCGCTCTAGCCCAAGTCGTAGAGGCGGCGGACCTGCGGGGCGCCAGTGTCCTACTGCTCGCGCCGGAGCAACTCTGCCTGAACCAGATCGCCTTTGCCGGTCACGGTGATCTGGGCGCAGAAGCCATTCCCCTCGGGGCGGGCGGCGCGGGGCGCGCTGCTGCGGAGCGGCGTGCAGTCGTGGAAGAAGCGCCGGGCTCCCGCGGGCGCGAATACTGGTACTACCTTCCACTCGAGTCGAGGGGCCGTCTGCTGGGGGTGCTCGCCGCGCGAGGGCGCGGCCCTCGCCTTGCTCCCACCACAGCCGATCTACTGCCCGCTCTGGCGGGTCAAGTCGCCATGGGCCTGTCTAACGCCCTGCTCTATGGCGAGGCGCTGGAGCGCGCCGCAGCCCTGGCGCAGGCTAACGAGGCCCTGCGGGCCGCGGTGCGCGGCAAAGATCAATTCCTGGCCAACGTGACGCATGAGCTCAAGCGGCCCCTCGCCCCTGCGCGCCTGGTATTGGAGACGCTGATCGAGGCGCCCGCAGGGCGCTTTTCCGCGCAACGCCGCCAGGAAATGCTGCGCATTGCCCTGCACAACATCGACAATCTGAATGCCCTCGTCTCGGAGCTCCTGGATGCGGTACGCCTGGAGCGTAACGACCAGCTCCTTGCGCAGGAAGCGGTCGACCTGCGTGGCGTGGCCCGCCGCAGCCTGGCTGCCATGAGCCCCCTGGCCGAAGCGCACCAACTGCAGGTACACACGATCATCCCCGCCTACCCCGTCAACGTACGGGGCGATGCTGCCGCCCTGGAGCGCGTCGTCACCAACCTGCTCTCCAATGCCTGCAAATTTAACCGCAGCGGCGGCAGCATCCTGCTGCAAGTCGAGCGGACGTCGGACGGCAAGGCCGTCCTGGCAGTCACCGATACGGGCCTGGGCATTCCAGCCCATGCGCGTGAACACATCTTTGAGCGCTTTTACCAGGCTGACGGCTCCTCAACACGCGCGCATGAGGGCCTGGGCCTTGGCCTGTACATCGCCCGGGAAATTGTAGAGCATCACAGAGGGCAGATCCACTTCGAGTCAGAAGAAAACGAGGGAACGACGTTCACGGTCATACTGCCTATCGCGGAGGACTAGGCCGGCCGGATGCCCAGGAACACCTGGCCCCCCGTCAGCATGCGCAGGATCATTTCCGGCGGCCGGCGATCGAGCCGCTCATAGAGTTCATTCGGTGAGAGCGGCTTGTTGCCATTGGCCACAAAAGTCAGGAAAATGCTATCAATGATGGGAGTACTCGGCGTGATATAACCTGGCTTGGTGCTGCAACAAGTGCGCAGGGTGCTCCAAAGAGGATCCTCACGCGTCACTTCCCCCGTCGCGAGGTCAACACTATCGACCTCGCCCAAAGTACGGATTTGCCCATAGCTTTCCCGGCACTCGGCGCACAGGGACTGCTGGAGGTAGATGCGGATATCCTTGTTTTGCTTCTGCCACCACTCAAGATCAATATGGAACTTGGTATCGACTGTCGGTCGCTGCCATTTGACCATGCTGAACTCTCCTATGCTGGGCTACCGTAGCGCAAGACTCGATCCCGGATCAGATCCACCCGCTTGGAGAGCGGCCGCGCCTCCATCTCCTCTGGCGTGGCATAGCTTGACTCGATCAGCGAGTCGTCAAAAGCCCAGTTGCCACCGCCCACGGGATCGAAACAGGCGTGCCGGGCCAGCTCGGCAAAGACAGGGATCGCGCCCACCCGCCAGATCACATTGATAGCCGCATAAAGGGCCTTGGCATGCACCAACCCCTGGCTGCCCAGTTTGGCCAACTCGGGAAATACCTGCAAGATGGCCTGGAAAAGAGAGATCGGCTCCTGGCGATAATGCTGTTGCAGCTCATCCAGGCGGGCGGTATCTGTCGGCTCGCCCAGCAGCAGGTTACGGTCATAACGGCACACATAGGCGCGCTTGCGGATCTCAAAAGTCAGGCGGTTGTTCTCGACGCGAGGCACCCGTGCCCACTCGGTACGGCGTGAGCGCATCTCGCATTGCACCACCACCGCATAGGGGTCTCGCGTGGATAGAAGCTCCACCGTCGCCCCGGCAGGCACCTCTTCGCGGGCATACCATTCGCCCAGGCCCCAACCGTAACCATCACCCGGCAGTATCCAGCCCAACCAGCGGCTATCCGTCCGCCCGTCCACAAAATGGATGGGAATGCGCGCATACTCTTCCGTGGGGAACAAGGCCCGGATTTCGCGAGTCAGGGGCAGCGTGCCTCGCTGGCGATGGGGATAGTTGAGCACAAAACTGGCCTTGCCGGTCTCCAACGCCGCCAGCGGACGCCCCACATCGAGGAGATGGTCCAGCTCGTCGCCGATCTCTTGGGCGATCTCCAGCGACTCACGATGCACATACTCATCCCCGGTCGTAGGGTAACTCGGCAGCAGCTGTTCCGGCTTGGCTGCAACAGCAGGGGGCTCCAGGCTGAAAAGGAACCAACGGGGGCGGGTGGCAAGCCCGACATTATCAAAACGCTTATCCTGGCTGAGGGCCATATTCAATGCAAAAACGCGCGCTCCCGGCTTGCTCTCGGTCGCAAGCTCAACCTGCTGCAGGATCTCTGCCGTCGTGAGCGGGTGGCCAGCCACATCGATCACGGCTTCCGCCAGATTCAGGTGACCGACATGCACCTCAGGCAGCAGCCCGCGCAGGAACCACTCGTCACCAAAACACACAAAATCGGGCGTCTGCAACAATGCGGCGCGCAAGGGCTCGTGCACCGCATCACCATAGCGCCGGCACAGCTCCTCCGGCGAGAGTTCCTCTCCCTCTTCGCAGGCAATCTCATCGGGGCTATCATTGAGAGGATGGGGCACCTTCAAATCCGCGGCAAACTCACGGGCTTCTTGCCCCTCAAAGCGAACGCTGATCACAGTAAACGGGCCGTAGCGAGGGTTCTGCCCCGGCCGCTCACCAACAACCTCACCAACGGCATAATCAAGAGCCGGGAAAATCACCAACTGGCCTACAGCATAATGCTCCCGCGGCCGATAGATGACTCCTTGTTCCGGGCGCCGGGCCTGCGCCTCGCGCCGGCAATGTCGTGCAATGATTTGGCACGCAAGTTCAGCCAGCGTCCGAGGCCGCCCATCCTCCAGCATGAGATCGTAGATTGCCTCAATGTCCTCTGGATAGACTCGGAACTCACGTCGCCAATATGCTTCTGTCTGCGTCTGTGCTCCACGTCGCACGGCCACCAAACAAACCTCCTCGCAGTCCAGAATGTATGGTTGCTGAGTACACCGGCCCCGGGTTTGGGCCTGCGTGAGGTTTCCAACAACCAAGAAGGCCCCAGCTCTACTAAACAGCCGAAGCCTTCATCAAAGGTGGGCGAAACAGGGCTCGAACCCGTGACCTCCTCCTTGTAAGGGAGGCGCTCTCCCAGCTGAGCTATTCGCCCTCTAGTTAGCTTGATGGATTATACGTTCGTCATAGCACTCTGTCAAACACTTCATCCCCTGGCAAAAAGTCCACACTTGACCGCTGCAGCCTACCCGGATAGAATTGCCAAGGTTTCCGGAAAGGAGCAAACCGCTTTGGCCTGGCCATGGGTCATGCTGGACTGGTTGCGTGTCCTGGGGGGCGGAGTGTGCCATCAGTTGCCGGGGCATTCGCTGCAGGTTGCCGGCATTCCTCTGCCACTCTGCGCCCGCTGCACAGGCACCTACCTGGGTTCTTTGCTCGGGCTCACAACTGTCATCGCTCGCCGGCGATTGAGGGCCAGCCTCGTGCCGCCATGGCCGGTGCTCGCCCTTTTCGCCATCTTCTTCCTGGCCTGGGGGGGCGATGGGCTCAACTCGTACCTCACCTTGTTCCCCGGTTTCCCTCACCTCTATGAGCCCAGCAATGGCCTCCGCCTGCTCACGGGCACGCTCCAGGGGCTGGCGCTAAGCCTGACCCTGTGGCCGGTGGCCGGGTTCACCCTATGGCAGGTTCCTGAGCGGCAGCAGGTGATTTCGTTCAGGGAAACCGTCGTCGTCGTCGCCATCGCACTGGCCATCGTCGGCGCCCTCCTCCTGCCCCTGCCGGCTGCGCTGCTGGCCGGCGCCATGCTCAGCATCCTGGGCCTGCTGAGCATGTTCACTCTGCTGAATACCCTGCTCCTCACTGTATTGCGGCATCAGGAGGGAAAGCTCCAGGCGACCAGGGATCTTTTGCCGGCGCTGGGTCTCGCTTTCGCCCTCGGCACAACCGAGCTTCTCGTGCTGGATCTGCTGCGGCGGGCGGCCTTTGGCGCCTGATAGCCCGGTCCACCTGCCCCCCAACTGCAGCGTCCAAGCTCCGCTTTGCAGATTTTCGCGCAACCCTCAGGCCGCTCCGGACGTAGAATAAGAGAGCAAGAGCAGGCAGAGTAGTTGCTTCGCAAACTCAACTCTGCTATAATGGGGTCGGCTTGGAGCCGGCCGATCGATGCGCATTGGTGACTGGGATGCAACCAGCAAGGAGGCCACGTGGACATCGGGAAATCATTCGGATACGTATTCGAGGACGACAAATGGGTGACCAAGGTGCTCATCGGTGGCCTGGTGAGCCTTATCCCCATTGTCAACCTGGCAGTGATCGGCTACGCTCTGCGGACCCTGAAGAATGTGGCCGAGGGGCAGGAACGGCCGCTGCCAGAATGGGATGACTTTGGCACCTTCTTTGTCAAGGGGCTCCTGGCAGTCGTGGCCGTCCTGATCTACTCGATACCGGTGATCTTGCTCAGTGCCCTGGGGGGCATTATCTCGGGCATTGCCAGCTCTGGCGGGCAGGATGTGAGCGGCGCTGCCGGCCTTTGCGTTGCCAGCTTGAGCTGCCTCTCGGTGCTCTACGCCATCGTATTGGCGCTGTGGCTGCCGGCGACCGCCGTCGAGTACGCGATGGCCGGGGATTTCGGCGCCTTTTTCCGCTTTGGCGAGGCATGGGGCCTGATCTCGCACAACCTGGGTGGCTACATTGTGGCCCTGGTCATCGCTTGGTTGGCGAGCATGATCGCGGGCCTGGTCGGGGCAGTGCTGTGCCTGGTCGGCACGCTCTTCACCTCTTTCTGGGCGACGCTGGTTGCTGTGCACCTGCTGGGGCAGCTCCGGCGCGAAACCATTGTCGCCCCGCCCGCAGTGCCCATCGAGCCGACACGGCCGGACGCCGCACTGTAGAGGTCAGGTCCGTAGGGGCAGGTCCATAGGGGCAGGTCTGAGACCTGTCTCCACTTGCTGGCAACAGGTGAGATGCATTTTCCTCACCTGTTGCCATTTTCTGTCTCTGGATAGAAACTTGGGAGAGCTTGATAGCTTTTGACAGCAAGTCTGTGCTATACTGGGGTCAGACCCAGCAGTCCAGAGAGGGACCGCACGAGCTACACCAGCAAAGCACAGGGCCAACAACAGAGTTGTTGGCTCTTTGATTGTGAGAGGAGAAGCGTGACGGACACGCAAAAGAGTTCCCGCATTGGCAGATTCTATGACCTGACAGCGGCCGAGAGGCTGGCAGTAGTCCAAGCCTTTGGGAATTTGAGTGACAAAGAAGCGCAGGCGCTTGCGGGGCCCGGCGGCCTGGACCTGGCGCGGGCGGAACAGATGGTCGAGAACGTAGTTGGCGCCTTTGCTTTGCCCCTCGGCATCGCCACCAACCTGCAGGTCAACGGGCGCGATTACCTGGTGCCCATGGCGATCGAAGAGCCCTCGGTCGTGGCCGGTGCAAGCTTTGCCGCGCGCTTGGCGCGCAAAGGCGGCGGGTTCCAGGCCGATAGCGATCCGCCGGTCATGATCGGGCAGGTGCAGATACTGGAAGTGGCCGATCCTCATGCTGCGCGCTGTCGCCTGCTGGCAGCGCGGGAGCGCATCCTCGAGCGTGCCAACGAGATCGACCCGGTGATCACCAGCTTGGGCGGCGGCGCCCGCGACATCCAGGTGCGCGTGATTGCAGCGAGCCCGGTGGGGCCTATGCTGATCGCCCACCTGCTCTACGATGTGCGCGATGCGATGGGCGCCAACACCGTCAATACGGCGGCAGAGGCCCTGGCCCCCCTGCTGGAAGAGATCACAGGCGGCCGCGTCAACCTGCGCATTCTCTCCAACCTGGCCGATCACCGCCTGGCGCGCGCGTGGGTGCACATTCCGCTGGCAACGCTGGCGCATGGGGGCTTTAGCGGCGAGCAGGTAGGTCAGGGCATCATGGAAGCCTGGGCCATGGCCGCCGAGGACCCCTATCGGGCCGCTACTCATAACAAAGGCATCATGAACGGAATCGATGCAGTTGTGCTGGCCACGGGCAATGACTGGCGCGCCGTCGAGGCCGGCGCCCATGCCTACGCGGCGCGCTCGGGGCGTTACACGGCGCTCTCGCAGTGGACTGTGAGCAGCGGCCACCTGGTAGGCTCGCTGGAGCTGCCGCTGGCCGTAGGCATGGTCGGCGGCGCTACGAAGGTCCACCCGGCTGCCCGCGCCTCGCTCAAACTGTTGGGCGTGACGAGTGCACGCGAGCTCGCTCAGGTGATCGTGAGCGTGGGCCTGGCCCAGAACCTGGCTGCCCTGCGGGCCCTGGCCAGCGAAGGCATCCAGCGCGGCCATATGGCGCTCCATGCCCGGCAGGTCGCCCTGGCGGCAGGCGCGACTGGCGACCTGGTGGCGCGCATTGCCACGCAGATGGTCCGCGAAGGGGCGGTTCGCCCGGACCGCGCCGAGCAATTGCTGCGCGAATACGAGAAATAAGCGAGTGGCTATCAGCTATCAGCTTGCACCAACGGTATCATATATGCTAATAGGCATGTTGCACACCTGATTGATGCTGGAACCAATAGCTGATAGCTGATAGCCAGTCAGCTTCACAGGAGTGGTACTGAACATGCTAATGCGATCGAGTCAGGAGGTCGGGATCATAGGCTATGGCGCCTATGTCCCCCGTTACCGACTGCCGGCGGCGGAGATTGGACATATCTGGGGCGCCGCTGATGACGGCTTCCCCGTGCACGAGAAATCTGTGCCTGGCCTGGACGAGGATACCACGACCATGGCCATCGAAGCGGCGCGCAATGCCTTGAAGCGCGCCGGCATCCCACCCCAGGAACTGCGAGCCGTCTGGGTGGGCACCGAGTCCAAGCCCTATGCTGTCAAGCCGACGGGTACGATTGTTGCGGAAGCGCTGGGGGCAACCCCCTATGTGCAGGCCGCCGATTGGGAGTTTGCTTGCAAAGCAGGGACCGAGGCCCTCCAGGCCGCCATCGGCCTGGTCGGCTCACAAATGGCCCGCTATGCGCTCATTGTGGGCATGGATGCGGCCCAGGGCCGGCCGGGAGATGCGCTCGAGTATACTGCCGGCGCAGGCGGCGCGGCCTATATCCTGGGCCCCAAAGAGGAGAGTGTAGCCTACTTCGAAGGCTCGCTCTCATTTGTGTCTGACACGCCCGATTTCTTCCGCCGCGCCTTTGAGCACTATCCCATGCACGGCGGTCGTTTCACGGGTGAGCCAGCCTATTTCAAGCATATCATGGGCGCTGCTGAGGGGCTGCTGAAGGAGATGGGCCGCAAGCCACAGGATTATACGGCCTGTGTGTTCCACCAGCCCAACGGCAAGTTCCCGCAGCGGGTAGCCAGGACGCTCGGCTTTACGCCGCAGCAGATCAAAGCCGGGCTGCTCGTGTCTGAGATCGGCAACTCGTACGCAGGCTCATCGCTGCTGGGATTTTCAGCCGTGCTCGACCAGGCGCATCCCGGTGACCGTATTCTGCTGGTTTCGTTTGGCTCTGGCGCCGGCAGCGATGCTTTCTCTCTGGTCGTCACCGACCGCATCGAGGAGCGCCGTCACCTTGCCCCACAGACGCGTGATTATATCCGACGGCGGGCAGAGATCGACTATGGCACTTATGTCCGCTTCCGTAGGAAACTGAGGATGGACTAGGGGGCGGACCATGCGTGATGTTAGTATTATTGGCATCGGGCAGACGCCAGTCGGTGAGCACTGGGATACTTCGCTGCGCGACCTGGGCGCCCAGGCGATTATCGCCGCTCTGAAGGATGCCGGCGTCGGTCGGCCCGATGCGCTCTATGTGGGCAACATGCTCTCAGGCCAACTGGGCGCCCAAGAGCAGCTGGCAACGCTGCTGGCCGACTGGTCGGGCCTGCGGGGCATCGAAGCGCTGCGGGTAGAGGCGGCCTGCGCTTCCGGCGCCGCCGCTTTACGGATGGGTATCCTGGCAGTAGCCAGCGGCTGGCATGACCTGGTCGTGGTCTGCGGCGTAGAGAAAATGACCGATATGGACGGCGAGGAGACAACCGTAGCCCTGATGGCCGCGGCAGATGCGGAGTATGAAGGTATCCACGGCACCTCGTTCGTTTCCCTGAATGCCATGCTCATGCGCCGCTATATGGAGGAGTATGGGGTGCCCCACGATGCCTTTGCGGGCTTTCCCATGAACTCGCACGCCAATGCGGTGAACAACCCAAACGCCATGTTCCGGCAGGCCATCAAGCGCGACACCTTTGTCAATGCGCGTATGATTGCCGATCCGATCAATCTTTTCGACTCGGCGCCCATTGCCGATGGGGCGGCCGCCGTCGTGCTCTGCCCTAGCGAGCGCGCGCACGAGTTTGCAGCGCACCCGGTGCGCATCGCCGCTTCGAGTGTGGCGACCGATAGCGTGGCCCTGCACGATCGGCACGACCCGCTCTTTCTGGCCGCAGTCAACGCTTCGGCAATGAAAGCGTACCAGCAGGCCGGTATCGGCCCCAGCGATGTGGACTTGTTCGAACTGCATGATGCTTTTTCCATCATTGCAGCGCTTTCGCTCGAGGCCAGCGGCTTTGCTCCCCGCGGGCAGGGCACTCAACTGGCCATAGCGGGCGAAATCGGTCTGCAGGGGCGGGTGCCCATTTGTACCCTGGGTGGGCTAAAAGCGCGTGGCCACCCGGTAGGCGCCACAGGCATGTACCAGATCGTAGAGGCGTCCATGCAGCTGCGTGGCCAGGCTGGCGCCAATCAGATACCAGACGCCCATTGGGCCATGACGCAGAATATTGGCGGCGTGGGCGGCACGGCGATTACGCACATTTTGGAAGGATAAGTGTATACAGGAGGAATGCATTTATGCGTTTAGCACCCCATTGGAGAGTGCGCAGGCAGCGGCTGCAGTTGCGTGGGGAGATCTGTGAATCCTGCGGCCAACATCTCTTTCCGCCACGTGACGTCTGCCCCCATTGCCACCAACCGGCAGATGAACAGTTTGCCTATAGCGGCGAAGGCACCGTCTACTCATACTCGACCGTCTATGAGCCGCCTCACGGCTATGAGCAATATGCCCCCTATACAGTAGCCCTGGTGCGGCTGAAAGAAGGCCCCCTGGTCACTGCACAGCTCACCGATATCGACCCGCAGGATGTGCGCATCGGCCTGCCAGTAGAGATGGTGACGCGTGTCCTGCGCGAAGAGGGTGAGGATGGCATGATCGTCTACGGCTACAAGTTTCGGCCCATCCTGCATGTAGAAAGCCAAGCCGTGTAAGCTGGAGAGGGCCAGCCTGCATGGCTCCAGCAGAGTTGCGCCGGCAGCAAGGTGCCAAGGAAGGACAACCATGACCACTGTCACAAACCTCCGCTGCGAATATCGCATCAATCCGCTGGGCATCGACACCAGAGCGCCACGGCTCAGCTGGCAATTGCAGAGCGACCGGCGCGGGGCACGGCAAACCGCCTATCAGATCCGGGTAGCGGGCACCCCCATGGACCTGGCTGCCGGCCGGGACCTGCTATGGGATACCGGCCAGGTGGCAACGGACCGCTCGGTGCACGTGCCCTATGCCGGCCCGAGCCTGCACTCTGGCCAGACCTGCTACTGGCAGGTGCGCGTCTGGGATGCCGATGATCAGGCTTCAGAATGGAGTGCAG
Source organism: Anaerolineae bacterium (assembly GCA_034436375.1). Taxonomy (GTDB): domain Bacteria; phylum Chloroflexota; class Anaerolineae; order SpSt-313; family SpSt-313; genus DAOTVS01. Next base: position 5,802 of record DAOTVS010000226.1, on the reverse strand, counting down.
TGGCCTTTTGGGAGATGGGGCTCCTGGAGGAAGGAGACTGGCAGGCCAATTGGATCACACCCGATTGGGATGAGGATACCACGCAATCGCAGCCAGCCCCCCTCCTGCGTCGCACATTCCAGATCCAGGGCCCCGTCCGGGCCGCCCGCCTCTATGTGACCAGTCTGGGGCTCTACGAGGTGCACCTCAACGGCCAGCGCGTGGGCGATGGCCTGCTCACACCCGGCTGGACCAGCTATGACCATCGCCTGCAATACCAGACCTATGACGTCACCGCGCTGCTCCGCACAGGCGAAAACGCCCTCGGCGCCATGTTGGCCGATGGCTGGTATCGCGGCTACCTCGGCTTTGAGGGGCGCCGCAACACCTATGGCGACCGCCTGGCGCTGCTGCTGCAATTGCACGTGACCGGCGCGGATGGGCGCACAACCGTCATCACCAGTGATGACGAGTGGCAGGCCGCCCCCGGCCCCATCCGCATGGCTGATATCTACATGGGAGAGACCTATGACGCACGCCTGGAGCTGGCAGGATGGGATGAGCCCACTTTCGACGCTCGCGCCTGGGGCGGCGTGCGCCGGCTCAACCACGGCAAGGAGATGCTCGTAGCGCAGGTCGGCCCGCTCGTGCGGCGTCAGGAGGAGATCAGGCCCATCGGTATCATCCACACCCCAGCGGGAGAGACCGTCTTCGATCTGGGCCAAAACATGGTCGGGCACGTGCGGCTACGTGTGCAAGGGCCAGCCGGCGCCACCGTCACACTGCGCCACGCCGAGGTACTGGATCAACAGGGCAACTTTTACACCGCCAACCTGCGCAGCGCCAGGCAGACGGTGCAGTACACCCTCAAGGGCGATGGCATCGAAAGTTACGAGCCCCGCTTTACCTTCATGGGCTTCCGCTACGTGGCGATAGACGGCTACCCAGGCGAGCCGGATTTGGATAGCCTGAGCGGCATCGTGGTGCACTCCGACATCTCAGCGACCGGCGCCTTCGAGTGCTCCAACCCACTCATCAACCAATTGCAACACAACATTGTGTGGGGGCAAAAGGGCAATTTCGTCGACGTGCCCACCGATTGCCCTCAGCGCGACGAGCGCCTGGGCTGGACGGGCGACGCGCAGGTGTTCATTCGCACCGCCTGCTTCAACCGCGACGTCGCAGCATTCTTCACCAAATGGCTGCGCGATCTGGCGGCCGACCAGATGCCTGACGGCGCGGTGCCCATGGTCATCCCCGACGCAATAGGGCGCCCCGCCGCCGGCGCACGGCCGGGCTTTGCTATGGGCGGCTCTTCGGCGTGGGGCGACGCCGCGGTGATCTGCCCCTGGACCATCTATTTGTGCTATGGCGATACCCGCATCCTGGAAGAGCAATATGCCAGCATGGCCGCCTGGGTCAACTATATACGCGCACAGGCTGGCGAGAGCTGCCTGTGGACCAGCGGCTTTCACTTTGGCGACTGGCTGGATTTCCGTGGCCAGGGGCCAATGGCTGCCGCGCCGATCACCGACCGGGAACTGATTGCCACAGCCTTTTTCGCCTACTCCACCAGCCTGCTCCAACAGACGGCACAGGCGCTGGGCAAAGCGGAGGATGCGGCGCAGTATGGCGAGCTGCTGGCCAAGATCAAAGCCGCCTTTACGGCCGAATTCGTCTCGGCCAACGGTAGAGTCGCCTCGAACAGCCAAAGCTCCTATGTGCTGGCACTACACTTTGACCTGCTGCCGGAGGAGCTGCGGCCCAAAGCGGCAGCGCGCCTGGCTGAGGAGGTGCGCAAAGCCGGCTATCATCTCACCACTGGGTTTGTCGGCACGCCATACCTGTGCCATGTGTTAAGCCGCTTTGGTTACACCGACCTGGCCTACGAGCTGCTGAACCAGGAGAGCTATCCCTCCTGGCTGTATCCGGTGAGAAAGGGCGCCACGACCATCTGGGAACGCTGGGATGGCATCAGGCCCGACGGCAGCTTCCAGGATGCGGGAATGAACTCATTCAACCACTATGCCTACGGCGCCATCGGCGAGTGGCTCTACCGTGTGGTAGCCGGCATCGAGGCCGATGCGCACGAGCCCGGCTACAAGCATGTGCTGATCCAGCCGCAGCCCGGCGGCGGCCTGACGCACGCTCGCGCGGCGCTCCAGTCGCCCTACGGCGAGGTGGCTTCCGCCTGGCAATTGACGGCCTCGGGCCTGTACTTGCAGGTAAACGTGCCGGCCAACACACGGGCCACGGTGCGCATACCGGCGGGCGACCTGTCGCAAGTCCAGGAGTCTGGGCAGGCGGTCGAGGGGGCGCCGGGCATAGTTTCGGCGCAGATGCAGGACGGCGCGGCTGTGATCGAGATCGGCGCAGGCCGATACGAGTTCGCCAGCACGGGGTTGACCCTGGCCCAGGCTATGGCCAACGTGCGCCATATCGCCGGCCGGCTCGACATCGGCAGCAGCTTGCGCGACCTGCTGGCAGATGAGCGGGCCCGGGCCATCCTGACCCGGTACACCAGCGAGGAGATGCTGGCATCGCCGCAGTTGCATTGGGTCCTGGACCAGCCGCTCGCCCAACTGGCGCGCCTTGTGCCACAGACGCTGCCCCCCGAGCGGCTGCAGGCGCTGCAGCAGGAGCTCATTGCGCTCTAGCCTGGATAGCAGTCTGCCGTAGGCGCTGATGTTTGTAGTGGCGGCTTCAGCCCAATACCTTTCAAATAGCAGGAGTTATCCGCTCTGGGCAAGGCGATGCCTAAGCAGCGGTGTTGTAGTGGAAGATGCTCTTCATGCTGGGGCCGGGTAGGTCACGGGTGTCATAGCGGGTCCTCTTTCTGGGGCGAAGCTGCATCCGGCGTTGGCGGCGTCGCCAGCATGATCTCGACCCCCGCCTTGCGGTAGGCTGCAATCAGGTCCGCAGATAGCTGACCGTCGGTGATGATCGTGTCAATCTCGCTCAGTGGAGCCACACTCACCGGCGAGACCTTTTCGAATTTAGTGTGATCGGCCAACAAGATCACCCGTTGCGCCCGCTGAATCATCGTCGACTTGATGGCAGCCTCGAAATAGTTGATCTCGCTCAGACCCTCTTGCAGCGAAAGAGAGGTTATGCCCATAAAGGCCACGCCGGCGTTAAAGCGCCGCAGCGCCGCCTCGGCCAGCGGCCCCACGAACGACCAGGCGCCGCCATAGACCGAGCCGCCCAGGCCGATCAGGTTGATCGCCGGGCAATCGGCCAGGGCGCCCAGCACGCGCACCGAGTTGGTGATCACCGTCAAGCCCTGGCGCTCGCGCAGTCGACGGGCCAGTTCAATGGTCGTCGTGCCCGCGTCGATAAAGAGGGTCTGCCCATCCTCCACCAGAGCGGCTGCCGCCGCCCCGATGGCCTCCTTTTCCCCAACGTTTCGGGCGCCGCGCATATCCTCCGTCGACGCTTTGGGCGCCTCGGGCGCTCGCGCCCCGCCATGAACGCGCAACACCAGGCCCCGGGCTTCCAGCAAGTCCAGATCGCGCCGGATCGTCATGGCCGATACGCCAAAGTGCTGGCTGAGTTCCACGACCGACATGCTGTGCTGTTGGACCAACTGGACGATCCGCGCCTGCCTATCTGGACCGAGCATAGCCTGCGTTCCTCCCCCACTATCCGCCTTATAAAGATCTCTCGCATTTACATCGGTGATTATACTCACTCGAACATTATTCGTCAATAGCGCACAACTAACAACATATAATGCACATGATCGCACTCAGAAACTCGCAATGTATTGACTCTTGGCCCAAATTGTGTTATAATAACAGCGCTCTAGTGTTCATTAATGTTGCCATCGACCCCATTGGCACATTAATGAACATAACGCCTCTCCGCCGTCCGCAATGATCAGGCTATGACAGAAATGGAGATCCCATGTCCTGTGGCAAGTCGTTACGCCTGCGCCGTTTTTTCCGCCACCCACGGACAGTCATTGTGCCCATGGACCATCCCCTCTACGGTGGGCCGGTGCCCGGGTTGGAGAATCCGGTCGAACTGGTCCGCCTGATCGCCGCCACCGAGGCAGATGGTATCCTCGTCTCGCCCTGGGCGCTGCCGCGCCTGGCCCCGGCGCTGGGGCAGTTGGCCGTCGTCGCCCGCATGGACGCGGGCAACACGGCGCTCGGCAAGCGCATCGACCAGACCGACCTCGTGGTCAGCGTCGAGCAGGCCGTCCGCATGGGGGTCGATATGATCGCCCTCAACATCTTTATCGGCGGCGAAAACGAGCCCGAGATGATCAAGAAGCTCAGCCAGGCCGCCGAAGCCTGCGACCGTTGGGGCATGCCGCTGCTGGGCGAGATGATCCCCGCCTCGGCCCTGGCGCACCACTATGGCAAGGACAAAGGCGAAGTCTATGACAACGCCGTGGGCGACCCCGTCGCCGTCGTCTCGAGGCTGGGCGCCGAGCTGGGCTCGGACCTGATCAAGACCGTCTACTCGGGCAAGCGCGATGACCTGGCGCGTACCGTGCAGACGGCCACCGTGCCCATCGTCATCGCCGGCGGCCCCAAGGCGGGCACCGATGCCGCCTTCCTGCAGATGGTACGCGACTGCATGGACGCGGGCGCCACGGGCATCTGCATCGGCCGCAACGTCTGGCAGCGCGAGCGCCCGCAGGGCATGATCGCCGCCCTATGCGCCATTGTGCACGACGACGCCGGCGCCGATGAGGCGCTGCGCCTGCTCTGAAAATGAGCTTTACCAAGACGCCAAGAGCGCCGCGGAGGATAGAGGTACGCGGAGGATAGAGGTAATAGAAGGATCTTTGCATCCTTCGCGCCTTGCCGGTGAGTTCTTGTCGGAGCCGCTTTCTCCGGCCTGAGCCAGCTCTCAGGCGCGCAACATATCGTATCCGTCTATATGCCACGAGGTGGTGGGCTGGCGCCACCTCACGCAGAGGAGGAGACCAGAGCGATGCACAGCAAGATCAACCGGCGCGATTTTCTCAAAAGGGCCGCAGTAGCCGCCGTCGGCACCGCGGCCGCAGGACTGTTCGCATCCTGCCAACCCATGGTGAGCCCAACGACAGCCGCCGTGCAGACCCAGGCAGCTCAAGCTGCCCCCACTGCCGCCTCTTCCAGCGCCAAGACCGTCCAGGCCTGCAACGGGCAGCCGCTCGGCAGCCAGGAACTGAAGGCGACCCTCGACGTCTGGTCCTGGGCCAGTGAGGCCTGGTCGGTCGTCCTGCCCAGCTTCAAGGAGCTTTACCCCAACATCGAGGTCAAGTTCTCCAACATGCCCTGGCAGGACGTGCACGACAAGGCCTCGGTGGCCATCGCCGCGGGCACCGGCGCGCCCGATGTCTTTTCCATCGATGGCGCCATGCTGCAAAAGTTCATCAAGGCCGGCGGCCTGCTGGACCTGTCCGACACCATCGGCGCCTGCGCGAAGGATTTCCCCGCCTACAAGATCGCTGAAGCGACCGGCGCCGACGGCCACCTCTACGCGATACCCTGGGACATGGGCCCCATGGGACTCTTCTACCGCAAGGACCTGTGGGACGGGAAGAAACTCGAGGTTCCCACCCTCTGGGACGACTATATTGCCCAGGGCATCGAGTTCGCCAAGGAAAAGCACTATATGGTTGAGATGCCCAAGAGCGGCTCGAACTATTACTTCGATGTCCTCCTGCAGCAGCTCGGCGGATCGTATTTCGACAAGGACGGCAACGTCACCGTCGATAACGAACTGGGCATCAAAGCTATGACCATGGTCAAAAAGATGTACGACGCTGGCATCACGTCCGACATCGGCCAATGGACCCCTGGGTGGTATACGGCCTGGAAGGAA
>DAOTVS010000225.1:0-14818 GCA_034436375.1 Anaerolineae bacterium | reverse complement strand
GTCAAGTTCAAGGATGGCGTCCAAAGCCTACCTCACGGGGAGAAGCAGGGCAACGAGCATGTGGAGGAGCCACCAGAAAGGATCGCCGCCTGACATGGCTCAATCCACAACATTTGACAATATCTCCAAGGTTTGTTTGTTAAGGTTCACGCAACTCAGTGCGTTGGCAGGTGCAGAGTTGGCAGTCTATGCTGGCGGGTCTCTCCAGTCGGCCCCGCCTCAGTCCAAGAGTTCTGTTTCTGCGCCGCCATGAACGATTCCGGCTCTGATTGCACAATCGTTACGCTAGATGACTGAGGAGGTGTGCAAATGAGAGAGAGAGAAGAACTCGGCCAAGCGGGGCAATCCGCGGGAGGCGATGGTTCCGCCATGGGGGCTGCAACGAGGGAGGAACTGAGGCAACAAGCATCTGACACCCTGGAGCGCCAGTCGTGTGAGATCGCCGACCGTTGGGTCGAGTCGTTGCAGGCTACGCTGTACTCGCAGCGCCCGGGCCTGGCTTGGGAAGAACTCCTCGATCCAGGCCCACTGCTGATCCATGGCATCGCCGAGGCCATACGCCAGGGGCGACCCGAAACGAAGCTGGCGCCCTGTTCAGCCGCAGCCCACAAACACGCTCAGCGGCGCCTCTCCCAACAGGCGCCGCTGGGCGATGTGGTGCGCGAATACGACCTGTTGCGCCAGGCGATATGGCACTCTCTCCGGCCCCACCTGGATGCCGTCCCGGTCGCGCGGGAGGCCCTCGATGTGGGAAGGGATGTCACGATCGCTCTCGACACCATGCGGACCATCACGACGAACATCTTTGATAGTGAGCATCGCAAGCAATTGGCTGAGATGGACGCCATCCTGGCATCGCTCCCCGATGGGGTGGTCATCTACGATGCAACTGGGGAGATCAGCCGCACAAACCCTGGCGCCGCGCGCGTCCTGGGTCACCTACCACCGGACCGGATGACACTGGAGGAACAGATGGCATTCCTGCATATGGAAACGCCAGAGGGCAAGCCCGTGGGGCTGCACGAGAGCGTGGCCCTACGGGCGTTGCGGGGCGAGACGCTGGTGGACAGCATGGTGGTCATCCATCATCCGGAAAGCAAGCCACACTGGGTATCAGTCAGCGCCGCCCCCATCCTCTCCCCCGACGGCGGGATACAGGGCGCATGCGCCACATTCCGCGACACCACGGCCCAGCGCGATCTGGAGGAGCAACACGATGACGTCCTGCGCGCCGTCTCGCACGATCTGCGCAACCCGCTGGCGGCAGTGCAGGGGCAGGCGGAGCTGCTGCTCCGCACGATCGACCAGACCTGCGGGGTGCACTGTCGCGAGCGGTCGAGTGTGGAGGCGATCCTTACGAGTGCCCGGCGCATGAACGCGATGATCCAGGATCTGGTGGACTCAGCGCGCTCGGAGGCGGGGCAGTTGAAGCTGAACCGGAAAGCGGTTGCTCTGCGCCCATTCGTCCTCGATCTCAAGCAACGGCTGGCCCCAGCTCTAGAGACCGGGCGCGTCCGCGTGGAGGCGCCTGAGGAACTGCCCCCTGCCCTGGCCGACCCAGACCGTCTGGAGCGCATCCTCACCAACCTGCTCTCCAATGCGCTCAAGTACTCCACGCCGGGCACCGAGGTCACCGTGACCATCCGGCAGCAGGGCAACGAGATAGTCACCTCGGTGCGCGATCAAGGCCCAGGCATCTCGCCTGCGGACCTGCCCAACCTATTCCAACGTTACCGGCGAGCAGTGGCGCCCCAGGCGCCGCAAGAGGGGCTGGGCCTCGGCCTCTACATCACACGCAAGCTGGTGGAGGCCCACGGCGGGCGCATCTGGGTAGAGAGCGAGCTAGGCGTGGGCAGCACCTTCTCCTTCACGTTGCCAGTAGCGTGACGCGAAGCGAAGCCGTCCTGGCATGGGAGCTCGCGCCCGCATAAAGCGGGCCTGAACTGGCGCCGGGCGGCGCAACTCCTCCAGCGCCTGCGCTGCCCGGTATTCCTGGAAGAAGTCCAGACCGGTGCTGGCGAGCACCAGGCCGAGGATGAGCGCCCCATCGGCCACGTCACCCAGGAAGAGTGAGAGCAGGGCCCCCCACCATCAAGATCGCCAAGGCGCTCTGTTGCCGCCGCAGCAGGCGCCGGGGCGATGCCTCCCGCCCTTCGCTGGTGTTGGGGCCGGCGGCGCGCCTGGCGGTGGGCCGCATCCTCATCCGAGAGACCCTGCTGCAGATCCACCCGCTCGGCGGCTGCCACGACCTATGCCGGCATCCTGGCGTACCGGGCGACCGGGCTCTCCCGCTCGTCCTGTGCCGTGCGCGCCATGACCTCCATCACCTAGCCATTGCTCAGCCTCTGCCAGCGGCGTACAACCTCAGCCAAGAACAAGAACCAGGCCACAGGGCATGCCCACAGACTTGGTTGGCAGAACCAGTTTTGTGGCTACAATATGTATGAAGAGAAAACAACATCGCAAGGAGCGGCGCAATGGCAAATCGCTTGGCGCGTTGGGTCTCGATCTTGTTCGACAGCTCTGTTTTGTCGTTCCCGATCTTTTTCGCCTTCGGTTGGATCGCGACGCGGGCAGTCGGTGTGGCGTGGGCGAGTCTCACGTTGGCAATCGTGACGGGCATTCCGCTCGCTTATCTGCTGGTCGGCAAGCGCTGGGGCTGGGTGAGCGATCTCGAGATGAGCCAGCGCGCGGAGCGACCGCGCTTCATTCTCGTCAGTCTCAGCAGCGACGCGTTCGCGCTGCTCCTCTTGAGCGCGTTCGGCGCACCGCACTTGCTGCGCCTGATGGTGCTGACGTATTTGTGTCTCGGACTGACGATGTTCGCCATCTCCAGTTTGTGGAAAATCAGCCTGCACATGGTCGGCGTGAGCGGGTTCTCGACGGCGCTGGTTTTTGTGTTCGGGTTGCCCGCATCGATCGCGTTTCTCAGCTTGCCGCTGGTTGGGTGGGCACGCTGGTATCGGCGCAAGCACACGCTCGCGCAATTGGCGGGCGGCGCGCTCGGCGGTGCGCTAATCACGGCATTGGTGTTCGGCTGGCTGGGGCGGTGGTGGTAAGGGGTCGCACAGCAGCAGCGCTCACCGGACCCGCCATGCGAGGCGACGATCTCATGGGCAATAGCCAGGCCCAGGCAACGCCACCGCTATCGTGTGAGCGCGCGGCCTCTACGCGATAGAACCTCTCAAACAGGTGCGGCAAATGTTCGGGCGCGATGCCTGGCCCCTGTCGCTGATCGTGATGCAGGCCTGGCTACCCCACCTCTCCGCGCGTACACTCACCTGGCCCCTCTGGGGCGGGTGCTTGATCGCGCTGTCGAGCAAGTTCAGGAAGAGGCGGATGAGATGATCCATATGGGAGGGACCAACAGGCCGATCAGCCCTACGAACTGCAGATGGTCGTCGGGCCCGGCCGCCACGACCAGGATACGGTAGCCCCGCTCGGCCAGCGCATTGACCCGCGCCGCCAGGCCTGCAGGCGGATTCGTGGAGAGCCGGGCGATGGTCTCGGGAGCCCCTTGGCCACCCGCCACTGCTTGCCGTCACGTTCGATCACCGCCTCCGTGCGCCTGGTCGAGGGGTCGAAGGGCAGGAAGGAGATGCGGCGGTAGGATGGGGCGGGCCGATCGGCTGCAAAGGTACGGATATTGCCGTGCCAGTGACAGCAAGGCATGCCCCGCCGGGGTTGGGCAATCTCAGGATAACCGGGTAGGAACGCTGCCGGAGGCCCTTCTCCGGTTGGGAGCGACAGGCCATGTCGATACTCGATCTCCTGGTCATCTTTGCGAGCGGCATCGCCACGGGAGTCATCGGGGCGATGCTCGGCGTTGGTGGGGGCGTCTTCATCATCCCCATCCTGGTCATCGCCCTGGGCATCCCCGTGCGCACGGCCATCGCTGCCAGCATCATCGCCGTGATCGCCACATCCAGCGCGGCGGCCGGCATCTACCTGGGGAGCAGGCTATCCAACATTCGCCTGGGCATGACGCTGGAGACGGCGACTACCATCGGCGGACTCGGGGGTGGGATCATCGCAGTGAGCCTGAGCCAGGGGCTCCTGCAATGGCTCTTTGCCGGCATTCTGATGCTGACAGCGGCCGCCATTTGGAGGCGCGCGCAGCAGCGGGCGGCGGTGCCCGAGGCGCCGGACGAAGGTTCCCTAGGCAGCCATTACTACGACCCGGCCCTGCAGCGCACGGTGCGTTACCGGCCGGTGCGCCTGCCGGTGGGCTGGGGGGTATCGCTCCTGGCCGGCGTGGCCTCGGGGCTCTTTGGCATTGGGGGCGGCGTGATCAAGGTGCCGGCCATGGTCCTGGGCATGCGGGTGCCCACCAAGGCTGCCATGGCAACCAGCGACTTTATGATCGGCGTCACGGCGGTGGCCAGCGCTTTCGTCTACTATGCGCACGGCGACCTCGACATTCTCATCGCCGCCCCGGCAGCGATGGGGACCTTTCTGGGGTCGCTCCTCGGGGCAAGCTGGGCGCCGAGGGTGCGCAGCCGAGTCCTCAGCCGCATCTTTGCCGGCCTGCTGCTCGTCCTGGCCGTTCAGATGGGCCTACGGGCGTTGGGGTTTTTCTGATGGGCCTGCCGAGTGTGGCACGCCCCGAAGGGCGTGTGAACTGCCAGGAGCGCCCGGCACTTCGGGTGCTCCTGGCAGGCCGGTTAAGGTGACTCTGCATGCGCGTGGGGATGGTGGATGAGCGAAGAGCAACTGGACCGGATCGCCGGGGTAGTGCTGCTCGTGGGGGCGGCCTTGAGCTTTGCCATCATGCTGGCGGGGTTCGTCCTGCAGGGCAGCGCGCCGCTGCCGGGCTCGTTTCTGGCACAGCCGCCCGATGCCGTGTTGGCCGGCGTGCGCCGGCTCCAACCGCTGGCCATCGTCAACCTGGGCATCCTGGTCCTCATAGCTACGCCCGTGGCCAGGGTCATCATCGCCATCGCCGGCTTTGCGCTGCAGCGCCGGTGGCGCTTCGTGGGTGTGTCGAGTTTCGTCTTTCTGGTGCTCATGGTCAGCATCCTCATAGCCAGCCGGCCCGGCTGACCGGATGCTAACTTCCGTGAACCTTAACAACCAGCCTTGAGCCTAAGTCACATGGGCCGTGGTGTTGGCCGCGATGCGCAACGTACCATCCTGAAGCCCAATGGCGCTAACTTTTGGCCCGCAAGCCAAAGCATCTCACCGTGTGCATCTCTCCTCACCAGCCTGTCGGAGAGCAGTCCCTCCGCGCTAACGACCGAGTTTCACGCTTCGCACTACCCCGGTATGGGACCTCTTGAGAGGGCTTGGTGGCACAGATGATGCAAAGACGGATGCTGGTAGACGCGACAGGCAATGGTCGATTCATTGAGAGCGGGTGTCGCGAATCCCGACTTTAGTCCGCACGAGCAAGCGCCTTCCGGGGCTGGCCGTGACAAGCCCGGCAGACCCCTGACCCCCGGTCCAGACTGTCCCGCGATGAGGAGGAATCATGCCAACTGCTATCAATACCGGTAACACAGCATTCTTGCTCATAAGCGCAGCTCTCGTGTTCTTTATGACTCCTGGCCTGGCTCTGTTCTATGCAGGGTTGGTGGTTAGGAGCCGGGATGTTCTAGGGATCATGATGCAAGTCATAATCTCTGTGGGCATCGTAACAATCATCTGGGTTCTGTTCGGTTTCGGCCTGGCGTTCGGTGGCGACGTAGCTGGGGTAATCGGTAATGTGTCTTTTGAAGGCCTGAGCACAATCGGTAGGTTACCGGGCCCGATCAGTGCGCCAAGCGTCCCCCTGCTGGCCTACTTCTCCTTTGAAGTTATGTTTGCCATCATCACGCCCGCGCTTATTACAGGAGCCTTCGCCGACCGGCTGAATCTGGGGAGATACCTGATACTCCTGACTGGCTTCAGCATCTTCATCTATCTGCCGGTGGCACACTGGATCTGGGGTGGAGGGTTTCTGGAGCAGCTGGGGGTCGTCGACTTTGCCGGTGGGCTCGTGGTCCATACTACTGCTGGGATGACCGCCCTGACCGCCTCCCTCCTTGCGCGGGGCGCAGAACCTCCAGGACAGGAAAAGCAGATCGCCCGTCGGCGCACGGAGAGCATAGTCCTCGTGGCTCTGGGCACAGGAATACTGTGGTTTGGCTGGTTTGGGTTCAATGCTGGCAGTGCCTTTGCCGCCAACGGACTGGCGGCGACAGCCTTTGCCAATACTCTCATCGCTCCCTCTGTGGCCATGCTGATCTGGGCACTGATCGACCTGGCCACTCAGAGCGGGTCGCACCTGGTTGACTCGCTTACTGGCGCGGTAGCCGGGTTAGCCACGATCACGCCGGCTGCCGGCTACGTGGCGCCATGGGGAGCAGTCGTCATCGGCCTGGTCGGCGGCGTTCTCACCTACCTGGCGGTGCAATTCCGAAAGCGCAGGGGCTGGGATGACGCGCTCGACGTCTGGGGCGTCCATGGCGTCGGGGGGGCCAGCGGCGCGATCCTCGTAGGGCTGGTCGCAGTGGCAGCGGTCAACAATGTGAGCGGTCTGGTCGAGGGGAATGGCAGGCAGCTTCTCGTGCAGCTGGCCGCGGCGGCTGTCGTTGTGACCTACTCGTTCTTCATCGCTTGGATAATCCTGGCAATCATTGAACGGGTGCTTCCAACCAGACGGAGCTGAGCGGCATGGCGCGCCGCTGTGTCGCCGCCGATTGGCTAGCAAACGTACCCGCATGGATTGCTCATCACTATCCAAACGGCCTGAAGCCCAGAGCCTGGGCGCTTTGGTACAGCATGTAGATGGCCACCAGGATGATGATGCCAGCGTACAAGTAGTTCAACAGCGCCCTGTGGCGGCTCAGCCGCAGTGTACCGGGGACGGCGAAAACCAGGGCCGTGCGCCAGCGCACATGCTGGGCGCGAGCGTATCGAGCCGCCACCGCCGATCAGCCCCAAAGAGAAGCCGACGAACGCGCCCGACAAGACGGCAAGAACGTGCTGCACCGGAGAGAGCGTTTGCACCATCTCTTCTACCTCCAGTACGATGGAAGTATAGCTTGCAGTACTCTCTTACGGCACTTGCCCCAAGGCCAGGTAGTGATCCTCGCCATCTTCGACGCTAACTTGAGTGAAGCCAGCCCCTGTGACGAGTTGCTGCATCTCGTTCGCTGGCGGGACCAGATCGGCGCGGATGGTCATCGCCTTTTTCGAGTGGACCGCGTTCACGGCCGCCCGGCTGATGTCGTGCATGACGATCAACCATCCGCCTGGTCGCAGAACGCGCCGCAATTCACAGAGGGCCCGTGGTTTGTCGTGGAAATGGGGAAAGGCGGAGTGGCAGACGACGACATCAAAGCTGGCCGCAGGGAAAGGCAGGCTGTGAGCATCGGCCTGCACGAGCAAGACACCCGTCCCACGCCCCTGAGCCTGCTGCAACATAGCATAGGCCAGATCCGCGGCCGTCAGCCTGGCCCGAGGGGCGCACTCGCGCAGGAGAGGCAGGAGTGCACCCGTGCCAGTTCCCAAGTCCAGGATTGCACTGGCCCCCTGCCACAGCGGCGCGAAATGGGCCAGGAGTTGCCGTAAGCGTTCCTGCCGTCCGGCCGGCTGTCTGCTTTCCCAACTGGCCGCCAACTCTTCGAAAAAGGCGCGACGTGGTGACAAAGCCGACAACTCGGCTCTGCAGGGTGGCAGACTGTCATGCGGCAGCATCAGCGCCGCTCCGCATCGCCCTGCTGATGGGTGCCAAGAAGAGTCTGGGCTAATCTCTCATTATGTAAAGGCCTCAGGTCCTTCCTCGCCAGCAGAAGCGCCCAGGTGGTGATGACAAAGGCCGAGGTAAACACGGGTATGCCCGGCGGGGCCAGGAAATTGTCCAGCGCAGCCCAGGCAACCGCGGCGGCTATCGCCTCGAAAGCGGCGATGGCCACCGACTTCCAGGCGAGGGGAAAGAAGGTCAGGATGGCGATGGCGCCCAGGACCGAGTTGTAGCCGTACAGGCCGTTCTGCAGCACCGTGGCGCCGGGCGCCCCGAACGCCAGACCGGTGAACAGCCCCACCAGCGAGCCCAGGATGGCCATCGAGCCCGAGATGCGCGAGTTGACCAAGAGGGCCACCAGGAAGATGAACCCGGTGAAGGGGTTGTTGATAAAGTAGACCTGCGAGATGCCGCGGAAAAGCCCCTGGAAGAAGGTGTCGGGGGTCAAGCCGGCAAGCGCCAGTGGGGCGCCCAGCGGCAGCCTCGGCGGCCCCAAGAGCGATGTGCCGCTCAACAGGGCGAGCCCATAGCTGGCCTGAGTGGCGAACCAGCTCGTGATCACAAAGGGAGCGGTCAGGGGCGCCACCTCCCACGTGCCGAGGAAGCGTGTGAGCGCCAGGGTGACGATGACCGATACAATGGCCGCCAGCGCAATGTACCCGGCCAGGATACCATTCCACTGCAGGTAGGTGGGGAGCGCTGTGCCGACCAGCGCCGCATTGAAGCCAAAAAGCCCTCGCCGGATCGACTGGTCGTCAAGGTCCAACAGGATGGCGGTCCCCGACGCCACAAAGAGGGCGATGAGAAATCCCCAGAGCACAGGCAGCGTGCCGCTGGCTATCGTGCCATAGGCGATACCGGTAGCGAAGAGGAGCCCGGTCAGCGGGTTGTTCTGGAAAAAGACCTGGCCGGCCCCGCGGAAGTAAATGTCGACAAAGCGCGCCACGCCATTGCGCTCGACAATCCGGTTCCATGGCGCCAGATAGGCGGGATCTGCCATTCCCTTCCTCCATAATGTGTTGAGCGACTGTCACTCTAGTAGTACGGACGCTTGAAAGGCCGATCGACCCCCAACGCCGCCTTGCGCACCACGGCGACGAACTCGTACACCTTGCCGAGAACCACATGGGATTCCGGGCCCAAGACCCTGTACAGGATGCCGGCGTCGTGCGGCAGGCGACTCGCCCCGGCAGCCCATCCCTCATGAACACTACAGGTCGCAGGCGCGGCCTCGAGGACACGGCCTGCGACCTCGGGCTTGGCCAGCAGCAGGACGTTCCCGAAAACGTCGAACTCGTGCATGATACCGAGCCGGCGCACATCGCCCCGCCACGGCTCGATCACAAACTTTTCCGTAAAGAGCTCAGTCCCATCGGGCCGCTCGGCCCGCAGCAGTGAAGAAAAAAGGTCATACTGGAAGACCTCCCTGTTCATGTGTTTGCGCCCCGGCATGAGCACCTCGGAGTACAACAGCGTGGCCGTGGGCGCGATCGAGATCTGTGTGTGGGTGTGGAAGCGGCTGTGCCTGGAGGGGATGACGATATCCGGCAGATACTCCAGGTAAGCACGATCGGCCAGCTCGATCCGCTGCGTCTGCGCGGCAAAATTGGCATTCATCTCCTGGATCCAGGTGGCGGCCTGGGTAGTCACGTGGGCCTGCGTACCCGGGCCGGCGATGATCTCGATGGCGTGCCGGTCTCCCTGCACCATGCCGCCGCTGACCATGATGAGATATACACAGGCCATGGCGGGGATGTCTTCCTCCCAGTAGAGGGCCTTGTGCGCAGACAGCGGGGGCCGCTCACGAGCGCCGGCCAGGATCGTGCGCCCATCACGGCGCTCGAACTCGAGCCGGGCCAGGCCATTCTTGCCGATAGTGCCGCTGGGGAGCTGCCTGGGCTCATCCTGATAGGGCGCCAACTCTGGCACGAGCCGATAGTCGATCATGCCCGCGCCTCGCTCGCTCCCAGGGGGATGCCAAACAGCACGCCTTCCTTGATGACCTGCACCAGATCGAGGATGCCCTCGCCGGTCTTGCAGTTGGTAAAGACCGTGGGCTTGTCGCCGCGCATGAGGGCCGCATCGTGGCGCATAACGTCGAGGCTGGCGTCGACATAGGGGGCCAGGTCGGTCTTGTTGATGACCAGGATGTCGGACTGGGAGATGCCGGGGCCGTCTTTCCGTGGGATCTTGTCGCCGGCAGCCACATCGATCACATACAGGAAATAGTCGACCAGGGCCGGGCTGAAAGTCAGGGTCAGATTATCGCCCCCGCTCTCGATGAGCACCACATCGGTGTCGGGGAATCGGGCCTCCATGTCCTCGACCGCAGCTAGGTTCATGCTGGGGTCTTCGCGCACGGCCGTATGCGGGCAGGCGCCCGTCTCAACGCCCAGGATGCGCTCCTCCATCAGGATGCCCTTCAGGGTGCGCTGGACGTGCTTGGCGTCTTCGGTGGTGACGACGTCATTGGTGATGATCAGCACCTTGGCGCCCATATCGAGCAGAATCGGTGTGATGGCCTCGATGATGGCCGTCTTGCCGGAGCCGACCGGCCCGCCGACGCCAATCCGTGTGATCTTCTTCATTGTCTGCTCCATCGCTGCGTTGTATTCTCAGTTCATGAACATGCGCACATGCGCTCTTGTATGGCTGGCGGCCAGGATGTCCATCATGGGAGCAAAGCTCGCCATGTCGTCCAGCGTGCAGGCTGAGTACCGCTGATACTGAGCCTCAGCCACGCCGTTGACCTCGTAGAGAATCGACTGGGCAGCCACATGGCTGATCCTCATCAAGCGCAGGGAGGCGCTCAGCATCATCATGGCCACCCCATATTGGTGCACGGCAAAGGCATCGTGCTCGGAGAGGCCCTGCGCCGCAAAGGCCAGCCCCAGGGCTGCAGGGTAGCACCCGGGTGTGGCGCCGGCATTGATCTCAGCCAGCCCATCGGCCACGAGCGGCCTGGCCAGGACGTAATTGGCTACCTCCAGCAGCTTTTTGCCCATGCGCACACTCATCGTCCGAGTCTCTTCATTGAGTTTGCGGTTATAGGCGGCGTGATCGGCGCGACGGATGCGGGCCATATCTCCCTCACGCGCCCCCCGATGGGCTTCGAGCAGGGCAATGCCGTCGGTAGAGGCTGCGCGTTCGGAGGCAGTGCGCACAAAGGCGCTCAGTTCCGTCACATCCCGCACCTGCTTCTCCTGGATCGCTGACTCGAGGCCGTTAGAGAAGCTAAAGGCGCCTACCGGCAGCAGCGAATCGCCGAACTGGAGGATGCGCATGACATCCTCAATGCTCATGATTGTCCACTCACCTCTGCGCTGGCATGCACATGATCGTGCTCGTGAGCATGGGTGTGGCTGTGCACAGGCTGATCCGGGCTGCCGAACAGGCGGCGCTCTTCGTGCGGCGCCAGGTAGGGGATCACTTCGGAGCCGGGCGCAAAGTGGTAAGTGATGCCCGCAAAGTCATGGGTCTTCATCACCGAGGCCATCACCTGCCGGTCGACCACCAACGGCACAAAGACCTGGGCGTCCTTCACCACAGCCGGCCAGTGCTGGTTGCCGATCGCGTGCCCCAGCTCGATGCAGGTGCGCACGAGTGTGCCCTGCTCCTGGTTGGGGTCGATCCGGATGACCATGACATCCTTCAGTTCGATCCGGGCCACGATGGCAGACAGCCGCTCCGGGTCCCAGGCCAGCACGTCGCCATCTTGCAGGTGAACGCCACGATCCAGGGATACCGCGACCTCGCCGCCTGCCTCAGTCCTTTTGCGAAAGCGATTTTTCTGCGCCTCCCAATGGTCAAGATGGAGCCAGTCGATATGGGCCATCGCCAGCCGCGACCGCCATGATTCCTCTCTGCTGTTTCCTAGCACCGTTTCGACGATTTGCATGGTTGCCTCTCCTGTGCATTGTTGTGTGCTAGAGTGCCCATGCCGTACGCGCCGGCGGTGGGGCAGTAGGCCCCCACCGCCGGCGCGCCTGCGCAGCGTCAGCCCTGCTCCAGCCGGCCGGCGTTGTGCGCGGCAGACCCGCCTAGCTAAAGAAGTACCTTTGACTCAGAGACAATTGATCGACCGCCGGCGCCGTTGCTACCCTGCCATTCACCGTGACCTCGTAGGTCTCCGGGTTGATCGCGATGTCCGGCATGGTATCGTTGCGCACCATGTGCCTCTTGGTGAGCGTGCGGGTATTCCGGACGGGCTCAATCCGTCGCTGCAGGCCTAGCTTGCTGGCGACGCCGGAATTGTAGGCAGCCTGGGAGACAAAGGTGACGCAGGTTTCGGGCTGCGCCATACCATAGGCGCCGAACATGGGACGATAGTAGACAGGCTCCGGAGTCGGGATCGATGCGTTGGGGTCGCCCATCGGGAACCAGTTGATCATCCCGCCCTTGACCACGGCAAACGGCTTGGCGCCAAAGAACGCCGGCTTCCACAGGACCACATCGGCCAGCTTGCCCACCTCCAGGGAGCCAATCAGGTGCGACATGCCGTTGGTGATAGCCGGATTGATGGTCAACTTGGCCACGTAGCGCAGCACACGGTAGTTGTCGTTGCCGGCTGCCTTGTCCTCTGGCAGCGGGCCGGATACCTTTTTCATCTTGTCCGCGGTCTGCATCAGCCTGACCCAGTTCTCTCCACAGCGCCCCATAGCCTGAGAGTCGCTGGAATACATGGAGATGGCGCCGATGTCGTGCAGCACATCCTCACCCGCCATGGTCTCCGGACGTACCCGGCTGTGGGCAAAGGCGACATCGGTCGGGACGTTTGGGTTCAGGTGGTGCGTGACCATGATCATGGGGAACGCTTCGGCAACGCTGTCGGCGCAAAAGGGCCGCGTGGGGTTGGTGGAGCTGGGCAGAACGTTGGGGTACGCGGCAATCTTCATAATGTCGGGCACATGCCCACCGCCGCAACCCTCGGTGTGATAGGTGTGGATCGTCCGGCCGTCAATCGCCGCAATAGTGTTCTCGACATAGCCCGACTCGTTTAGGGAGTCGGTGTGGATGCTAATCTGGATGTCGTACTCATCCGCCACGTCCAGGCTGGTGCGGATGACCTCGGGCGTGCAGCCCCAATCCTCGTGGTCCTTCAGGCCACAGGCGCCGGCCTCGATCTGCTCGGCCAGCGGCGCCCTGTCCGACGAGTTGCCCTTGCCCAAGACGCCCCAGTTGATGGGCAGGCCTTCTGCGGCCTGCAGCATGCGCGCGATGTTCCAGGGGCCCGGCGTGCAGGTGGTGGCGCGGGTGCCATCCGCCGGCCCAGTGCCGCCGCCCACAAAGGTCGTGACGCCGTTGCTGATGGCCGCGTACACCTGCTGCGGCGAGACCATGTGAACGTGGGTGTCAAAGCCCCCGGCCGTGGCGATGAGCCCCTCGCCCGAGAGCGCCTCCGTACCCGCGCCGATGACCATCGTCGGGGTGACGCCGCTCATGGTGCTCGGGTTGCCCGCCTTGCCGATGCCCACGATCTTGCCGTCGCGGATGCCGATGTCGGCCTTGGTCACACCCAGCACAGCATCCACGATGGTCGCGTTGGTGATCACCAGGTCGAGCGCGCCGTGCTCATTGGTGATCTCTGGGTCCGATCCCATGCCGTCACGGAGGGTCTTCCCCCCCCCGAAAACGGCCTCGTCACCGTGGGTGATAAGGTCCCGCTCGATCTCGATATAGAGGTCGGTGTCGGCGAGCCGGATCTTGTCCCCGACGGTCGGGCCGTATTGCTGAGCATAATCCTGTCGGGAGATCTGGACCATATCTCCTACTCCTTCACTCGTCTTTGTTCTTGGCGGGCGGCGTCCGGCGCCGCCCGGCGCATCATTGGAGCGACCGGCCGCCGCGCCCTAGGCCAGGACCGGCTCGGGCACGGCCTCCGGCACCTCTTCAGGCTTGGCTTCCAGTGGCGTGCTGCTCCGATAGTCGAATTCCCTGGCGCGGGCAAAGGCCTCGACCATGTTGTGGCGCGAGCCCACCCAGCCATTGACCAGGCCATTGAAGCCATGGGCGCGTCGCTTGCCGCCATAGGGGACCAGGGTAACCTCTTTCTCATCCCCGGGCTCGATGCGGATAGCCGTTCCGGAGGGGACGGCCAGGTGCCAGCCAAAGGCAGCGACGCGGTCGAACTCCAGGTGGCGGTTCGCCTCGAAAAAGTGAAAGTGGGAGCCAACCTGGATTGGGCGATCGCCCGTGTTCTTGACCTTGAGAGTGATCGTCTTCCGTCCCGCATAGAGCTCGACCGGTTCGTCCCTCAGCACCAAACCGCCAACGGGTGTGCCCATCGTTCAGTTCTCCTCTCTCAGTTTACGCTCACTGAATGGGGTTGCGCACGCTGACCAGGTGCGTCCCATCGGTAAAGACGCCCTCGACGTCGATCCGCTCGATCATCTCGGGGACGCCCTCCATCACATCGTCCTTGCTGAGCACCTTTTGCGCAGCGGTCTGCAGGTCCTCAACCTTTTTGCCCTCACGGGCGCCCTCCAGGATAGCCGCCGAGATGACGGCCACCGCTTCGGGGTGGTTCAGCTTCAGTCCCCTTGCCTTACGGTTGCTCGCAATCTGCGCCACCTGGTAGATGATCAGCTTGTCCATCTCCCGCGGTGTGAGTTGCATGCGGAACCTCCTGTCATCGTTTTTCTTGGCTTCACGGCCCCCACCGGCTGGCACATGCACAGGCGTAACCAGCCACGCTGTAGCGGCAAGCTGAGCCTGGGGCCATGCCGGAAGCTGTGAATGCCTTGCCCAGCCGCCTCGTCGCACTGTTGCTGAGCAAAAAGCATGCCAGAGAGCGCTTCTGCCCCGCCGCGGCGCACGATGCAGCTCGGCTGGAATTCGAATGGCTTGCTGATCACCACCCGTTGCGTTATACTACTATTGTGACTAATTGCAATAAGGTGGCTGGCGTCGCAGACGCTGCGGGTGAAGGGCAGATCGAACAGGTCAAGAGACCTTGTTATGCTCCTGTCGAACTTGGAGATTCCCCCTGATCGGATTAGCATGATCACAGCAGGAGGAATCCATGAGCCAGACACGCAAGCATTTCACCGCAGCTGAGAAGATGGCCATTCTGCGCCGCCATCTGTTGGAGCA
>DAOTVS010000224.1:0-7701 GCA_034436375.1 Anaerolineae bacterium | reverse complement strand
CCTGCCTATAGCGCCGCTTGACGCTCGTGTCGTAGTGGCGGCTTTAGCCGCTCAAGCCGGTTGGTCAGGCCCATCACTTGTAGCAGCGTTGCTCAACGCCTTGCATGCTCAAGCGTCTTGAGCGGCTAAAGCCGCCACTACGACACGAGCGTCAAGCGGCGCTATAGGCAGGTAAGCGCCCGCTCGATATGGGCCAGCGCTTCGGCATCCCGGTCCCTGGCCTGCAGGATGAGGGCGCCATCCGCCGGCGCACGGCGGGGTCGGCCAGCCTGTGCGCGATCTCGACATTGTGCTAGCCGGAGCCGCCCTGCAGTTGTCTGATGCCCATCAGCATCTCAGACTCGGCCTTGTAGCAGGCGATGGCCTGCTGCAGCTCCGCTGCCAGGGCGGCAGACGCGCCGCGACGCGCTCCAAGCTGGGGATTCCGGACGGCGCTTGGGTTCATTTTCAGTGTAGACACAAAGGACCACAAGGTGAATCTTCCCTTTGTGGTCCTTTGCCTTTGTGGTTGAACGGTCCTACTTCAGAAGACCTGTGGCCCCCGAGCCGCCCTTACTTGGCGACGATATTCACCAGCCGCCCGGGCACATAGATGACATCTTTGACCGTCCGGCCGTCGAGGTGCTTCTGTACGTTCTCGTTGGCCAGGGCCATGGCCTTGGCCTGCTCAGCGTCGATATCGGCGGGCACTTGCAGGCGGGCGCGCACCTTGCCCAGCACCTGCACCACCAGGGTCACCACTTCGTCGGCCGCGAGCTCCTCGCTCCACTGCGGCCAACGCTGCTGATGCACACTGTAGGGCTGCCCCAGGCGCGCCCACAGTTCTTCGGCCAGGTGCGGTGTGATGGGCGCCAGCAGCAGGGTCAAAGTGCGCATGGCCTCGTCCCAGGCTTCTGTCTGGACTACCGGCGTCTCGCGCAGGCGCGCCAGGTTGTTGGTATACTCCATCAGCGCCGCCAGGTAGACGTTAAAGCGGAAATTCTCCATGTGGTCGGTGCAGGTGCGGATCGTCTTGTGCGTGAACCGCCGCAGTTCTGCCACCTTTGCTCCCTCTCCCTCGGAGGGAGAGGGCTGGAGTGAGGGTCGGTCCTCCACCACCAAACTCCACACACGGTTCAGGAAGCGTGACACGCCGTCGATGGAGCGCGAGTTCCAGGCGCCACCCAGCTCCCAGGGGCCAATGAACATCAGGTAGGCGCGCACCGTGTCGGCCCCCAGGGCGCCAACATAGTCATCGGGGTTGACCACGTTGCCGCGCGACTTGGACATCTTTTCATTGTCTTCGCCCAGGATCATGCCCTGATTGAAGAGGTTGAGCATGGGCTCGCCGTGATCCAGCAGGCCGATGTCGCGGCAGGCCTTGGTGAAAAAGCGCGTGTAGAGCAGGTGCATGCAGGCATGCTCAATGCCGCCTGTGTACTGGTCGACCGGCAGCCACACCTTGGCGGCCTTGGGGTCAATGGGCCCCTGGTCATAATGCGGGCTGGTATAGCGCATCTGGTACCACGAGGAGCATATAAAGGTATCCATGGTGTCCGTCTCGCGTTCGGCGGGGCCGCCGCACTGCGGGCAAGTCGTCCGGCGAAAGCCCTCGTGATACTTGAGCGGCGATTCGCCCGTGGGCAGAAACTCGGCATCCTCGGGCAGGAGCACCGGCAGGTCCTCCTCGGGCACCGGCACCGTGCCACAGTTGGGGCAATAGACAATCGGGATGGGCGCGCCCCAGTAGCGCTGGCGCGAGATCAGCCAGTCGCGCAGGCGATAGCTCACAGCAGGCTTGCCCAGGCCCTTTTCGGCCAGGAAAGCTGTTACCGCCTTGATCCCTTCCTTCTGCGGCATGCCGTCGAATGGGCCCGAGTTCACCATCGGCCCCTCGCCTGTATAGGCTGCCTGCAGCTCTTCGCCGTTCCATTCGGGTGGGCGGATGACCACCGGCACTGGCAGGCCGTACTTGCGGGCAAAGCTAAAGTCGCGCTCGTCGTGGGCGGGCACGGCCATGATGGCGCCCGTGCCATAGCCCATGAGCACATAATCAGCGATCCAGATCGGGATGCGCGCGCCCGTAGCCGGGTTGATGGCATAGGCGCCGGTGGGCACCCCCGTCTTTTCCTTTTCGGCCGCCAGGCGCGAAATCTCCGTCTGCCGCGAGGCATTGGCGACATATTCCTCCACCGCGGCGCGCTGCTCGGGCGTGGTGAGCTTGGCCACCAGCGGGTGCTCCGGCGCCAGCACCATAAAGGTAGCGCCATAGACGGTGTCGGGCCGGGTGGTAAAGACGATAATATCGTCACCCTGCTCGCTCTTGAAATTCAGCTCGGCCCCTTCGCTGCGGCCGATCCAGTTGCGTTGCATGGTGATCACGCGCTCGGGCCAGTTGATGCCGTCGTGCTGCAGCAGTTCTTCCGCATACTTGGTGATACGGAAGTACCACTGCTCCAGGTCCTTCTTGATCACCGGCGTGCCGCAGCGCTCGCAGTGCCGGTCCTCGCCCCACACCTGCTCGCGGGCCAGGGTGGTGTTGCATTGCGGGCACCAATCCACGGCCGAGCGCATGCGGTAGGCCAGGCCGTGCTTGTAGAACTGCAGGAAGAACCACTGCGTCCACTTGTAATACTCGGGCAGGCAGGTCACGACCTCGCGCTGCCAATCAAAGCTGGCGCCCATGGAGCGCAATTGCCTGCGCATGCGCTCGATGTTCTTGAGCGTCCATTGGAAGGGGTGGATGCCGTGCTTGATCGCCGCATTCTCAGCGGGCAGGCCAAAAGCATCGAAGCCGATGGGGAACATCACATCATAGCCCTGCATGCGCATATAGCGCGCCTTGGCGTCGGCCGGGCTCATGGCATACCAGTGGCCGATGTGCAGGTCCCCCGAGGGGTAGGGGAACATGGTCAGGAAGAAATAGGGCCTTTTCACATCATCGCTGACGTGGTAAAGCTGCGTCTCCTCCCAACGCTGCTGCCATTTGGCCTCGATTTCTTGCGGGTTGTACTTGTCGGTCATAATTCCTCCACGACGCGCTCTATCAGCTCCACCTGGTCGGCGAACATGCCGGCCGGCAGCTCATCCAATGCAAAATAGCGGGCGTCGGCGATCTCAGCGTCGAGCGCGAGACGCCCGCCCGTTACCCGGCAGTGGTAGGTCAGGTCCAGCCGGGGCGCCTTGGGGTCGGCGGAAGCGGCGATAATGGGGCCGACCTCCACGATCAGGCCCGTCTCCTCGCGCAGCTCACGCGCCAGGGCATCCTCCAGCCGTTCGTGCTGCTTAACCTGGCCACCGGGCAACCCCCACTGGCCCGCCCTGCGGTAATCGTGACGCAATAGCAGCACGCGCCGCTGGTCATCGACAATCAGCGCCAACACCCCGGTCAGGAATTTGCTGTTCGTCCACCACAAAAAAGCCCACTGCAACGGCTCTGGCACATAACGCCACAGGCGGTATAAAAGGCGCCTATCCATCACAATACAGGGGCGGCCTGTACACCGCCCCTCTCCTCATACTTTCCATGGCGGTAGAGTCTGCGCCGAACGCCGTTATTTGTCAAGAATCTTAAAGCGCCCCCTTGACAAGGGAAATCCTGCGCCTATGATACTCCTGCGAGTACTGATGAAAGGTTTAGCTGCTATGGCAAGGAGCAAGGACCCAGCGCACGAAGAGCGCATCATTCAGGAGATCATCGTGGATTGCTATGACCCAGAAAAACAGAGCTACGAGCTTATGCTCGACTCTGACAGTGAGGTTTGCTAACATGCCTGTAAGCAGTACTCCTCTGTGTGGGATTACCGGATCGAGGCCAACAAGAATGTGATCACCGTCTATACGACGGAGGGAGATGCCAGGCTGGTGCAGGAGTTTCGTGAGCTTGCACCGGAAATGAGTGAAGCCAGAATCGCAAGTATACTTGTTCGGTCATTGCCCCTTACGGCAGTGCTGCAATTCGTGCTGGTCGATGAGGCCAGGCGGCGCTTTGTGGCTCAGCGCTATTGTTACCTGGGATCGATTGACGATTGGATTGACATCGGCCGCGAGGATACACTGCCAAACCTCGTCGCCAAGTATGTGAAGCATCTGGGCAAGGATACCTATTATGATTTGGGCCTTCCCGAATAGCCGGACTGGCGTTGGCCGGTAATGTGTGAGCCGAGTAGAGAATGCAGAGACAGGATGAACAACGAACTCAAGCAAGTCACTATCTACACTGATGGCTCGTGCAGCCACAACCCCGGCCCGGGCGGGTATGGCGTGGTGCTCCTCTATGACGGGCACCGCAAGGAACTCTCAGGCGGCTACCGGCGCACGACCAACAACCGCATGGAGATCACGGCCGCCATTGTGGGCCTGCGCGCGCTCAAGCGCCGCTGCGCCGTGACCCTCTATACCGATTCCCAGTATCTGGCCAACGCCATCAACAAGGGCTGGGCCGTGCGCTGGCGCGCCAACGGTTGGCGCCGCAACAAGCAGGAGGAGGCCCTGAACCCCGACCTGTGGGAGGAACTGCTCAACCTGTGCGCGCAGCATGAGGTCAAGTTCGTATGGGTGCGCGGGCACGCCGGCAATGCGGAGAATGAGGTCTGCGATCGGCTCTCTACCGAGGCCGCCCGGCGGCAGGGCCTGCCCCCCGACCGGGGCTATGAGGCCGGGGGCGGCGGGAGATGATCTACCTCGTCGGCGGCGCCTCGCGCGCCGGCAAGTCGACCCTGGCGCGCCGGCTTGTGCAGCAGCGGGGCATCCCTTATTTCCCCATCGATGCCCTGATGATGGCCTTTGCCAATGGCTATGCCGCCTTCGGCATGGACCCCAATACCCCCAGCGAAACGCGCGGCGAGCAGCTCTGGCCCATTCTGCGCGCCCTGGCCGTCAACCTGCTGGAGGAGGAACGCACCCACCCCACCTACCTGCTGGAGGGCGATGAGCTCCTGCCCAAATACGTGGCCGAGCTGAGCAGCGCCTACCCGGGGCAGGTGCGGGCGTGCTTTATCGGCTATACGCGGGCCGCGCCAGCGGAAAAGCTGCAACAGGTGCGGCAGGCAGAACCCGACTGGAATACCTGGTGCCCGGATCAGGATGTGCTGGCGTTCCTGGCCTATTCGGTGCGCTTTAGCCGCTACCTGGAGAGCGAGTGCGCGGCCTATGGACTGCCCTATTTCGACGGCTCGGATGATTTCGCGCGGGCCACCGAGGAGGCAGGCGCGTACCTGCTTGCAGGCTGATGCCTGCAGAAATGTGGGGCGAGGTGTGAGGGGGATTGGTGGGGGGGTATGCATGCCACCCCACCAATCCCCCCCTTGGATCAGGGCCGGGTGGCGGCGGCGCAAAATGCCCGGCTACGCCCCACATACCGATGAGAGCAGGCTCTCTTTGGCGGGCCGCTAGGGCGCCAGCAACGGCGCCGCCTGGTAGAGCCAGATGGAGATGACGAACAGCCACTGCAAAAAGCCGCCGATGGTGATCCGCTCCCAGACCCCCAGATAGCGACTGCCGCGCGCTGTCGCGACGGCTGCCCCTACGCCCGAAGCGATCACGACGGCGAGGGTGACAAAGCTATAGGTCGCGGCGCCACTCAGACCCTGCTGATTCCCCAGCCAGATGGCGCCGAACAGGATCGCCAGGATGGTGCTGAGCGAGATCACGCCGGCCAGCGCCAGGTGTACCCGTCCACGCACAGTCGGCGGCGCGCCGCGCAGGTCCATAGGGAAGAAGAGAGTCAGTATCAATCCCAACCCGCCCACGGCGATAAGCGCACCCGCCGCCAGGAACCCCATGGTCACGCTGCCTGCCGCCCCCACCTGCGGCAGTAGCGCTGCTCCCGCCAACTGGAGTACCGCCACGCCGAATACGATCACCAGACCGTTGTAGATACAGTAGAGCGCATCCAGCAGTCCCTTGTTGGGCGCCCCTATCGCGATCAACTCGCTGATCGCCTGCGCCCGGTGGCTGTAGCCGGGATGCCGAAAACCGCCATAGACCGTTGCGGCCACATAAAAGGCAACCGCCACCGCGCCCGATAGGAGGATTCCCCTCGATATCATGCGTCCCTCCTCGTCTGCCTGCCCAAAGCCAGATATAATCCTGCATGGTACATGGCATTTTACGGCCGTCAACCCTATTGCCTGCTGGCTTGTGTGCTCCGCAGCCACCCCTCCCCCCCCTGCTTTGAGGCCGGCAAGAGCATGGTCACTCACCAGGTGAAGATCAACCGCGCGCCTGGGCATCTACAAGCGGGAGGAAAAGCCGCCCGAGGAGACCCGCAAGGAAAAGGAGCGCGTGGAGCTCTGGGCGCCGCTTTTGGGGCGCCGCCACGAGCCGGTCCCGGCCGAGCGCGCTGGCGGCGGGGGGGGTTAGCTCCGTGAATGCCGACCTGATGTTCGCGCTGCCCGGCCAGACGGCGGCTGCGGTGACGGCAGAGCTGGACCGCGCCGCGCAGCTCAGCGCCGACCAGGTCACGACCTACCCGCTCTTCACCTTTCCGTGCGGATGGGCACGAGACAGCCGAGCATTGCCCGGCTGGAGAGCGGTAAGGCCAAGCCCAGCCTGCTTTCCCTGGAAATGGTCGTGGAGGTCCTCGGCGCCCGGCTGTTCGTGCGCATCGGGGCGCCGGAGGATGCGCCGCAGGCGGCGCATTGCGCGTGACAGTGAATGGATACGAAGCGCCGCAACTGGCGAAAAGCAGAGTAGGCGCTTACCAGAATCGGGTGTTGCGATGGCGACTGAGGTCAGCTATTCCTGGGAAGTGGACCTTCGTGCCTGGGTTCGCACAAAAAAGCTGCTGCCTGCAGAGTTGACCGATGGCGTCTGCGACCTCTTCGCCCTGGCTTTTGAGCACACTCGTTGTCTTGAGCATGCATGGTTCGGTGTCCAGCAACAGAGTGCAAGCCTGGTCGTGGGCGGCATCTGGCTGGCGGCGATTAACCTGGCGATGTCGGATAGGGGCGTCTGGTTGCTGCTTGACCAACCTGACTTTGCTGTTGCCGGGGTTGAGCTAAGCCCCGTCAAGTCGACCAAAAGGTTCGCCACGCCACTGACTTGGGCCCACTGTTGGCCGCCTGACTCCCTCGTCGCCCTGATCTCAACGCCTGCAGTCTGGACATCTTTTGCACGTGCCACCGAACGGATCCTTGAGGCCCCGATTGCGCGTGGCCATGAGGATTTGCTGCGTAAGCGTGGCAAGAGGCGCTTGGCGGAGTTCTGGCGGCCGTCCAACACCGCCCAAGCCATCTATCCTGACGACATTCCAAACGATGAGGTATTTCCTGAAGGTGCAAGCCGGCAGGTATCGGTGAATGCCTATGAGCGCAATTCGGAGGCGCGCCGGCGCTGCATTGCGCATTATGGTACACGATGTTGCGTCTGCAAGCTGGATTTCGCAGAAATGTACGGGGAGATCGGCCGGGGCTTTATCCACATCCATCACCTGAAGCCACTCTCTGAGGTTGGGCACGAGTACCAAGTCGATCCGATAGCGGATTTGCGCCCGGTCTGCCCCAACTGCCATGCGATGATCCACCGGCGCAACCCAGCCTATAGTATCGAGGAGGTTCGCGCCGCTTTGCAGAGAATGGAAATGTTATGCTTCAGTCGAACTTGGAGATTCCCCCTGATCGGATTAGCATGATCACAGCAGGAGGAATCCATGAGCCAGACACGCAAGCATTTCACCGCAGCTGAGAAGATGGCCATTCTGCGCCGCCATCTGTTGGAGCA
>DAOTVS010000223.1:0-3301 GCA_034436375.1 Anaerolineae bacterium | reverse complement strand
GCGGCCGTGCACGGCGATGTGACGCTGCTCAAGCAGGCCATGATGATGGACCCGCTGGTGGGCGCCGTGTGCAATCCCAATGAGATCAGCCAGATGACCGACGAGATGCTGGTGGCGCAGGCCAGGTGGCTGCCACAGTATGCAGAGGCGATCCCGGCGGCCCGGGAGCGGCTGGCGAAGGAAAAGCCTCTGGGCACCCATTCGACCCAGGGCGCCGCGCGACTCGAGAAATAGCACCAAGGTAAGAGGGGGTAACGCCGGCAGCGTTACCCCCTCTTGTGCGTTTCAGGCCTTGCGGAACACCCCCACGAACATGACCCCTGTAAGCCGGGAATGGGTAATGGAGGCCGCTCCCTCTTGCAGGCCGCCCTCCTTCATCAGCCGGCGGATTTCGCCAGCCGGGATGCCTCTCTCCTGCTGCATGGGCTCGCGGATGAAGAGCTGCCCCCCGGGCCGCATTTTGCGCGCCAGGTGTGCCACAATGGCGGGCCGCTGTCTGGCAGGGATATCGTGCAGGACGAAATGGACCACGACTGCATCATACGCGCCATCAGGGATATCCAGCGCCGCGATCTCGCCCTGTTTGCACTCGACATTGGGGTAGCGGCGCAAGGCCCAGCGCGCCACCCGGGTCCATACCCGAGAGATGTCCACACAGGTGAGGCGCCCGCCGCCGGCCAGCAGTCGGCGCGCCAGGAAGCGGGCCTCAGCGCCCGAGCCGGCGCCGTAATCGAGCACGCGCTCATCGCCTTGTAGATGCAGGCTATCGACATAGGCCCGATAAAAGGGGGCGATCAGCGTGCGCGTCAGCAGGACAGTGATCAAGACTTCAATGTCATGCGGCTCCTGGAAAACCATCTTGTCATCTCCCGTATGGAGTCGTCAATCTGTTACAATCTCAGTATACGGGAGAAATGATGGCTCCACATCGGCCATCTTTGCAGTTGAGAGGGTGGGCACAAGGGCAGTCTTTGCCCTGGCCAGGCGGCCAGGGATCAGACGCCGACCACCGACTCTACAGCCACATACCAGCTCTGTGGCGGCGTGTCCAGGGCCTGCGCGGCCTCGAGCGAAAGGGGCGCGACCATGCCGCATTCGCCCGGCTGGCGCGCCAGCCCAGCACCCGGCAGCAGGGCCTGCAGATGGCGCTCTGCCTGGGCCACCGGGGCCAGCACCTCGGCGCCAGCAGGCACGCTCTGCAGCAAGGCCTCGAGCACGGCCGGGCCGTCCGCTGCCAAGTCAATAGCCAAATCGGCCAGGACGTACATGAAAGCATCCCCAGACGTAGAGGTGATCGGCGCCCGGCAGAGGGTGACACAGCCCGCAAGTCGCCCCTCATGCTCCACGGCGACGATCGAGATCGGCAGTTCTGCCGGGCGCTCATCCTTGCGCCAACGCCACAGCGCGGCAGTGAGGGGAATGTAGCCGTCGCTCTCACCGAGCTGGGAGTTGAGAAAGGCCGTGACGTCCTCTGCGGGTGGATTGGTGCGCACCTCGTAATGGAGGGACGAGCGGAAGCCGCCACTACGAACCATGTGGAAATAGTCCGTGGGCGCATAGGGCTGGTAGCCCAGCGACTGGTAGAGCCGGAAGGGCACGGTATCCGGGAAGGTGTACAGGAGGCTGGCGGCCAGGCCTCGCTCGCGCATGCGCTGCAACGCTTCCACCAGCAAGCGGCGCGCCAGGCCCTGCCGGCGATGCTCCGGATGGGTCATAACCGTATCCACGATGCCCACCGGCAAAGGCCGGCCGCCCAGGCGCATCTCGACTACCGTGACGAAGAGGCTGGCTACCAGTTGCTCGCCCTGCAGCGCCGCCATGCAGAGCGTGGGGTCCATGCCCGGCCGGCGCCGGTACCAACGCGTGATGGCTGGCGCCGGGGAGACCACCCCCGGATAGCGACCAAAGCAGAGCATTTTGAGCTCGTACAGCGGCTGCGTCAGGTCGCTGCAAGCTGCATGATCGGTGATGCGATAGCCACTGGAACCCTGTATCATCGGTGACTCCTCTTGCTTGTGTCTCCTGTGTGTCACATCACACCGATTTCCTTGATGAACGACCCAGATCTGTCCTCGGCCAAAAAGCCGGGCCTGGTCTCGCAGGGATAAACGCCGGGTGCCTTGCTTCGCCGCTATCCGGCAGCCCCCAAAGGTCCCAAACCAGGTGGTCGAGCAGCCCTCAGCCCGGCAAGCTGGCTGGCACGTCAGGGCTTGCGCACGAGCACGAAATAGTGCCAGCTGCGGTGCTCTCGCTCCACGCCATCCTGCATCTCCGGCCACACCTCCTCGGCGTGGGTGAGCCGGATAAACTGGAAGCCCTGCAACAGGCGCCGTACTTCGGCTTCGTCAACGCCATAGTGAGGAATGCCTGCTTCGCCGCCCTCCGTCTTCATGACGGTGTTGGGGCCGATGTGGGGGTTCCTGGGGTTGTGGAAAGTGTCGTTGCTCAGCGAGTTGAAAGTCAGGTAGGCTTCGCCGCCCGGGGCCAACACGCGCTCGATCTCGGCGACGGTGCGCTCGACCCCTGCCCGGTCGCTGTGAAAGATAACGTGGAAGGCGAGCAGGCAGTCAAAAGCCGCGTCGGGGTAGGGGAGCGAGAGCATATCGCTTACCTGCGCGCGGATGGGCAGTCGCCTTTCCTGCGCAGTACGCTTGAGCTCGTCCACGCCACTGGGCGAGAGGTCCAGGGCATCGACCGTAAAGCCGTGCCCGGCCATAAAGAGGGCATGGCGCCCCACGCCACACCCAAGGTCCAGAAAGCGGCGGTAGCCGGCCCGCTGCCAGCGCGCCGCCAGGTAATACACCTGCTCGGCCGGCTCCCACCAGTACTCTTCGGAGACGCGCGCCCAGTTCCATGACTGTGACTCGACCATTCACCCTCCCGCGAGCTTGACCTTGTAGCCCCGCTTCTTCAGCTCAGCGACGACCCTTTCCCGGTGATCGCCCTGGATCTCGATATTGCCCTCCTTGACAGTGCCGCCGGTGCCGCAGGCCGCTTTGAGCTGCTTGCCCAGGGCGGTCAGGTCGGCGGGCGCGAGCTGCAGCCCACTGATGACGGTCACCGTCTTGCCGCCGCGGCCCTTGGTCTCGCGCTGGATGCGCACCGTCTGCTGCTGGGGCGGCAGACTCGTAGCCTGCGAGCAGCGGCAGGGGGCAGAGCCACAGCGTGGGCAGGGCTTGGCGGCAGGGGAGCCGGTTGAGTAGACAATGCGCGCATCATCACGTGGCATAGGAAACAAGCTCCTCACTATCAGATCCCGAACCAGCAGCGCCAGGCCGCTATTCTACCGCAGGCGCTGCGG
>DAOTVS010000222.1:0-11083 GCA_034436375.1 Anaerolineae bacterium | reverse complement strand
GCCTTGGCGATGCCGGATGCACCGCGGTGCATCCGGCATCGCCAAGGCGCCAACACCCCCTCCACAATAAGGGGTCACGCCGGGTTCATGCGCAGCGCTGATCCCGGCCGCCAGCCTAATGGAAGCGGAGGAGCAAGGTCACGATCTTCTTAGGGCCGGCCTGAACGGGGATGGCGCCGCCGGCGTCGATGGGCAGCGCGCGCCCCGGCTCCTCGTTCAGGTTGGCCAGCCGGCACTCGCGGGGCGGGCGCTGGAAGCGCACCTGGCCCTCCACAGCGCCTTCTGTAGGGTTGTAAAGGCGGAGGATATAGGCGCCCTCCTCATCCTCGGCCGCTTTGAGGGCGCTGAGCTGCAGGGCCGCCGGCTCGATGCTCAGCAAGCTGGCCGCGCGCGCCAGCTCGCCGGGCCGGGCGACGCCCAGGTGCGTGCGCAGGCCGGTGCGGAAGGCGGCCGCCTGCTGGCAAAGGGATGCGTCCCAGCCGGGCTCGGGCCGGTAGGGGAGCAGGCTGAGCGAAAAATCGTGGGGCCCCAGAACCTGGCCGCCCTCTTCGCCCTGCCGCATCACCGTCTTGGCAAAACCCCGCAGCAGGTTGAGGGCGATCGTGCGCAGCGGGTCGGGCCGCACGTTGACGGCGGGCAGCCCGCGGCTCATGACGCAGAGCCCTCCCCGCTCGTCATGCACGGCCACGAAAGACTGCTGCGGGATCATCTCGTCGGTGGTCTCATTGTAGCCGCTGAAATCGGGCCGGTGCACTGGGCGCTCGACCAGATCAAAGGCGGCGTCGGTGTAAAAGCGATCGGCGCTGCGGCCGCTGGGGAAGAGGGCGCGCAAGGCATGGTCGCGGGCTGTATTCTCCACATGCACACGGATGTCGATGCGGCGAGCGTCGTAGGGGAAATCGAGCCAGGCCGTGATGGGCAGCCCGACCTCCTCCTGGCTGCGGGCCAGGCCGTCAGGCGCTGCTGCAGCGGGTACGCGCAGGGTGCAGTCGATGCGCAGGCGGGTGAACAGCGGCCCCCCATATTCCTCGCTGACCGTGGCGGCCGCAGCAGCGCTTGTGACCCGGCGATCGTGCACAGGGGAATAGTGGTTCCAGCCGTCGCCGATGTCGCCCACGTCCTCCCAGGTGAGTAGCTCCCGATACTCGGCGCCGGTCTGCTTGTCCAACAGGTTGACCGAGCCGTTGGCGTTCACGCTCAAGCGCAGGAAGCGGCCCTCCCAGACGGCGGGGCCGGCCGCCATGCTGCCGAGGGCGCGGTGCGGCTCGGGCCGGCGCCCGTAGGTGTAGGAGGCATAGCCGCAGGCCGGCGCCTGCACGCGCAGGGCCACCGTCAGGCGGTCCACAAAATGGCCCTCGGGCGTGCCAGAGCGCTGGCGCGACCAGCGCGGCTCGTGCCGGCTGATGGCGCAGAGCTGTGTGGGCACGGCCTTACCCTCGGCGTCATAGACGGCGACAAAGCAACGGTTGGGGTCCTGCAGGGCCTGCGCGGGAGCGGCGGGCACGAAGGGCAGCTCCAGGTCCACCAGCACGGTACGCTCGATGGGGATGGGGCTGGGGTTGAAGAGCACGAGCAGGTTCTCACCCGGGGTCCCCTCGGCTACGCCGATGCCCGCGGTGAGGGCGGAAACGGCCTCACCAGTTGCCTCATCGGCGATGAGGGCGGCCTGGTCAAAGCGATAGACCATGTCCTTGTGCACCTGATCGATGGAGCAGCCGCAGATCGAGTCGTGCGGGTGATTCTGCAACAGGAAGCGCCAGGCGGTGCGCAGAAAGCCGGCCGGGTAGGGCGCACCCGCATAGATGGCGGCAAGGGTCGCCGTGGGCTCGGCCCAACGCTCGAGCAGCGTCTGGCAGAGCTCGTTCTGCTGCTTGAGGTGAATGCGTGACGAGAGCACGCCGTTGAGCAGCCAGTCGCCCGCCTGCAGATCCTTGGCGGGCAGGCGCAGCTCGCCGTGCAGCATCTGCGGCTTGCGGGCTCCCACACGGGTCTCGACGTGGGGCGATGCCGATTCCTCTAGCGGCTGGGTTTCCGTCGAGACCTGTGTGGGGACCCGCTTGCGCATCACCTGGCGCAGGCGCTCCAGGTAGCGCTCGGGGCTGGAGTGGATAAACTCGATGCCCGGGAAGCGCTGGCGCAGCAGGGCGAGCCACTGCGGCAAGCGTGGGTCGGGCTCGGTATGGTCGCAGCCATCCATGCCCAGAATCACAGGCGTGGTGGCGCGGGCGGCCTTGTAGTCCAGAAAGTCCCGGGTGGCCTCGACCAGTGCGTCGGGGTCCGCATCCTTGCCCAGGAAGCGGCGGCGCACCTCGAGCATCCAGTCGCTATAGCCCCATTTTTCGTTAAAGCGCACCACGAGCACGTGCGTCCCGTCGGCGCCCTCCCAGGCCATTTCGGTGGGGAACCCATCGCAGGCCACACCGCGCCAGAGGAAGGCATTGTCGATGCCGAACCCGGCGAAAATCTGCGGCAGCTGCGACGTGTGGCCAAAAATGTCGGGCACATAGCCGATCTTGGGCACGGCGTGTCCATACGAAGCGGCGATGCGGTGCCCCTTGAGCAGGTTGCGGACCAGGGCCTCGCCGCTGACCAGGGCCTCATCGGGCTGGCAATACCAGGGGCCGACGCCGATCTTACCAGCGGCGATCAGCCTGCGCAGGCGAGGCTCATTCTCGGGGCGGATCTCCAGGTAATCTTCCAGCACGATGGTCTGGCCGTCGAGCCAGAAATAGGCGTAAGCAGGGTCAGTCTCCAGGATGCGCAGCACGTCATCGATCGTACCGACCAGGCGGCGGCGGAAGCCCTGGAAGGGCTGATACCATTCGCG
The DNA here is from genome assembly GCA_034436375.1 of Anaerolineae bacterium. Taxonomy (GTDB): domain Bacteria; phylum Chloroflexota; class Anaerolineae; order SpSt-313; family SpSt-313; genus DAOTVS01. Next base: position 8,256 of record DAOTVS010000222.1, on the reverse strand, counting down.
GTCCCAATGGGCGTGAGAGATCAGATGTACTTCCCTGGGTTGGCAGGGCATGGGCATTCCTCCAATCTATTCCAACAGGCTGCCGGCACACTGGTGCATGGTCAGAATGCTCTCCTCCCTCAGTGCCTACGAATTCAAGTGCGCGAACCTCTCTAGCAACTCCGCCGGGTTCGCGGTGCCGGTGGTGCCGAGCTTGCGGATGGTGACGGCAGCGGCCAGGTTGCCGACGAGGGCCGCCTCTTCGAGTGTGGCCCCGGCGGCGAGGGCCAGGGTGAGGCCAGCCAGTGAGGAATCCCCGGCACCAACAGTATCGATGGGGCCCGTCTCGCGCACGGTGGGCACGTGGGTGCTGTGATCCGCAGTGCAGACGAGCATGCCCTCTGGCCCCAGAGTGATAAAGACGGGCTTTGCGTTGCGGCGCGCCATCTCTTGCCCGGCACGGGCCAGCTCTTCTATGGGCGCGGAATCCGGCGGCTCTTCATCATGGAAGGTACGCCAGGCCTCAGCCAGGTTGCTCTTGATGATCACATGCCGATAGAGGCCGATGCGGGTGCGTGAGTCAGCAGTGATGACCTTATCCGGGTAGGCCCGGCCCAGGGCGGCGACCTCGGCGCGCATGCGGTCGGTAATGGCGCCACAGTTGGCGGCCTGGACGTATTCAGAGATGATGACCGCATCGGCCTCGGGCGCGGCATGGCGGAGGCGCGCGATGAGCAGAGCTTCCTCCTCCGCTGGCAGAGGCGTGCGGTTTTTGATGTCCAGTCGGTTGAGCTCATGCACCGTGCCATCGGGCTCGACCATCATGGGCTTGGTGTAGGTAGGGGTAAAGAGGTCGGGCCGCACGATGAGGAGCGACTGGTCGACATCCATCATGGCAAAGTCGCGCTGCAGCTCGTACCCTTCGCCCGTATCGCCAATAGCGCCAAGCACCTTGACGTTCGCCCCCAACGCGCGCAGGTTGGCGACGACAGTGCCCGCCGCGCCGGGCGAGGTGCGCACCACCGTCACCTGGTACGCCTCCAGCCCCGTCTCGATCGAGATCTCGCTCTGTGCACGCTCGAGAATGAGGTATTTGTCCAGAAAAAAGTCACCCACCACCAGCACGCGCAACGAAGCAAAACGGGCGGTGAGCTCTGCCAAGCGTGATGCGTCCATGGGGCCTCCGTGATTGCAGGAAACTGAGGGAGCTCACAGGGCTGGTGGAACTGAAGGGCAAGGCACGGCGCCGTCCGCTGATCCATGATGATTGAGCCAAAGATGGGGTAATACCGGTCCTCCCCCTCAGTTCCATGAGTTCCTTCAGTTCCGTTCCTTCCTCTGGGAATCTGTCAACAAACGATACAACGCCGGCACGGTCGCCCGGTGATCGCCCTGAAAGTAGTAGCTCTCGCCGCCGTCAGCGACAGTGCGCACGAGCAGGGTCTTGTAGGGGCGGAAGTAGTACTCGGGCGTGCCTTTGCGCGCCTCGTGGTGCAGGTCGCCAGACAGGGGTAGCAGGTCAAAGACGGCGGTGGTGAAATGGCGGATCTCGCGCCCTTCCTGCCGGGCAGCGTTGCGGGCCATGGCCAGGGCCTTGAGAAAGACCTCCGGCGCCATGACGGCGGAGCCGAAGGAGAGGAGCACGCCGCCCTCAAAGCCCCGGGCACCCGGGTCGCCGGCGAGGGTCTGCGCCAGGATGAGGAAATCGGTGTACGAGGCAACCCCCAGGGCGGCGCCATCGGCATTGGGGTGCTCGTGGATAATATCCAGGCCGATGCCCACATGCACGGTGGCCGGCACGCGCAGGCGATAACAGGCCGCCAACACGCTCAGGTCCCGGTGGGGGAAATCGCCGGTTGCAATGGCGCGGCCGGTTGCCTCACCCAGGCCGAGCCCCTGCGCCGCTCCCCCCTTGATAATGTCGTTGAGGCGGCCCGTCTCGTGCCAGAGGCCGAACTGCCCCTCGCTGATATAGCGGGCGACCGATTCGGTGGTGGCGCCGATGAGGGCCAGCTCATAGTCGTGGATGGCGGCGGCGCCGTTCATGCCCACGTGGGTGATGAGCCCGCGCTCCAGCAGGTCGATGAGATGGCGCGCGACCCCCGCGCGGATGACGTGACCGCCCATCAGCAGCATCACGGGCGCCTCCCGCTCCCGTGCCTGCCGGATGCGCTCCGCCAGCCGCGGCAGATCGGGGTGATCAAAGGCGGGCGTAGGGTCATCCAGCGCCAGCCAGTGCTCCAGGTGCAGATCATGCACGCGCTCGGCCAGCGGCTTGAGCTGCAGGCGCGAGCGATCAAAGGTAGGGTAAGACATGGGAAACCTCCGGACGTAATCCGTAATGCGTAATCCGTAAGGTTGCCATGACAGGGCTTGTGTGGCTCCTCTGGTTTGTTTCCATGGCGAACTGCTGTTGAGCAGAGGACTTTGCGCAGTGACAACCTCACGGATTACGTCTCACTCAACGTCGAAAAGGAACTCAACGAGCTTACCACACTCACGAAAGTCAGGCACGATGACCTGCGCGCCGGCCTGGATGAGGCGCGAGCGCTTCCACTCGTCGATGCCTTGCCGCTCGGCCTCGTTGGTGGCAACGCCGACGGCGATGCCGTTGACGGAGCGTGCATCCTCAATCTCCACATAGCCATCGCCGAAAGCGACAAACTCGGGTCCGGAGAGCTGGTTCTCGCTGATAATGTGTTGGATGACGATGCGCTTGTCGTGCGCTTTGTAATCGTCATGGGCGCCATAGATGCCGGCAAAGTAGCGCGGCAGGCCGAGCAATTCGGCCTCGTGCAGCACATAGGGCTCATCGGTGCCGGAAGCCAGGTAGCAGCGCACGCCTCGCGCGGTCAGCGCCTCCAGCATGGCTCGCCCGCCAGGCACCATCATATCGTCGGGCTGCATGCGCCCCGCCTCCAGGTCCGCGACGCGCCCCTTGATACGTTCCCAAAGCCGGTCCAGGTACATGCGCTTGTAGGCCAGGGGGTCCAGCGGACGGCCGCCCCGCTTTTCGACCTCCTCGGCCAGTTGGATCATCTGGTAGATGGTTTGCTTGCCCGTCAGGCGGATGACAAACTCCCTGACCACAGTGCGGATGGCGGCCTCATCCTCGGCCCGGGGTGTCTGGAGCAGGATCTCTACCATCATGGGGACCATCACGCCCTGCCAGCCCTCGCGGATAAGCGAGAGGGTGCCGTCGAAATCGAACAGGGCGTGCCGAATGCGCCCGCGCGGAAATCTGGGCTCGATGAGCTCGATCTGGGTATTGGGAAGGAATGACAAGAGACCTCCAAAGGGCGGAGAATAAGTAATAAGTAATGCGCAAGTCACCCTCGCGCATCATTCACTGCTCCAGCAGAGTATCCTCTGAAGCAACGGTAACTCGTCACAGCGACCTTACTTATTACGGTTTACTTATTACGCCTCCTGTCTCACAGCCTCAATCATCGCCACGACATTCTGCGGCGGCACGTTGGCCATGACATTGTGAATCTGCTGAAACACAAACCCCCCGCCCGGGGCCAGGATGCGGATGCGCTCGCGCACGTCCGCGGCGACCTGCTCGGGCGTGCCAGCGCCCAGGATGTCGCGGGTGTTCGCACCGCCGCCCCAAAGCACGAGGTCGCGCCCAAATTCGCGCTTCAGGCGCTCCGGCTCCATATTCCTGCAGGTCGTCTGCAGCGGCTGCACGATATCGAGTCCGGCCTCGATGAGCATTGGCAGCAGCGGGTAGAGGCCGCCGCAGGAGTGGAGCATGACCTTGACCGGCGCCAGTTTCTTGGCCGTCTGCCAGAGCAGGGCATGGCGGGGCTGGAAGAACTCTTTGTACATGCGCGGCGAGATCTGCGGCCCTGTCTGCATGCCCAGATCGTCGCCGAAAAGGATGATATCGATGTAAGGGCCCACGGCGCCCAGGAATTTCTCCAGGTTGGCCAGGTGCATCTCCACCAGGCGGTCCAGCAGGCGGTGGGCGCGCTGCGGCTCGCCCGCGAGGAGAGCCAGGAAATTGTCAATGCGGAAGAGGAACTGGCCGATCTCCAGCAGATTCCCCCCGAACAGGCCGATGATCGCGCGGTCAGTGCTCTCACGGAAGGCTTTGGCCCCCGCCGCCAGCTGCTTGAGCCCCTGCTCATCATAGCCGATGGGCGCCGGGGGGGTGCCGATAGCCGTCCACATGACCTTCTCCAGCGGGTTGTCCAGGTCCCGGAAATCCTGCTCATCGCTGCCCATCAGCGGGAAGCAGGTCTGCTCGAAATAGAGGCAGCCCTCCCGCTGCACGGCCATGGGTGTGCCGTCGGCGTGGTAGAGCCACCAGTCGCCGCCGACCTTGACTGGGTTGATAAACGCCGGGATTTTGCACGGTGTGCCGTCGGGCAGCACCCAGTCGCACCAGTCCGCCGGGGCCAGGCTGAACCCGCGGCCCATCTCCACCGTATCCACGCCCAGGCGGTCCAGCACCTCCGGCTCGATGATAGCCAGTTGCTGAATGAAATCATAGACGTAAATGTCGCCCGTCGTGATGCCGAGATAGTCCTTGAGCTTTTTGTAGGCGATGGCCATCATGCCCGAGGAGCGGTGCCCACCCAGGTCAATGGGCACGCGATCCGGCTCCCGGTGATTGATCGCCGCGAGGGCGCGCTCACGCGAGTTCATGCTTCACCTCCTCTTCGTCCCCCATCAGCGTTTATCCGCGTTCATCTGCGGTTGCTTTCCGCACTCAGTTCCACGGTCGTCACCGTCATCGCCGGCGCCTCGATGCGGCCCAGGTCGATGGCCTCGCCGCTCCAGGCCGGGCGGCAGCGAACCTCCGCCGCAAAGGGCTGCGAGAGGAGGTTGAGCACAAAGAGCAGCGAGCGGCCCCTCGCGGTGCGCAGGGAGGTCCACAGGTTGGGGTTGGTGCACTCGACCTTCTGTATCAGGCCCAGCCGCCGCATGAGGGAAGCAAGCATGCGCTCGTGCTCGCGCATGGCGTGCAGCCAGCGAAAGCCCAGGAAGAGGGCCTGCCCCCCGCCGGGGAGCCCAAGCTGCCAGGCGAGGGTGCGCCCCGAGTGCTCGTCGCGGCCCACGATCTCGGCGCCGGCGGGCAAGCGGTCGCTGAAATAGGCGCTGCCGTTGTTGAGCACGTTCACCACGCCGCCGATGGTGGCACGTACATAGCCGCCGCGGTTCTCCTGTGGGAGCGTGGCGCCCAAGCAGTCAGCCAGAAGGGTGCAGGGCTCCAGGCGCTCGTCCAGCTCCGGCAGCACGGGCGTGATGAGCGCGCGCCCGCCGCTCTGCAAAAAGCGCACGATGCGCTCCTGATAGGTCCGCGCCATCACCGAAGAGGCGACGATAATCACAGGCGTCGTGAGGTCGGCGAGCCAATCGTCGCTATCCAGGTTACAAAAGGCGGGTGAGAGGCTGGCGCAGAGGGCCGTCGCCAGCACGCCGGAGCGGGTGAACTCCCAGGCGGCCGGAGGTGCAAAGGGCACTTCCCCCTGCCCGTGCCAGTAATGGCCGGCGCGGGCCGCATCCCAGTCGAGAACGATGCGGCAGTCGGCCTCACGCTCAGCCTCCATGAGCCAGGGGCGCTCCTGCAGGAAAAGGCCGAAATCCTTCTGCACACCGTAGAGGGGCCGTACCTCATTGCGGGCGCCGATGGAGGCGTTATAGTCATAGAGGTCGGTCGTGACGCCGGCACCGGGCGGGTTGGGGCCGCCGGTGAGGATGTAATAGTTCGACCCTTTCATGCCCAGGGCCACATTGGCCAGGTAGCAGGCGCGCAGATCCTCGGGGGCCAGGGGCGGCCAGTCAGAGCAGGAGCCCCCGGGCAGCTCAAAGACGGTCGGCGGGTAGCCCATCAGGCGCAGCATCTCCAGCGAGTAAAAGGCATTGCAGGCATACTGCGGCGTCGGCGTGTTCTGCGGCCAGCGGGCGTCGAGGTTGTAATAGTGGTCCGAGCCGAGGAGGAACGCCTTGTTGCCCAGGGCGGTGACGGTCTCGCGGAACAGGGCGTTCATGCCCGGGTTGGCCGAGTTGTGTACCAGGGGTACGTCGATGCCGTGGGCGCGGATCATGCCGGCCAGGGTTTGCGCGTACTCGGCGATGGTGCCCAGGTAGAACTCGAAATAGTCGCGGGCGCGGCGCAGCTCGGGGGCGCGGGCGTTGCCGGTCGGCGGAACGATGGGGCGCACATCAGCAAAGGAGGCGAAATCCGCCCCGTAGAGGCGGTTCAGCTCGGCCACGTCGCCATAGCGCGCCTGCAGAAAGCGGGCGTAGCGGCCATCCTCCCGGCCGAACCCCATCGACTCTGCATTATAGTCCAGGCTGCCGAACCAGACGTGGATGCCCGTCAGCTCGTTATCGAGCTGCACCATCGCAGTCGGGCCGCCACGTTTGACGGTGTAGCGCGCCAGGATGGGGCAGACCTGGTCGAACCAACGGCGCGTCTTTTCCAGGAACAGCGGATGGATGTAGGAGATCGAGGACTGCCGGAAGATGTGGCCCTCGATGTCATGGGCGTGCAGCTCGGGGTAGCCCTCGCAGAGCCAGGCCGGCAGCCCGTCATATTTCAGCTCTGAATACTGGTAGGGGCCTGGGCGGGCGATGACGTAGAGGCCCTCCTCGCACGCCGTCTGCAGAAAGCCCTCCAGGTCCAGCACGCCATCCTCGCCGCCAAAGCGGAAGCTCCCCTCCTGTGGCTCATGCAGCAGCCAGGGGATATAGGTGGCCAGGCAGTTGCCGCCCGCCTCTTTGAAGAGGCGCATGCGATGGCGCCAATCGGCCCGTGGCACGCGGAAATAGTGGAACTCGCCCGAGTGCAGGTAAACCGGCTGCCCGCCGATGCGGTAGCAGGTTGAGTCGAAGGTGATGGGCTCCATGAGCTACTCCTGTTACGAATGAAAGCCGTAATGCGTAATCCGTAATGCGCAAAGCTGCCGCAGCCAACGGTGCGCTGCTGCTCGGAAGCTTGGCCGTAGGGGCGAGGCAGGATTCCTCGCTGTGCGATGCTCGCCACTGTGCAATGCCCGCAGAACCGCTCGGAATGACAGGGTGGTGAGGCGCAGGCCAAGGTTCTGAACGCTGACAGGGTCCTATGGACCCTGAGCCACTCAGCGGGAGCCTCGCCCTGACGAGCCTTCGCTCAAGCAAGATACGCTACGAAGTGGCGGCCTTACGCATTACGGATTACGTATGCACTCGTCCAGTTTGACCAACAACCCCTCCGGCAGCGCCGCACCCTCCCGCGGAGCGACCGCTTCCATCAGCTCACGGCCCCACTGCCAGGCAGCGCGGTAGGCGCGGTCGAGCTGCTCGCGGTCGAGGGCGGCGGTGCAGGCGGCGTAGCGGCGGTAGCTCGCGGGCGAGAGGTCAGCCTCCAGGCCACGCGAGGGCGTAGGCCAGTGCTGGAAAGCGCGCTCCTGCACGCGGGCCAGGGCGAGCAGATCGCGCTGCACCAGCCACAGCAGCTCCAGGGCGCGCGCCAGCTCGCCGCGTCGGAACACATTCCAGCCGAAGAGCCAGTTGTTGATCAGGTGGTGGCAGATGGCATCTGTTTCCTGCGGGCCGCCGTGCTCCGGCGCCGGGCCAACCAGGGCCTGCAGGCATGCGCTCAACTCGCCGGTGCGGTCGACGATGAGCGTCGATTCCAATGTGGGGAACCAGGCCAGCGGGCGCAGCGAGGGCGGCAGCTTTTCCCGGATCTCCGAAACGCGGTCGAAATGGAACTCGCCCCGCACCAGGTTGCTAAAGATGGCGTCGACGATGCCGTACTCATTGACAAACCACATCTCCACGGGCGCGATCTGCGCCAGCCACTGCGCCCGGTCGATGGCGGGCAGGTCCTCGTCGCGGAAAAAGAGCATGAGCTCGATATCGGAGTAGCGGTCGCCCTCGCCGAGGGTGAAGGAGCCATACATCATGGCGGCGATGATGCGCTCGTCGCCGCGGCAGAGCTCCCGCACGCGCTCGATCATGGCGAGTTGTTCGATCATCGTTGGTTCCCCATACCGCTGACCTACCCCTGGTTACAGAGGTCGTAGGCCTGCTTGAGGGCGGCGATGGGGTCGCCCTTGGGTATAAACTCGTGGCCCACATAGTACTCATAGCCGGTCTCGGCGATGGCGCGGCAGATGCCGGCATAGTTCAGTTCCTGCAGATCGTCCATGTCGTGGCGGCCGGGGTTACCGGCGGTGTGGAAATGGCCGATCCAGCGGATGTTGTCACGGATGGTGCGGATAATATCGCCTTCCATGATCTGCATGTGATAGATGTCGTAGAGCAGCTTGACACGGG
>DAOTVS010000221.1:0-3765 GCA_034436375.1 Anaerolineae bacterium | reverse complement strand
TACGCCGACGATTCTGGGATATACCCCAAAACGCGGCTGTGGCCCGGGTGGATCCGAGATTCGCCGAGGCCTGGGTGGCAGCCAGGCTTCTCGTTGGGCCGCCACCCGGCTCCAGCCGAGGGCTGGGCCGGGAGCGAGCGGAGCTCAAGGCCCGGCTGCTGCCCCAGGTCGCAGCAAGTTCCTTTGCCTGGCACAGGGCTGCGCGAGCCCTGGAATACTCAGGGTGACATAAGGACTCTGAGAAAGCCCTGTGCCAGTGGGCGCAACGCTTGCTACAGCAGACAGAATGTGTTAGAATCTCCCGTCAAGGGTACCGTGTTGAGCCCGGCGTGGAGATCGTGGAGGCGAGGCTTGGACGTGCGAGGTAGGCTGGTCTGGTGGTATGGGGTGGAGCTTCCGGGCGAAGAGGACGCCGAGGAGGCTCGCGGATCACGTGGAACCAACATGGAGATGGCCGTCGGCCCACATCGGCGAGCGTTCAGGCCTCCCTGCGACGTGTTTGAGACGGAAAAACACATCGTGATCAGGGTCGAGATTGCGGGCATGCGCGAGGAGGACTTTCGCATCTCGCTCGATGGCCGGGTGCTGCGCATCGAGGGCTCGCGGGGCGACGCAGTGGAAAAGTTGACCTATCAGCGTATGGAGATCAACTATGGCGACTTTGCCCTTGCCGTCCGCTTGCCCTACGCGGTGAGTCAGTCGGAGGTTGAGGCCTCATACGACAGAGGGTTCCTCTCGGTCTCTATCCCCCGCCAACCTCAGCGCAGGCGGATACCCATCTCAGAAGCAGGCAGCGAGTAGGCCCTGACCAGAGGCGCCAGCATATGGGATAGAAAGGCCGCCGGTGCCATGCCCGACGGCCGGAGTGTGCGAACGGGCCCAGGGTGCCCGGCAAAGGCGCCCTTCGTAGCGGGCCTCGGCGCGATGACGGCCGGCAGTGCCGGGCTCGCGTTTCGTGGGGGATTTGGTCCATTGACAACGAAACCTGAGACAAAGCAAGAGAATACCCAGGGTGGGTCCTTTACAATCCCGGAGATCCTACCGGTCCTTCCCCTGAAGAACACGGTAATCTTCCCGATGACCCTGCAGCCGCTGATCGTCGGGCAGCCGCGCTCCATCCAGTTGGTCGACGAGGTGGTGGTGGCAGACCGGCTGGTGGCGCTGGTGGCCCTCAAGAACGAGGGCGCCGAGGAGCCGATGCCCGACGACCTCTATCAGATGGGCACCGTGGCGCTGATCCACCGCCTGATGAAGGCGCCCGACGGCACGACGCGGCTCATTATCCAGGGGCTGGAGCGCATCCGCATCGGGGAGTACGTGCAGACTTTGCCCTACCTGAAGGCCCGCGTGGAGGCTGCACCCGATCAGGTGGAGCAGGGGCTGGAGATCGAGGCCCTGATGCGGAACGTGACCGAGTCGTTCCGCAAGCTGGTGTCGCTGGTGTCGTACCTGCCCGAAGAGCTGGCCATGGCGGCGCTCTCGACCGACGACCCGCGGCAGCTCGTGTATATGGTGGCCACGGGCGTGCGCATGTCGCTGGCCGACGCCCAGCAGATCCTCGAGCTGACCAGCCTGCGCGACAAGCTGCAAAAGCTGAGCGTTGTGCTGGCCAGAGAGGTCGAAGTGCTCGAACTGGGCAAAAAGATCCAGACGCAAGCCCAGGGCGAGATGGAAAAGGCCCAGCGCGAGTACCTGCTGCGTGAGCAACTCAAGGCCATCCGCAAGGAGCTGGGCGAAGAGGATGAGCAGGCCGAGATCAGCGATCTGCGCCAAAAGATCGAGGCAGCGGGCATGCCCGAGGAGGCCAAGCAGGAGGCTCTGAAAGAGCTGGATCGGCTCTCGAAGATGCCGTCGGCCGCCGCCGAGTACTCGGTGATCCGCACCTACCTGGGCTGGCTGGTCGACCTGCCCTGGCAGAAGGCCACCGAGGACCACCTGGATATTGCGCAGGCGCGCAAGGTGCTCGACGAGGACCACTATGACCTGGAAAAGCTGAAGGAGCGCATCCTCGAGTACCTGGCGGTGCGCAAGCTGCGCCAGGAGCGCGGCAAGCCGGCCGAAGAGGAGGATGCGGCAACCCGCGATTACATCCGCCGCGAGCGGGAGGGCGTTATCCTGTGCTTCGTGGGCCCCCCGGGCACCGGCAAGACGTCGCTGGGCCAGTCGATCGCGCGGGCGCTGGGGCGCAAGTTCATCCGCCAGTCGCTGGGCGGTGTGCGCGACGAAGCGGAGATCCGGGGGTTCCGGCGCACCTACGTGGGGGCCATGCCCGGGCGCATCATCCAGGCCATGCGCCGTGTGGGGTCGAAGAACCCCGTGTTCATGCTCGACGAGATCGACAAGCTGGGCGCGGATTTCCGGGGCGACCCGGCAGCCGCGCTCTTGGAGGTGCTGGACCCGGAGCAGAACCGCGAGTTCCGCGACCATTACCTGGATGTGCCGTTCGACCTGTCGCAGGTGATGTTCATCACCACGGCGAATGTGCTCGACACCATCCCGGCGCCGCTGCGCGACCGCATGGAGATCCTCCAGCTCTCGGGTTACACCGAGGACGAGAAGGTGCGCATCGCGCAGGGATACCTGGTGCCGCGGCAGATCCGAGAGAACAGCCTGCGGCCCGACGAGATTTCGTTTTCCGAGGAGGCCCTGCGCCGCATCATCCGCGACTATACGCGGGAGGCGGGCGTGCGCAACCTGGAGCGCGAGATCGGCTCGGTGTGCCGCAAGGTGGCGACGCGCATCGCGGAGGGGAGCGGCGGGGCGGTGGCCGTGACGCCCGACCTGGTGGCCGAGTATTTGGGCCCGGCACGCTTCTTCTATGAGGCGGCCGAGCGCACCGAGTTGCCGGGTGTGGCCATTGGCCTGTCGTGGACGCCTACCGGGGGCGACATCCTGTTCATCGAGGCGACGCGCATGCCCGGCAGCAAGGGGTTCACGCTCACCGGGCAACTGGGCGACGTGATGCGCGAGTCGGCGCAGGCCGCGCTCAGCTACGTGCGGGCCAACGCCACGCGCCTGGGCCTGGAGCCCGACTTTTACGACCATATCGACATCCATCTGCATGTGCCCGAAGGCGCCATCCCGAAGGACGGCCCCTCGGCGGGGGTGACTATGGCCACGGCACTGGCCTCGCTCCTGACCGGGCGGCCGGTGCGGCCCAACGTGGGCATGACCGGCGAGATCACGCTGCGCGGCCAGGTGCTGCCCGTGGGTGGCATCAAGGAGAAGGTGCTGGCGGCCAGCCGGGCGGGGCTGACGACGGTCATCCTGCCACGGCGCAATGAGAAAGACCTGGAAGAGGTGCCGGCCGAGGTGCGCGAGAAGATGCGCTTCGTGCTGATCGACCGCATCTCCCAGGCCTTCGAGGAGGCGCTGGGCGACGGAGTGTTCAGGGAGGCGCCCGCGGCGGTCACCGGCCACGACAAGGCTTCTGAGGAGGGCGAGGCAGCGAAAGAACGACAAAAGCAGGAGGACGAGCGGAAGGATTCCGCATAGGAGCGGCCTGAGGGGGCCGCTGCCACGGGCCCAAGAGGGGCCCGGAACAAACATCATGGACGGCGCGGCAACGGCCGTGCCGGTGCGCCGGGTGGCAGAGTGAGGGGCCGCGCGCCTCTGGAGGCCTCTCACTCCTATTCTGCGGCCCGCATACCCGCCGGGCGCGGGCGGGGATGGGGCCTATTCCACCGCGGGCGCCGATTTGGAGAGGATTGAGTGACACACAAGAAAAAGAATATGCAGTGGCGGCGAGTGGACCTCCATATACAC
>DAOTVS010000220.1:0-10107 GCA_034436375.1 Anaerolineae bacterium | reverse complement strand
CGGATCGAAGGGTCGTCCTCCTCGTAGACAATGCGATTCCCCCGCCCCCAACCGCCGGAAACGAAATCGGAGGGGTAGGGCCGGTTGAAATCATAGCCGATGCGCTCGGGCCCATCAAACTCGATGCAGCGTCGGATAATCTCTCGACTGTCCATACCCCTCCTTGACTCGTAATGCGGGATGTGTGATCCGTAAGGTCGCCGTGGCGAAAGGCTTGCTGCTCCATGTAAGGGCCAGGAACGGCCCATACTTTTCCCGCACCGCCATCGTCTGCCTGATCGCCAGCGCAGCGTGGTCGCCGTTGATGCTCCTGACCGGCATGAACTGCTCTCACCTCACCAAGGGGGCACGAAAGGGCAGAGCCCACCACGAGAAAGATAAAACCTGTTTCCCCCACTATGGCACGATCTCGGCTTCTGTGCAAGTTGGGCATTTCGGTTTGCGCCTTCCTTGACCGAACACACCAGTTCACATAGAATCACGGTACTGCACAGCCGTGCAGCAAGGGAGAAGAATAGTCATGACCGCCAATCAATCTGAGGCCGTCGAGTTTGAGAACGTCACGGTGGCCTATGGGCACACGGTGGCGCTGCAAGATATCAGTCTGCGCATCGCCCGGGGCGAGTTTGTCGGTGTGGTAGGGCCCAATGGCTCGGGCAAGACGACTCTACTGCGCACGGTGCTGGGGCTGACCAGGCCGACGCATGGCGAGGTCAAGGTTTCCGGCGTGCCGGTGAACCGCCTGGGGACCCGGCGCCGCAGGATCGGCTATGTGCCCCAACTCGCAGCGATCGATCCGCGCTTTCCGGTACACGTCTTGGATGTGGTCACGATGGGCCGCTACGGCGAGATAGGCCTGTTCCACCGCCCGTCGGCGGCAGACCGCACCGCGGCGTGCCGGGCCCTGGAGCGGGTGGGCATGCTGGACCTGGCGGACCGGCAGATCGGCCAGCTCTCGGGCGGGCAGCGCCAGCGCGTATTCGTGGCCCGGGCGCTGGCCGTCGAGCCCGAGCTTCTGCTGTTGGACGAGCCGACCACCGGCGTTGACCCGGCCACAACGGGCTCTTTCTACGAGCTCATGCATCAGTTGCATGGCGAGGGGATCACCATCCTGATGGTCTCGCACGATGTGGGCGTGGTTTCGCAATATGTCGACAAGATAGCCTGCCTCAACCGCCGCCTGGTCGTCCACGGGCGGCCCTCCGAAGTGCTCACTGCCGAGGCGGTAGAGGGCTGCTATGGATGTGGGGCCCTCTTCCTCACCCACGGGGCGGTTCCGCACATCGTGGTCGATGTACACCCCAAGGGCAAGCCGCCACACCGCAGCCCAGCAGCCCATCTGTTGGAGCACCGGGCGAAAGAATAAGCCATGTTACAGATTCTTAGCTATACCTTTATGCAGCGGGCGCTCGTAGCGTCCACGATCATCGGTATCGTCTGTGCCGTGATTGGGGTCTATGTGGTGCTCAAGGGGCTGGCCTTTATCGGCACCGGCATCGCCCACGCCTCCTTCGGCGGCGTGGCCCTGGGCTTTCTGTTCGGGTGGAACCTGATCCTGACGGCGGCCCTGTTCTCGATTTTCGGCGCCCTGGGCATCGGTGTGGTGAGTCGGCGCGGCGAGGTCAAGGAAGATACCGCCATCGGTATCTTTTTCTCCGCCAGCATGGCCTTTGGCGTCCTGATAATCGGCCTGCTGCAGGGCTACAATATCGATCTCTTCGGCTACCTGTTCGGCAGTGTGCTGGCCGTAACCCAGGAGGATATCCTGCTGAGCGGGGCCCTCGGGCTCGGCATCCTGATTATCATCGGCCTCTTTTTCAAAGAGTTCCTCTTCATCTCCTTCGATCAAGAGATGGCGCAGGTTGTGGGCGTGCCAGCCGCGTTGCTCTATTACCTGCTGCTGGCCCTCATGGCCCTGACGGTGGTCATCTCGATCAAAGTCGTGGGCATCATCCTGGTCGAGGCGCTGATCGTAACCCCTGCCGCAGCAGCCTATCAGTTGACCGATGATTTCAAGCGCATGATGACGATTGCTGTCGTCATTGGTGTTGTTTCCTCTATCGCAGGGCTCTTCTTCTCCTACTGGCTCAATATTGCCTCCGGCGCTACGATCGTGCTCACGAGCACGCTCATCTTTGGCGGGGCCGCGTTACTTTCGCCCCGGCGTCGGCAAAGGCCGGTTGAGGCGCCGGGCGCCGAGCCGGCGCTGGGCCTCGAGCCGGCAACTGACGGCGAAAAGGCGCCTTCCTCCTACACCGAGCTATGATCACATTGCTGACGGGCGAGATTGGCTGCGGCAAGACCACCCTCTGCCAGCGCTTGGCCGAGGCCGGCTGCGCCCAGGGATTGCGAGTGGCGGGCATCATCACCCTGCCGGGCGCAGGCGGCAAAGACGAGCTATGGGCGCTGGATCTGGCTGGCGGCGAGCGCCGCTTTCTGGCCCGCCGCACATTCCATCAGGATGGGCGCCTGGGGCGTTACTGCTTTGATGCCGATACCTTTGCCTGGGCGGCAGCCGCAGTGCGGAGGACGCTCGCTCGCGCAGAGCTGCTGATCATCGACGAGATTGGGCCGCTGGAGCTACGTCAAAGCCAGGGTTTTGCCCCTCTGTTGGACGATCTGGCCCGGGCATCGTGCCCGGTTGTCCTGACGGTGCGCCGCACTCAGTGCAAGGCCCTCGAACGCCGGCTGGGCCAGCCCGTCCGGGTAGTGCCCATCAGCAGCGGATTGCAGGCTTGCCCCCAGCTTGCAGGGGTCCATATGAACTCGCAGGCATTTGCCTTTTTCAACTTCCAGGGGTAACATAACGATTCATGAAGGCCTTGGTGACAGGGGGGGCTGGGTTCATCGGCTCTCACCTCGTAGATGGACTGCTTGCTGCCGGGTGGGATGTGACGGCGCTGGATAACCTGTCCACGGGCAGGCGGGCCAATATCGCCCACCTCGTGTCTGAGCCACACTTCACCTTCGTCGAAGGTGATATTGGTGATACGGCTCTCGTAGAATCGCTCGTGCGGGGCTGCACGGTGGTCTTTCACCTGGCTGCGTTGGTCGGGGTCAAGTACGTGGTCGATAACCCCCTGCTCGGCATCCGCACCAATGTCGCCGGCACCGAAAGCATCCTGGCTGCCTGCTACCGCCATGGCGTGCGCGTTTGCATAGCCTCCAGCTCAGAAGTCTATGGCGAGTCCGCCGCCATCCCGTTTGCCGAAGATGGCCCGCGCGTCCTGGGGCCCACCTGGCTGCCGCGCTGGTCCTATGCCACTTCCAAAGCGCTCGATGAGCACCTGGCCTTTGCCTATGCCGACCAGGGGCTGCCCGTCTCGGTAGTGCGCTATTTCAACGCCTACGGTCCCCGCCTCGACCCGGCCGGCTATGGCAGCGTAGTCGCCCGTTTCATCAGCCAGGCCCTGGCCGGGGAGCCCCTGACTGTGCACGGCGACGGCCAGCAGACCCGCTCCTTCACCTACGTGGCCGATACGGTGCGCGGCACAATCCTGGCCGGCACGCACCCGGCGGCGGTCGGCGACGTCTTTAACGTAGGAAACGCTGACGAGGTGACCATCGAGCAACTGGCGCGCGAAGTAATCCGAATCAGCGGATCAACCAGCCCTATTGTGCGGCAGCCCTATGCGGATGCCTACGGGCCTCGTTTTGTGGACCCGCGCCGTCGTGTCCCGGATACCCGTAAAGCGGACCGTGTGCTCGGTTTCAGCGCCCAGACGAGCCTGCGTGAGGGCCTGGCGCGCACTGTAGAGTGGTTTCGGAGTAGCCATCAGCCATCAGCTAACAACTATCACCTTTGATGGGCGCCGTTTCACCATGCTTGTGTTACAGGCCAGTCGCCAAAGGCTGATAGCTAATAGCTGATCGCTGATCGCTGATCGCTACAGGACTGCCATGAATACACGACTGGGACACTATTGCGAGCGCGTCATCGAGGCCGGCTGGCTGGCTGCGGTGATCCTGACCCCGCTCTATTTTGATGTCTACTCCAGCCGGGTCTTTGAGCCAGACAAACTGACCCTGCTGCGCTCGATTGCGCTGTTGATGGGGCTGGCATGGCTGGTGAGCCGCATCGAGCGGGCTGTGTTGAATGCGCAGGGGGGCGCCGCCGGCAAGCCCCTCTCGCTCCGCGTGTGGTGGCGTTCCCTCACCGCGACGCCGCTCATGCTCTCGGTCATGCTCCTGGTGCTGGTTTACATTGAGTCCACCCTCTTTTCCATCGCGCCGCGCACCAGTTTCTGGGGCTCCTATCAACGGCTGCAGGGCACCTACACCACCTTCTCTTATATCATCATCTTCTTTGTCACTTGGCAGACCCTGCGCACCAAAGCGCAGCTCGAGCGGCTGCTGAATGTCATCGTCCTCACCAGCGTGCCGATATCCCTCTATGGTGTGCTGCAGCACTACAGGCTCGACCCCTTGCCCTGGGGCGGCGATGTGGTGGATCGCGTCACCGCCAACCTGGGCAATGCCATTTTCATTGCCGCCTATCTGATCATGGCCTTTTTTATCACCCTGGAGCGCCTGGTGGCTCGCTTCCGCCGTCTGCTCGCGGAGGAGAACTCGAGCCTGGCCGATGCCTTTATGGGGGCGGCGTACCTCTTCGCACTGGCGCTACAGCTGATGACCATCTACTTTAGCCAGAGCCGTGGCCCCTGGCTGGGGCTTATGGCCGGGTTCTACGTCTTTATGCTCATCGCCCTGGTGGCCCTGCGCCGCTCCGCGGCTGACGGGAAGAGGCTCAGGCCCATCGAGGCAGGAAAGGCTATTGTGCTGGCCCTGCTCAGCCCGGCGGTTGGCATCTTGCCCGCCTACCTGGGGCTCATCCTCGCCAAGAGGGGCCGGCGCTGGCTATGGCTCAGTTGGTGCATCCAATCGATATTGGTGCTCGCCTTCCTGGGCTTTCTCAACCTGCCCAACACCCCCCTGGCTCCACTGCGCCAGGTGCCCGATCTTGGGCGCCTGGGGCAGATCTTCGACACCGACTCGGGCACTGGCCGTGTGCGCGTGCTGATCTGGCAGGGCGCCGTCCAGCTCCTGGAGGCCAACCCCCTGCGCACCCTGATCGGCTATGGCCCCGAATCGATGTATGTGGCCTATAACCCCTACTACCCGCCTGACCTGGCTCATTATGAAGCGCGCAACGCCTCGCCCGACCGCTCGCACAACGAGACCTTTGATGCGCTGATCACGACGGGTATGATCGGCTTTCTCGTCTACTTTTCGCTCTTTGTCGGCATCTTTCTCAATGGCCTGCGCTGGCTGCACCTGATTCCACAGCGAAACGAGGAAAGAGAGCATGGCCGTTGGCAGCGCCCGCTTTTCCTGGCCCTGTCCATCGGCGGGTCGGCGCTGGGGGTACTCGTGCCGCTCCTGATCGACCATTCTCTGCGTTTCGCAGGCGTAGGCATCCCGGTCGGGCTGATCCTTGGCGTGGCCGTCTTTCTGATCGTGTCGGCTTTTGCCCGTACGCAAGGGGACCACGCTGCAGAGAGCTTTGGCTCGCGCGAGATGCTCCTGGTGGGGCTCCTGGCCATGATCGTGGCCCACTTTGTGGAGATCCATTTTGGCATCGCCATCGCCACCACCCGCGTCTACTTTTGGCTGGGGCTGGCCATGCTCATCTCGGTGGGCATGGGCGCCCTGCGCCCCGAGGCGGGGCCCGAGCCCGATTTCGCGCCGGCCACACGGCCCCAGGCCATTCCGGCCAGCCGCCACAAGCGCAAGGCGCAACACCGCACCGCCATCGAGCCCCTGGCCGCGCCCCCTGCCCCCTCCATGGCCGCGCCGATCGCCATCGGGCTGATTGGCGCCCTGATCCTGGGCACCATTTCCGTCGACCTGACGACCAATGCCACGGGCGACCCCAATCCCTTCCGGGTGCTGGGAAATGCCCTGGCGTTCATCCGGCCCGCCGGGCAGCCCGCTGCCTTCTCGCCGGGCATCCTGGCCATGGTGTTTCTGACCTGGATATTGGGCGCCATGCTGATCGTGGGCGAGGCCGAGAACCAACCCGAGCGCCCCAGCAGTGGCTGGTGGGCGCGAGCGCTGGGACTCTACCTGGGCATCTCCCTCCTGGGCGGCCTGATCTATGCTCTCTTCCACGCATCGCAGTTGCGAGGGTCTCGCGACCTGGGGCTCATCGTCTACTATTACTATGCCTTCGCCCTGGGGCTGGTGCTGCTCGCAGCCTTCTTCCTGCCCGGCAGGCGGACCCTGCACGCGCCCTCTTTTGGCCGGCATTGGGTGTGGGCTTACCCGGTGCTGGCTTTGGTCGTGGGCGTGCTCGTTTACAACAACGCCACGATCGTGCGCGCCGATATCTATTACAAGATCGCCTGGGATAGCTTCCACCTCCCTGCAACCAACGCCGCCAGCGCGCACAGCGCCGACCAGACCACCTTGCAACAACTCTACGACTCGGCGCTCTACTACTATGACCGCGCACTCAGCCTGGAGCCCCACGAGGACTATTACCGTCTCTTTTTCGGCAAGGCCTTTCTGGAGCGCGCCACCGTGACCACCAATGACCCGACGCTGCAGGAACGCTACCTGGAGCGCAGTGAGCAGGAGCTGCTGCAGGCGCGCGCCGAGAACCCACTCAATACCGATCATTCCGCCAACCTGGCGCGCCTGTATACGACTTGGGCCAGCGTGGCCACGGACCCGGCTACGCGCCAGGAAAAGCAGCAAAAAGCGCTAGAGTACTATGCTGCGGCTGCACGTCTGAGCCCGCACAATGCCGAGATCTTTGACGAGTGGGGGGAGGCCCTGTTGAATGCGGGTCAGCCGCAGGAAGCGCTGGCCAAATACCAGCAGTCCCTGGCCCTCGATAACCGCTACGACCAGACCTACCTGCAGTTGGGCGACTATTACCTGAGCCAGAAACAGGACGATCAGGCCCTGAGCGCCTATCAAAAGGCCGTCCAGATCACACCCGGCCTGGCGCAGGCGCACAACGCCATGGCCTATATCTACTCCAACCGCGGCCAGTATGCAGACGCCATCAAGGAGAAGCAGTTGATCCTCAAATTCTACCCGCAGGATTACCAGACCAACAAGGACCTGGCGCTGCTCTACCAGCAGACGGGCCAATACACCCAGGCGCTCAGCTCGGCGACCATCGCCCGCCAACTGGCGCCGCAGAGCGATCAAGCGTCTCTTGATGACCTGATCAAGCAGATCCAGGCCAGCCTGAGCCAGGGAAGCCAGAAATGAGCACCTACCTGCTCATCCTGTTCAGCGCCCTGCTCCTGGCGGCTGGAATCACCCCGCTGGCCAGAAACGTGGGCAGCCGCTGGGGCTTTATGGATCAGCCCAGCCAGCGCAAAATCCACAGCACCCCTATCCCGCGCGTGGGCGGGGTGGCCGTGTTCCTGGCTTTCATGGTTGCCCTGCTGCTTTTCGGCCGCCTGTTCTATATCCGCCAGGTCATCGGCATCTTCCTGGGGGCAACCGTCGTTTCCGGCGTCGGCCTGTGGGATGACCGATGGAGCCTGCGCCCTCTGTCCAAGCTGGTTGGGCAGGTTGTGGGCGCCGTGATCCTGATCATCTCGGGCGTGCAGGTGCAGGCGCTGCACCAGCCGGTGCTCAATATCGTCGTCACCCTGCTTTGGGTGGTGGGCATTACCAACGCTGTCAACTTTTTGGATAACATGGACGGCCTCTCGAGCGGCATTGCCGCCATCGCCGCTGCCTTTTTCCTGCTGTTGGCCGCCATGAGCGGGCAATATCTGGTGGGAATGCTGGCCGCGGGGCTCCTGGGGGCCTGCCTGGGCTTTTTGATCTACAATGCGAACCCGGCCAGCATCTTCATCGGCGACTCGGGGGCGCTCTTCCTGGGCTTTATGCTGGCAGCGGTGGGCATCAAGCTCCGCTTTCCCGATAACTGGGATTTCGTCACCTGGATGGCGCCCGTGCTCGTGCTGGCTCTGCCAATCTTCGATACCACCCTGGTCACGGTTTCCCGCCTGCGGCGCGGGCTCAACCCCCTCACGACCCCGGGCAAAGACCACACTTCCCATCGCCTGGTGGCCCTGGGCTACAGCCAACGCGAGGCTGTGCTCATCCTCTGCCTGGTGGCGGGCGCCTGCGGCATGGCGGCTACCCTTGTCACCGAGGCGAGCGTAATTGAAGGATATGTGGTTGGCGGCCTGGTCGCGTTGGCCGGCCTGGTGGCATTGATCTGGCTTGAGATCGATCCGCGGACAAGGCCCCAGACAGGCAAGACCAACCCGAAATGACCATGGCAGCGCTGCAGCGTCTGGAGCATCCAGGTTCGTGGGCAGGGTGAAATCTTGCTCTACACCCATTTCGTAGCAAGCGCCACAGCGTCTGCTGGCGGATCGCTTTTTTCGGGGGTTGTTCATGGTTTTGCAGGATAGAATCGACTCGAGCACCGCACACATCGCGGTCATCGGGCTGGGATACGTCGGCCTGCCATTGGCCCTGGCGCTGGCCGAGGTCGGTTTTCCGGTATTGGGGTTGGATGTGAATGAGGAGCGGGTGGCGGCGCTGCAACGGGGCGAAAGCTACCTGCAGGATGTGCCTTCAGCTCAGATCGCCGCCCAGCGCAGCGCCGGCCGTCTGGAGGCGAGCACCGATTATGACCGCCTGCGCACGGTCGATGTGATCTTTATCTGCGTGCCCACGCCCAACGACCGCCAACGCGCGCCGGACCTCTCCTATATCATCGCTGCTGCTGAGGGAATCGCGCCGCGCCTGCAGCCGGGGCAGCTCATTGTGTTACAGAGCACTACCTACCCTGGCACGACGGAAGAGGAGGTGCAGCCCATTCTGGAGCGCACGGGCCTGCACGCAGGCATCGATTTTTATCTGGCCTTTTCGCCAGAGCGCATTAACCCTGGCGACCGGATGCACACGGTGCACAATACGCCCAAGGTCGTGGGCGGGGTTGATCCCCAATCCGCCGCCCTCACTGCGCGGCTCCTGGCCCGGCTGACGCCGGAGGTGCATATCGTCTCAAGCCCCCGTGCAGCCGAGATGACCAAGCTATTGGAGAACATCTTCCGCAGTGTGAATATTGCCCTGGTCAACGAGTTGGCCATCCTCGCCGAGCGCATGGGCATCGACATCTGGGAGGTCATTGCCGCCGCCGCGAGCAAACCCTTTGGCTATATGCCCTTCACCCCCGGGCCGGGCGTAGGTGGGCACTGCATCCCCGTAGACCCCTACTACCTCTCCTGGAAGGCGCGCGAGTACGACTTTTGGACCAAGTTCGTGGAGCTGGCTGCCGAGGTCAATCAAGGCATGCCCTACCACGTGGTAGGGCTCATCACCGAAGCCCTCGGCGCGTACGGGCTGCCGCTGCGCGGCGCCGAGGTGCTGCTTCTGGGGGTGACCTTTAAGCGCGACGTGGATGACGCGCGCAACTCACCGGCCGAACGCATCATCGAGCTCCTGTTAGGCGCGGGGGCCAAGGTCAGCTATAATGATCCCTACGTATCACACTTTCACGTCGGCGGCGACGTGTTCTGCCGGCAGTCGCTGGCGCTGGAGAGTGTGCCCCTGACGGCCGAACGGCTGCGCGCTGCCGATTGCGCCGTGATCGTGGCCGGCCATTCCTGCTACGATTATGCCTGGCTCGTGCGAGAGTCCCGGCTGCTCGTGGATACGGTCAATGCCACCTGCGGCCTGCAGGGCGAGCACATCGTCCGCCTGGGAGCGCCCTGGAAGAGGGGGAAGAACTGCTGAACCGCAAAGGGCAGGGCCGCAGAGAGGCCCATACGTAGCAAGGGCCAATAATCTCGTACCCCGGCTTTCCTTTGCGCTTGCAGCGCCCTTTGCGGTGCAATACCTGGGATGATGATATGGGGAGGGGATCTTGAGCAAGAAGGGAAAAAAGCGGGCCAAGGGGCAGTCCAGTCGTCCTGTCGCGAAAACGCCGGCCCCCCTGACCCCATGGCAACGCCTGCAGACCAACCCTGTACACCGGCTGGGCCTCATCGCTCTGGTCGTTGTCGCCCTGGGCGCCCTGACCTGGGGAGCGATCGGCCTGAGTGCGGCCCGCCGGGGGAGCACCTCCACCGCTAAAGCTACAGCGACGGCCACGGTCCAGGCCGACGTTCGCACTTGGTCAGC
>DAOTVS010000219.1:0-5240 GCA_034436375.1 Anaerolineae bacterium | reverse complement strand
CCCCCACATCCGTGGGTACTACTCGTCCTCCGCATAGATTTCCGCCATCTTTCTCACTATCTCCTGCATCTGCCGCCGCAGCTGCGGGCCGCCGAGGACGCGGCAGCCGGCGCCATAGGGCAGCAGGGCCTGCGCGGCCCAGAAGAGGCTTTCGGCCTGGCCGAGCACGCGGGCGCTGCCGTCCTCGTGGCGCTCGACCTGCAGGATGCGGATGCCACGCGGGCGGCTGACGCCGAGGCGGGCGAGCTCGGGGGCCAGCTCGTATTCCACGCGATAGTGGGGGGCAGGCGGGGGCTGCGGGGGGAGCTTTTCGGGCAGCAGCTGCAGCTCGCGCATGCGGCCGAGGCGATAGTCGATATAGTGGCCCTGCTCCTCACGGCCCTGGGGCCCCAGGCTGTAGTGGCACCAGCCGTGCAGGTAATAGTGGCCGCGCACGGTGTCGAAATAGCGCTCCCACGGGTCGACCACGTGGCGGTGCGGGATACCGTCACTGTAGCGGGGTGATTGGTAGAGGAACTCGACCCGGCGGCGCTCGCTGAGGGCGCGGGTCAGGGCGTCCCAGAGGGTTGCAGGGATTTCATCCTGGTCGCGCTGGCCGAGGTCCACCAGCAGGGTGTTGCGGCGACGCTCAATCTCGGCGCGCCGGTTGGGGGGCAGGTAGAGGCGGAGGCGGCCCAGCAGGGCGTGGACCTCGTCGTGCTGCGGTGAGTCGTGGCCAAAGGTCTGCTCCAGCCAGGCGATGGTGGCCAGGTCCTCATCGGGCAGGTCCAGCAGGGGCAGCCAGGTGTCGCGGATCACATAGCCGCCAATCTGACGGTCGGCATAGATCTCGACCCCCAGCTTGTCGCGGATGCGCGCCAGGTCCTTCTCCAGGCGGATGCGTCGGGCTTCGCCCTCATCGTCGCCATAGGCGTTGGGGCCTTCTTGCTCCAGCACGGCGCGGAGCAGATCCTCGCCATCGGCCGGGCCGCGCTGCACGCGGCGGATGATCGCCAGGCAGCGGCACAGCACGGACCATTGGCTATCGCGGATTCCCCGGGCCAGGCGGCTCTTCATGGGCGCAGCCTGTCTGGCGCAAAGGGCCTGTTTGGCGGCAGCGCAGAGCAGAGAACGGGGCGCCCGATGCCAGCCGCTGCCATATGAATGCGGCGCCGCAGCACGATGGGCTCACTGCTGTAGTAGAGAGGGTTGCCGTCCATCGGGAGTCCTTTCGCCGTATGACGCGTTCGGAGGGGCACCAGGCGGTATGTATTCTACGCTCTGAGGGCCGAGGAGTCAAAGTTCAGAATGAGCGCATTTCGAGCAAGGCGGGCCGGCTAACGAGAAGCTTGAGCCCCCAGGGGCGACCCTCCGCGCGCGACAACTCGCTCTGATCCATGGCCTGCAGAACATGCTCTCCAAGACGTTGGCGCGGGCGAGATGGGGATGCTTGGGGCACTCGGAAGGGCAGGGCGACACGGAGAAACAAAAAGAGGCAACCTGGAGCGCGCCGGGTTGCCTTTGTGGTGGGCGATATAGGACTCGAACCTATGACCTCACGGATGTGAACCGTGCGCTCTAACCAACTGAGCTAATCGCCCGCAACGGCGGGTATTATAGCAGAAACTGCCGTTCCGTGCAAATCCGGCGTTTGGCGATTCCGTCAGGCGGCGGCGCGCAGGGGGACGATCTGCGCCCCGGGCTGAGGCACTCTCACCACCTCGTAGGATAACTCTTCGCCCCGCACGTGCACGAGCAGGTAGTGATAGTAGCCGCCCTGGTCCTCGGGGGCGCTGAGGGGCGCGCCGCCGCCGCCGGTGATCACATACTGCACGCCGTCGCGCTCAGCCGCCTCATAGGCATGGAGGTGCCCGGCGAACACATAGCGCACCCCACGCGCCTGCATCAGGCTCATAAACTCTTCCGCGCCGCGGGTCATCACGTGCTCCCCACCGTTGGGGTCAAAGGGCGGATAGTGCAGCACGACGATCTTGAGCGGCTGGGCTGTCCGGGCCAGGTCGGCATCAAGCCAGGCCGTCTCGTCGGCGGTGAGATAGCCGCTGTGGCTATCGACAAAGCTGAAATGGGCCCGGCCGATGTCAAAGGAATAGTGGGCCGCCGGGGCGCCGCTGTATTTCAGGTAGGGGCCCATATTGCCCAGCAGAGCGTCGTGGTTCCCCGGCACCGGGTAGAAAGGGATGGTCAGGGCCTGCTGGATCTTTTGCCAGCTCTTCCATTCGAACTCCAGGCCAGTAGGGACGATATCGCCGGTGTGGATGAGGAAGCGGGCACCATCGTTCATGACCTGCTGCAAGATGCTGGCATAGACAGCATCGCCGTTGCGGGTATCCCCGCAAACGGCGAAGGTGAAGGAGTCTTTGCCGGCTGCCACATCCGCTGTCACCGTGCTGGTCGGCGCCGGCGTGGCGGTCGGTTGAGCCGGTCCGGTCGGCGTCGGGGCAACGGTCGGTTGCGTTATCTCGGGCGGAGCCGGGGTCGCCGCCGGCTGCGTGACCTCGGGAGTCGGCGGCGCGGGGCGGTCCGCAGGCCGCAACATCATGACCGTTCCACATAGCATCGAGCCCGCCATCAGCAGGCTCATGCCGATGCCAACCATGTAGCGCCAGTCTTTTTTATTGCTTTTTCGTTTCATTGCCCTCAACAGCTATTCCACACTGGGCCAGGCCTTGCTTGGCCACATCACAATTCGGGTCTATTTCCAAAGCCTTTTTCAAAGGCGCTGTCGCTTTGTCACAATCACCCAGGAAGATATACGAGTAACCCAGCTCATAATAGTATTCCTCCCGCGGGGTGCCCTTGTCGATGGCCTGAGTCAACCAGTTGATGGCTTCTTCGTAATTGCGCTGAACATAGTAAACCACCCCCAACCGGCCATAGGCCGCCGTGTAGTTCGGGTCGACATCGAGAGCCTTTTTGAGCAACACCGAGGCGCGCTCATAGTCCTGCTGCGAATAATAAGCCCAACCCATTGCATCATAGGCCTGCGCGTCGGTGGGGTCAATATCGGCAGCCTTTTGGTACGCAGCAATGGCCTCGGTGTACTTTTCCAGGGCCGCATAGTTGCGCCCAATAGCCATGCACAGGAAGCCCATGTGGGGATGGTTATCGAGATCCCGCTGGTACTCGTTGATCGCGTTCTGATAGTCGCCCTGCTTTTCATACACATAGGCCGCTGCTCGCCGCGCCCAAAGATTGTTCGGGTCCAGGGCGATGGCCTGCTGTGCCGCTTGCTTCCCCTGGTCAAGACGGTCCGTATCCATATAGGCTTCGGCCAAGAACGCCTGTGCCATCACCGACTTGGGGTCCATGTCCACGGCCCGCAGGCAGGTCAGCACAGCCTGTTCGGCCTGATCGTTCCAGTCCTGCGCCATGCCCAGGATCGCCTGGTAGTCGGCCGTCTGGCCGTCGATCTCTACCGCGCGCTGGGCCTCCTGCACCGCGCCTTTGTAGTCGGCCCGCAGCGCCATCGCCAGCGCCGCATCGGCATGCGCTTGAGCGTTCATGGGGTCCGAGGCAATCGCTTTTTGATACTGTTGCAGCGCCTCGCCCATCTTGCCGTTGTTGAACAGGCGGTCGCCCTCGGCCAGGTACTCCGCCGCCGTTGGCACATGGACGGTAGGGGTCGCCGTCGGCTGGGGGCGCAGCTCCGCAGGCAGCTTGTCAGCCGGGACCCGGGCGAGCGCCTGCGCCAGCAGGGCCGGCCGATAGCGGTAGACATACCAGATGCCGGCGGCAGCAGCCGCCAGAACCACCAGCAGGAGCACCCACGGCCAGCGCTTTGGCTTACGCCGCCGGTACCCGATGTACATGGGGTACATCGATTCCCGTCCCTCCCCTAGGGCATGAAACATAAGGCGTAAAACGTAAGGTCCTCATGGCAAGCTCTTGTTGCTTCGCACCATCTCCCAACCGGCGGGAACGATGCAGAGCAAGCACGCATTCCCGGCATGGCGACCTTACGCATTACGTTTTACGCTTTACGTATTACGTTTTACGTTTTGCGCTTTACGCTTTACGCTTTACGTTTTACGCTTTACGCTTTACGTATCAGCCCCGCTCGCTCCAGAATACCCACCAACTGCGTCATCAGACCCACATCGCGCAGACCAGTCTCACATTCCACCAGGTCCGCAATCTCCCTCAAGCTGCGCCGACCATCCATCCAGTAGGTCAGGTAGAGCAGCAACGCATCGAACACCTGCGCGTGCGTGCGCGCCAACTCCTGCAACGCCACCCGGTCCGCCGCACCGGCGCGAGCCTCCAGGGTGCGCCCCGTCAGCGGCCCCCGGAACTGCCGCCGCCATACGCGCTCGCCCAGCTCGCCCCAGGGCTCCACAGGCTCGAGCTCCGCAACCCCCTGGGCTCGCGCCAGCCGGTCGAGCTCCGGTTGCACGGCGGCCCAGGCCTGCTGCTGCGCCCTGCGGATGGCCCCGCGCCCGGCAGTCACAGCGGGCCCCAATGCCGGCGAGAGCCGCAACAGAGTCTCCAGTGCCGCCTGCGCCCGGCCAGCCCGGAAGGCCAGGTCCTGCTCCAGGCGCCGGCAGGCTTGCTTGAGCGCCGCCGGCCCGCCGGCCTCGAGGGCGCGCGTGTAGCCATCCTGGGCCACGCGGGCCAGGGCTGCCTGGGCACGCGCGACTATCTCACCCGCCAGCCATCGCCCCTCCTGCTCTCCCGCCGCGGCCACAAAGTAGGCATAGGCCGTTGCCAGGCCCCCGATGACCGCGAGCATGCCAGCATCGACCTTGTCGAGCGTATCGGCGGAGGTGTGGTAGAATTTGTCGGGCCACTGGATCAGCATGGGCGTGGGCACACCTACGGCCGGGTCCGAAAGAATCATGTGGTCGCTGCCGCCCATAAAGGGCGTGACTGCCTGCCGGTAGAGGGGATAGCGCGCCCAGCCCCCCGGGTTGGCGGCGCCCTCCTGCATCCGATCGCGCAGGGCCTCAATCAAGTCACCGGCAAAGCTCGCCGCCGCCTCGGGCGGCCGCTCTATAACAAAGACGCTGCCACAGAGCGCCTGGTTCTGGCCTATCATGTCGAGATTCAGCCCGGCCACCATGCGGCCGATCTCTTCCTCATGAGTGGCCAGGTAGGCCACCGTGCCCGTCATTTCGGGCACCCAGAGCAGGCGAATGCTGCGCTGCGGGAGAGCCAGGCGGCCGGCATCGATCAGTGTGCGCAGGGTATGCGCCAGCTCGAGCAATGCCGCCGCGCCCGAGGCGTTGTCGTTGGCGGAAGCC
>DAOTVS010000218.1:0-15847 GCA_034436375.1 Anaerolineae bacterium | reverse complement strand
GCAAAACGCTGCCACCGGTAGGTGCGCCCGTCAGTGATCGTGTCTGTCTCGGGCCCCATCGGCGCGCCCAGATTGTGGGCGCGGGCAAAGGTGGCAAAGGCGGCATTGGGGTTATAGCTGAGACCAGCCTGCATCCAGGCCTGCTGCCGGATCGCTTCCTGCACGTTCGCCATATTGACCTCCGTATAGATGTTGTCCAAGAACCACGTCCAGGGAAAATTGCGCGGGTCGCTGCGGCGGGTGGGATCAATGTCAGCGTGCCTGACCACGTGGTCGCGGGCAATGGCAAAGGCACGCACAATCTCGCGGCAGTGTTTGACGGCGGCATCCAGCTGCGCCGGCGGCCAGGGCGGGCTGGCGGGTGCAGCCGGGTAGACCATCTCAACACCGATCGATTTCAAATTGGCGCCGGGGTTCAGTTTTGAGGTAGGCCCACCCGCTTGCCAGGCTGCCCGATCATAGGTCACACAGCGGTAGACGGCGCCGTCCACATTGATGACGTCGTGGGCCGACACCTCTGAGGCGGGGTTCGCGAACCAGCTCAGGGTCGCAGATAATGACCCCTCAGTGTCGTGCATGACAAGAAAAGTCACGGGGGTGTTCTGGCGACTCTCATAGTTATGGGTGCCATACCAGTTCTGGTAGACGACCCCTGGGGCTGCCACTTGCGTGGGATAGTTCATTCACTCGTCCTCCTCTGATATCATCAGGGCCTTGCCAAGCTCGCCTCACGCATCACGCATTACGAGGACGGGTTGTACCAGTCGCCGCGCTGCAAGGGCAGGCCGCTGCGGCCCTGCGCATCGGGCCGCACGAGGAGCGCCTGATACACGTTCAGGCGCCCGCAGGTAAAGCCGTGGGCGGAGCCCGACATGAAGAGCCGCCACACCCGATAGGTGGGCTCATCCACATAGCGCAGGGCCTCGGCATGGTTGGCCTCCAGCCGGCGCACCCAGTGGCGCAGGGTCAGGGCATAGTGCTCGCGCAGGCTCTCGACATCGCGCACCTCAAACCCCGCCCCCTCAGCGGCGCGCAGGGTGACGTTGATCGGCACCAGCTCGCCGTCGGGAAAGACATAGGTATCGGAAAAGCTCGGGCCCTTTTGCGGCTTGCCTCCCGCCCGGTTAGCGATGCCGTGGTTCAGGAAAACGCCCCCCGGCCGCAAGAGCCGCCGTGCGCGCTCGAAATAGGCTGGCAACAGGGCGGCGCCGACATGCTCGAACATGCCTACCGAGGCCAGGGCATCATAGCCCTCCCACTGCTCCACTTCCCGATAGTCCTGCACAAGCACGCGGCAGCGCTCCTGCAGCCCGGCGGCGGCGATGCGCTCGTTGGCCAGCTCCGCCTGCGGCTGGCTGAGGGTGATGCCGGTGGCATCCACGCCATAGTGTTCAGCAGCGTACATCACCAGCCCACCCCAGCCGCAGCCCAGGTCCAGCAAGCGCTGCCCGGGTTGCAAGCGCAGCTTGCGGCAGATATAGTCCAGCTTGCGTTCCTCAGCCGTATCCAGACCCTCGTCGGGAGTGCTGAAATAGGCGCAGGAATAGACCAGGCGCCGGTCCAGAAAGAGGGCATAGAAATCGTTCGAGACGTCATAGTGATAGGTCACCGCCGCCCTGTCTCGCGCCAGCGAGTGGCGCCTGCCGCCGAGCCGGGCGCGCCCGCGCCGAGTCTGGCGACCACTCTCAGCCGGGGCGGGCAGCCGCAGCAGGTCACGGGCAGCGCGCAGCTTTCTACTCCAGCCAGCGGTAGCTTCGGCAATAGCATCGGCCAGGCCGAACACGACCTCAATATCTCCCTCGATATCGAAATCGTCATAGAGATAGGCCTCGGCCAGGCCCAGCTCCGAGCCGGGCAGGAACATGGCGCGCAGCGCCCAGGGGTGCTTGAGGACCAATGTCACGGGGCGCGGCCCGGCGTCGGGCCAGGGGGTGCCATCCCACAGGCGCACGCCGACGGTCCGCGCCGCTTCACCGGTCAAGAGCTCGTCCAACAGGCGCAGCGTCAGGCGCACGGGGTCTTCCTGCATGGTCGGGGTTGGCATGGCAGCATCCTCCTCTCGGGGCTTGTGGCGCACACAACCGATGCCTGAATTATAAAACATACGCATCACGGAAGCAATGCCGCGACCGTTTGCCCGGTGGTGTGTTCTATCATCCGGGCAACACGCGCCACCAGCGCGTCTCTACCCGTGTGCTGCACTGTAGAGACGGCCCGGTAGGCCGTGTCGCGATATCACACCAAGGAGGTCTGCATGGTCATCCTCGACCCGGAACGTTGCGCCTATTGCGGCGGCTGCGTGAGCGTCTGCCCCACGGAGGCGCTCACCCTGGCCGAAACCCGCCTGCAAGTCGACGACCTGGCCTGCAGCGAGTGCGGAAACTGCGTGGTTGCCTGCCCCATGGGAGCGCTCAGTGTGGAGCGCCGCCTGCCAGGCGGCCGGCGCGCCGAGTCGGCCCGGCAGCCCGCCGGCCCCAGCAAGCGCCGCTACGATGTGATCGTGGTAGGCGCCGGCCCGGGCGGCGCGATGGCCGCCTGGCAGGCGGCGCAACAGGGCCTCTCGGTGTTGCTGCTGGAAAAGCGGCAGGAGATCGGCTCACCCGTGCGCTGCGCCGAAGGCGTGGCCGCGGAACTGTTGGCATCTCTGGTAGAGCCGAACCCCCGTTGGATCACAGCCGAGATCACCCGCGCCGAGATCACGGCCCTGAATGGCGCCGGCACATCCCCCTCTCATCCCCTCCAGTGGAGGGCAGAAGGCGGCAAAGGTTATATCCTGGAGCGGCGGGTGTTCGACCGCGCCCTGGCCGAGCGGGCGGTGGCTGCTGGGGCCGAGATATGCGTCAAGGCGGCGGTGACTGGCGTGCTCCTGGAAGAGGGCCAGATGCGCGGGGTCAGGGTGCGGCCTCAGGGCCAACCGGTCGCAGGTGAGATTGAGTTGGAAGCGGGGGTCGTGATCGCAGCGGACGGCATCGAGGCGCAGGTCGGCCGCTGGGCGGGGCTCGACCTGCAGCTTCCCCTGGCCGATACGATGGTCTGCGCCCAATATCTCCTGGCCGGCATCGAGATTGATCCCGCCTGCACGGCCTACACCATTGGCTATGACGTGGCGCCCGGCGGCTATGCCTGGGTCTTCCCCAAGGGCGAAGGGCGCGCCAATGTAGGCCTGGGCGTGCAGGCCGACCTGGCCGGCGGGCGCGCCCCGCTCGACTACCTGCACCGCTTCATCGAGGGCCGGCGCAGCTTGAGCCAGGGCTCTCCCGTCACCCTGATCGCCGGCAATGTGCCCGTGGCGCCTTCGCCCGCACGCATGGTGATGGCAGGGCTGATGCTGGTCGGCGATGCGGCACGGCAGGTAGACCCCCTGACCGGCGGCGGCATCCTCAACGCTATGCAGGCGGGGCGCCTGGCGGGCCAGGTGGCGGCACAGGCGGTGGCTGCAGGCGATGTCAGCGCCGCTTTCCTGGGCCGCTATCAGGAGGAGTGGCAACGGACACTGGGGCGCAAATTGCAGCGCAACTATCGCCTGCGCGAGCGCTTTGACCCCACCCAACGCACCGATGAGCGATTCCTGCACGCATTTGCGCTCGCGGCGGGGTGAGAGGCGAGGGCACTGACTGAAAGAACTGCGATTCCACGAGCTGCTTCAGTGCCCTCAGCTACTCGTTCCGCTTGCCGCTCATCTCCAGCACGCGCACACGCACGAGCGTCACTTTGTGCCAGCGTTCGCCGGCAAGAAGCCTCGCCTTGACAGGGGCAGGGTCTGGCTCCAGTTGATCGACCATCAGGGCCAGGGCAGAGCGCTTTTCCTCCAGGTCGGCCACAAACTCTGCCCGGCCACGGAATTGCACCGTCCGGTAGGCGTGATCACACTTGCCTGCGAGGTAGCCGTCATCCACCATCACCTGGCCCCAGACGATGGGGTTGGCGCGCAGAAAATCAATCTTCTTGCCTTCTGGCGCGCAGTGGAAATAGAAGCAATCCGCAGCCGGGTCAAAGCCATAGCTCACCGTCGCCAGGTAGGGCTCGCCCTCCTTGCACAGGGCCAGGGTCATATGGTTCTGCCCCGCGATCACGGCGAGCATTTCCTCGCGGCTGGGCATAGCCCTATCGGCCCGGCGCAGGTGATAGGCAGCCTCGGGCGCGGGTGCGGGCAAGTGCAGGTCTTTGACCATATTGATGTTGGTGGCCCGAAAGCCCGCCTTTTCATAGAGGGCAAGGGCAGCCGTGTTGTGGCCAAAGACGTGCAGGGCGAGGGTCTCTGCGCCCAACTCGCGCGCCCTGTCCTCCACCAGCGCCAGAGCCTGTGTGGCGTATCCGCGCCGGCGATAGGGTTCCGCAATCTGGAGGTCATAGATGAAAGCGATGGGCTTCCCCCAGCCGGCATTGACGGCAAGCCAGATCGTCCCGACCGGCTCGGGCAGCGACTCCTCGCGGATCGAGAACAGGTAGTGCCCGGGGGTGCTCAGGCCGTTGGGCAAAAGCTCGCGCGTATCGCGCTCGGCGAGCTCGAGGGCATTCTCTGGCTTCCAATTGCCCGCCCGCACCTTCTCGGCCGCATAGCCTTTCACAGTCTGGGCTCGCCAGGCCACAAACTCTTCTTCCGTCATCGGCGTTAGAAAAGTCACTCCCATTGTCCTTTCATAGCCAGTCATCAATACCCATCCACTATACCCCCATGGCGCAGATTGCGCAACCGGGCGACATCTATGGGCGTACTTCCATCGGGGGCTGTCGCTCAGCCAGGGCGTGGCACCCATCCCTGCTACCCCCTTCACGCCAGGGCGGGGCCCGGGTGTACGCATCCACCAGCGAGCTGCACCCACCACTACCCCACTTTTTGCATGTTCGCTCTCCGTCGGGTACAATGGCATCAGCCTGTGGCAGATCAACTACCCAGTGGAGGATACGAGCATGGCTGAGGACGTCATCTTTGCCGATTCGCGCGTCTCTTTCCGAGAGGCATCACTCTTCACCGGCCGCTCGGCCGGCCGCGATATTATCCTGCTGCGCAGTGAGGGCAAGCCCCTGCCTGAGACAGGGCTCACCGGCGGCCAGGCGGTAGGCAACGACCTGATCTTCCCGGCCAGCTATGAGAACATGCTGACCTGGGAGCGGCAGTTAGCCCCAGCCCGGCGCCTGGTTGCCATCAACCAGAGCGGCTATCAGCGCGGCTTTGGCGCCGGCAACCGCATCGTGCTGGCCCCACCCGATGTGCCCGGCCTGCGCGATCAGAGCACCTTTGGCGGGTGGGATGGCATCTTCCGCGCCCTGCTTAAAAGCGCAGCCCCCTTTTGGTTTGTGCAACAATCGATTGTGCGTGAGCTGATCCCCGAGGGCGTCAACCCGGCTGAGTTTCCGGGCATCGGTCACACCGGCGGCTATGGCCCGCGAGAGCTCCTGCGTGCGGGGCTCTTTGCCTTTGCCAGTCAGGGCGGCTATACCCGGCAGGAGCTGCCCATCGGCGCCGATGCGGACCACGCTATCGTCACCGGCCGCAACGAGGAGGCGCTCGCCCGCTCCTTGGCCTTGAATAAGCTGGCCATGGAGGAGTCGCGCGACTATACCAAATTCACAGTCGATACGTGCCACCTGTTCGATTTCGCCGCTCCCCTGGACCCGCTGGCCACACGCCAGGTGCTCGAAACCTTCCGGGGCCGCCGCTTCGAGGTGCCCAACATTCTGCCCGACCAGCCCCCCTTCACCTTCGAGTTCGGCTCCAGTGAGATCATGCGCCTGGGGCAGAAGTACTGGCGGGCCTGCGCCGTACACAAGGAGCTTTACGACCTGGCAGCGCGCCTGCGCGGGGATCAACCCTTCGATTACGAGCTCTCCCTCGACGAGACGCCCCAGCCCATGCCGCCCCGGGAGCTCTTGTTCTACCTGGTACTGCTGCATGAGGTGATGGCGCTCCCGGCAGGGGCCATCGCCTCGGCCGGGCCGAACATCGGCTTTACCAAGCGGCACGACTATGAGGCCGACCCCGAGCGCGACCTGTGGCCCCAGGTCAATGCCTGCGCCAGCATCCTTGCCCACTTTGGCGCCATGCTCTCGGTGCACTCGGCCGACGGCGTGCGCGCCGCGACAGGCAAGGGTATCGGCGTCGACGAGGTCATTGCCCGCGCCACGGGCGGCCGCGCTGAGCTCAAGGTTGCCGACGTCTACCAGGAGGTGCTGTGGCAGATCATCGCTTCCTCCGAGGACGCCGCCGAACGGGAGGTCTTTGTGGAGGCTTGGCGCCGCACTGTAGAGGCCGTGCAGCAACTGGCGGGCGTCTATACCGGCACCCTGGCGGACCTCGACACGGCAGACGCTCTCCGCTTGCTGACGACCCCGGCAGGGTTGGAGCAGATCACCGCCGACTATGGCGCCGAGACGGCGCTCCTGGTGCAGGGCGTCACCGGCTATGGACTGCCACTCTTCAAGCTCGCGGCTGATCTCGAAGCGACCACCGATCCCGACGTCCCAGACCCCGACGCGGAGCTCTTCCGCCGCTTTATGTTCTTAACCTTCCGCTCTCAGCGGCCAGCCATCTTCCGGGCCCTCAGTCACGGTACCTGGGAGCGCTTCGCCGAGGCGGTCGAAGAGGCTACCCTCATTCGCCTGCGGGCGATGGGGTGGGCACGGTAAGTTTCCTGGACCTCCCGGAAGTTCGGGACCTCCGGGAGGTCCAGCAGAAGGAGCATGGTCAAATGGCTTTCCAGGACCTTAGCGCGCTGGATAGCGCCCTGGCCGGCAAGATCGCGGCGCTGCGGCGCACCTGCGAGCTGACCCAGTGGCGCTTTTGCGCCGGCAACCCCGCCGGGGCTGCCGAGCCCTCGTTCAACGACAGTGGCTGGGCCGAGGTCTCCCTGCCGCACACCTGGTCCTCCGCGGCCTCGGACGTCTGGTTCCGGCGCACGTTCACGCCGCCGCCAGAGAGTGAAGGGATTGCCCTGGCCGGTTCCCGGCTAGAGATGGTCACTTTCCTGGCCATCGGCGCGACCTTCTACATTGACGGGCGCGAGGCTTACCGCGACCGCTGGTGGGCCGATACGCGGGGCGTGCCGCTCCTGCTGGGCGAGGATACGCGCCCCGGCGTGCCCATGACCGTGGCCGTGCACGTACAGCAGGGCGACGGCTTTGGCATCTTCATCCAGACCAACCTGCGCTACAGCCGCCTGGAGGAGCACCTCTTTGATCTCGAGCTCTTCCGCCAGCAGATGGCCTTTACCCACTACCTGGCCGAGCGCGACGGGAGCCCCGCCCTGCGCGCAGCCTGGCAGCAGGCGCTGGCGTGCGTGGACCCAGCCGACCTGAGCGCCAACGCCTGGGCCGCCTGGGCCGAGGGAGAGGCGCGCGCCCGCGCAGCGCTGGCGCCCTTTGCCACCCGCGCCAAGGAATTCACGACCTACTTTATCGGCCACTCGCACATCGATATGAACTGGTTGTGGACCCTGCCCGAGACCATCGAGGTCTGCCGGCGCGATTTCACCGCCGCCGACCAGCTCATGGCCCGCTACCCCGAGTTTGTCTTCTCGCAGAGCCAGGCCTCCACCTACCGTTTTATGGAAGAACAGCACCCAGCGCTCTTTGCCCGTATTCAGGAGCGTGTGCGTGAGGGCCGCTGGGATGTGACCGCCAACACCTGGGTAGAGGGTGACCTCAACATGGCCAGCGGCGAAGCACTGGCGCGCCATCTGCTCTACACGCAGCGTTACGTCAAGAGCCGTTTCGGACGCCAGTCGCTGATCTGCTGGGAGCCCGATACCTTTGGCCACCCCGCCACCATGCCCCAGATTCTGGCCAAGGCCGGCGTCAAATACTATTATTGCTGTCGCGCCGGTCGGGGCGAGCCCCTCTTCTGGTGGGAGGCGCCCGACGGATCGCGCGTGCTGGCCATGGTGGACCCGCTCGGCTACAACGGCGAGATCTCGCCGCAGGCGACCGTGGCCCCGGCTATGGACCTGGATAAGCGCTTGCAGCTGCCGGCGGGGCTCTACGTGTATGGCGTAGGCGATCATGGGGGCGGCGCCACGGCCCGCGATATCGAGACGGCGCGCGCCATTGACCGGGCCCCCTATGTGCCCCATGCACAGCTGAGTGACACCCTCAGCTTTTTCCAGCGCGCCGAGCGAGAGGCGAAGGGACTGCCGGTGATCCGCCACGAGCTGAACCCCGTCTTTGAGGGCTGCTATACCACCCATGGCGATATCAAATGGCTCAACCGGCGCGGTGAATCGGACCTGCTGAGCGCCGAGGCGATCGCCACAGCCAGCGCCTTGCAGGCCGGCCGGCCCTACCCGCGAGCAGAACTGGATGAGGCCTGGCGGCTGCTGCTCTTCCACCAGTTCCACGATATCCTCTGTGGCGCAGGCATCGGGGCCACCTACCGCGAGGCGCGCGAGCGTCTGGCGCCGGTAGCGGCAACAGCGGCGCAGGTCACAAACGACGCCCTGGCCGGGCTGGCGGCTCACCTCGATACGGGCGCGGGTGCGGGCGAGCGCGTGGTCGTGTACAACCCGCTCGCCTGGGAGCGCAGCGATGTGGTGCGCATCCCCCTGAGCAGCCTGAACGGCCCCATGCCAACAGGGGTGGAGGATGCCGCTGGGCGGCAGTCGCCGGTGCAGGTGGTCGGCGACGAATTGGTGTTCATCGCCGAGAGAGTGCCGGCCCTGGGCAGCCAGGTCTACCGCTTGCTCGCCGAGGCGGCGCAGCCCTTTACCGGTGGCGTGGCAACCCCCGACGGGCTCACTCTGGAGAACGAGCTGCTGCGTTTGCGTCTCCACCCGGCCTCCGGCGCTATCGACGAACTGTGGGACAAAGAGAACGCCCGCCCCGTCACCGGCAGTCGGGCAGGCTGGGGACCGGAAAGGCGGGTGCAGGCTGGCAGCCTGAACCGGCTGGAAGTGCAGTACGAGGCGCCGCACACCATGTCGGCCTGGAACCTGGGCATCATCACCCGGGTCGATCACCTGGTGGCAGGCGCAGAGATCAGGGCGGCGGCCAGTGGCCCTGTCTGCGGCATCCTGGAGGTGAGCCAGAGGGTGCTCAGCTCAGCGCTCAAGCAGCGCATCGTGCTCTATCGTGGCCTGCGCCGCATTGACTTCGAGACGGAGATCGACTGGCACGAGCAGGGCACGGCCACGACCGATGCGCCCATGCTGCGCGCAACCTTTACGCCGCTCCTTGATGAGGGGACCGAAGCAACCTTCGAGGTGCCCTTTGCCGGCCTGCAGCGCCCTGCAGACGGCGCAGAAATGCCCACTCAGCGCTGGGCTGATCTCTCCGACAGCCACTATGGGCTCTCGCTACTCAATAACGCGAAATACGGCCACAGCGCCCACTATCACACCCTGGGGCTAACCCTGGTGCGCTCACCCTATGAGCCCGATAGCGCCCCCGATCAGGGGCTGCACCGCTTCACCTACAGCCTCTACCCCCATGCAGGCACCTGGCGGGAAGCGGGGAGCACGCAGCGCGCGGCCGAGCTCAACCAGCCACTCCTCAGCCGGTTGGAGCCGGCCCACGGGGGCGACCTGAAGCCCGGAGTGCCCCTCCTCACCTGCACACCCGAGGCGGTGATCGTCTCCGCCGTCAAGCCCGCCGAGGACCAGCCCGCCACGGGTCGAGATCTGATCGTGCGTCTCTATGAGAGCCATGGCCGCCCGGCCAGGGCCATGCTGAGCCTGGGCATGCAAGTCGAGAGCGCCGAAGAAGTCGACCTGGTAGAGAACGCCCTTCGCCCGCTCGCGCTGGAGGGCGGCCGCCTGCCCCTCGATTTCGGGGCCTATGAGATCAGGACCGTGCGGTTGCACCTGAAATCGTGATCGGCTAAAGGACCTCACCCCAACCCCTCCCCGGCGCAGTGTAGGAGCGATGCTCGCCCAGCGCCGGGGAGGGGCGTGTGTGATTGGTAAGCCCGCCAAATAGCCATAATGGTGCCCCCTCCCCGGCGCGGAGCAGATTCCCTCGCGCACGGACACGCCGGGGAGCGGGGTCAGGGGTGAGGTTCTTGCCCGGCGGGGCTGCCGGGGCTCTCTCAGGCGTATCCCCCTGGCACGGCCTCCAGCAACGGCCGCATCATCAGATAGAGATCGTCAGCATCGGCCGGCATGGGGACCCCTTTGCTTTCCAGGGTGCGAAGAATGGTTACCATGACTTGAGACTGCCGGTCGCTGATCTCGCCCCTCTCCAGAACATGAACCGTGCGCTCCTCGAGCTCTTTCCATGACTTGGGGATCGGGTCGACGTACAGGCGCTCGATATCCACCAGGCTGATAGGAGTATAGGTTTGCTCGGCCATGGCATACACCTCCCTGCAGCTACGCTTGCCCCTCGGCGAGCACGAATCGTACCAGGGAACGTGATGCGTGACTCAGGCAGCAGCACACTGCCACTCGGATGACTCTATGGGTCCTTCGCTTGACGGCATTTCGCACCTATCTACAATTCGATGTCGATAGACAGCGGAGGAGCAAACGCCTTGGCAGACGAGATCACGGTCCAGGTCGAGCTGAAATCGCTCCTGCGGCGCTTTGCCGCGCCCGAGCGTGGGGCGCAGTTCGCGCAGCGCCTGCCCCCCGGGGCTACTGTGGCAGACTTGCTGCAGCGCCTCGACATCCCTCAGAAATGGATTGGCCTGGTCGCCGTCAACGGCAGCAAGCGGCCCGGGGAACAGGTCCTTGCTGATGGCGACCGGGTCGATCTCTACCCGCCTTTTCTCGCGGGAGGGTGATGCAGCATTCAGGTATTCCCGGGGGTCAGGCCCGCAGCCAAATGGTTCCAGACCCGGCCACCCAGAATACCTGAAAGGCTCCGTTTACGCTTCGATCTGCCAGCCCGGCAGGAACTCACTCGTTGCCGCCAGCATCTCATTGAACATGCGCCAGCACTCATCCACCGGCAGGCGGTTGGCGGGGTCGTTGTAGAACGCCTGGAAGGCCAGGTCCCGGTCGCGGGTGAGGGCAGCCTCGACGATGGCTTCCTGATTGGCCACATGCCGCGCTACGATAGCCTGCAGCCCGGCAGGCAAAGCGCCGGCCATAATCGGGCGCACCTGATCGCGGGCAAAGTGGGCGTTTGTCTCTACCACCGCGTGCCGCGGCAGGTCGGGGATCTGCCCCTCGTTCTCCACGTTGACGTTGGTGATCAGGTCGCCCATGCCCAGCAGGGCCTTCATCTGGGCTACGCCCTCTTCGCCTGAGGCATCGAGATGCAGCGGCGTGCGCCCGGCCATGAGGTCGCGGGCCCGCTGAGGGGCCTCGCGCCAGCGTTCAATGCGGTACGAGATTGGGGTGCGGATCACGCCCCAGCGGAAAAGCTCCTCCGGCGAGCGGGTAAAGCCGGGCAGGAACTCCACCAGGTGGCGGTCGCCGGCGGCCGGCAGCGCGCCGAGGCGCTGGAACAGCCAGAACTTGACCTGCGAGCCATCACGGAACCAGTCGTGCCAGCTCTCGACCTCGGCCTGAGTGTAAGGCCGGAGCACGCCGGGTTCGGCAATGTACTCGCGCAGCAGGGCCAGCAGGTCGTGTCCCTGATATGTGGCCCGATCAATCATCGTAAAGTGGTTGATGCCCAGCACGTTCACCTGGATCTCTTGTCGCAAGGGGACGGGCGAGATCCCCAGGCGCTTGGCGGCCAGGTTGGCCAGCAGCCGTTGGGCGCCGAACACCTCGTGGCAGCAGCCAAAGACCTTGAGCCCCGGCGCCACCCGCGTCAATGTGCGCGTGCAGATAGTCATCGGGTTGGTATAGTTGATCACCCAGGCCTGCGGGCACAGTTCGGCGATGCGGCGGGCAAAGCCGGCATAGATCGTGGCCGAGCGCAGGCCGCGCATCAGGCCCGGCGCGCCGATACTGTCGCCGACGGGGAAAAACATACCATAACGCTCTGCGATGGCCACCTCCGCCGCCATGCACTCGAGCGTGCCCGGCTGGATCGAGACGACCACGAAATCGGCCCCGCGCAGCGCCTCGTCCAGGGTCGGCACGGCGCGGTAGCGCCACTGCGACACCACCCCCGGCTGCCCCTGCAGCCATGTGCCCAGTTGTTCGTTCAGGCGCGCGCTCTCCATGTCGATATCATAGAGGTCTACCTGGCCCGTGAGGTCCGGGCAGAGAGCCAGGTCCATCATCAGGTTACGCGCCCAGCCGCGGCTGCCACCGCCGATATAGGCAATCTTGAGCGTGACGGGTTCAGGGTTCGCCATGGTCTTCCTCCTCAGGCGCCGGCCAAGAATGAAAAGCCATCAACGCTGCCTATTATAGGACTATCTCACCATTTTGCGCATTTGACAGGACTGGGCTAGATTCAGTGTTGTTGATATGGTCAAAAGGAGGACACCCATGCAACCCAACCCGATCCTGCGCAAGCTGGGCCTCGCCGATACCGACCGTGTGGTCATCATCCATGCCGACGACGTGGGCATGTGCCAGGCGAGCGTGGCCGCCTTTGCCGAGCTCGCCGATTTCGGCCTGGTTTCATGCGG
Organism: Anaerolineae bacterium; assembly: GCA_034436375.1. Lineage (GTDB taxonomy): Bacteria > Chloroflexota > Anaerolineae > SpSt-313 > SpSt-313 > DAOTVS01. The sequence goes on along the minus strand of DAOTVS010000218.1, from coordinate 3,381 downwards.
CGCCGTGATGATGCCCTGCCCCTGGGCCCTGCATGCCGCCGCCTATGCCCGCGGGCACCCGGCCGCCGACCTGGGTGTGCACATCACCCTCACCAGCGAGTGGCGCACCTACCGCTGGGGCCCCCTCTCCACCCGCGACCCCGCCTCGGGCCTGTTGGATGACGAGGGCTGCTTCTACGCCGATTCACCCTCCGTACAGGAGCACGCCGATCCGCAAGCGGTGACCCTGGAGATGCGCGCCCAGCTCGAGCGCGCCCGGGTCAGCGGGATCGATGCCACCCATATGGATACGCACATGGGCACCGTCGTCCATCCCAAGTTCATGTTGCCTTATGTCCAGTTAGCTCTGGAGTACCGCCTGCCGCCGATGATCATCCGCCAGCCGGAGGCCGAGATCCTGGCGCGGGGCCTCGACGCCCAGACTGCTGCCTGGGCCACACAGTTGATGGCCCAATTGGAGGAGCAGGGCTTGCCCCTGCTCGACAATATCACCGGCCTCCCCCTCGACCGGCCGCAGGACCGCCTGGAGCAGGCCAAACAGGCCTTTGCGGCCCTGCCCGCCGGTATCACGCACTTTATCATCCATCCGGCGCAGGATACGCCCGAGCTGCGCGCCATCACGCCCGATGCGCCGAGCCGCGCGGCCGACTATCGCACATTCCAAAGCCCCGAATTGCGCGATTACGTGCGCAACCTGGGCATCAAGGTCATCGGCTACCGCACGCTGCGGGAGCTCATGCGTAATGCGTAAGGAGGTTTCCATGAAGATCGCCGTTATCGGTGGGGGGTCCACCTACACACCGGAGCTGGTGAACGGGTTCATCGCCGGCGCGGAGCGGCTGGGGCTGAGCGAGCTCTGGCTGATGGATATCGACATGGAGCGGCTGGAGGTCGTGGGCGGGTTCGCGCAGCGCATGGTCGCGGCAGCCGGGCAGCCCTTCGCGCTGCACCTGACCTCCGACCGCGCCGGTGCGCTCGACGGCGCCTCCTTTGTCGAGACGCAGATCCGCGTGGGCGGACAGGCGGCGCGCCATGAGGATGAGCTGCTTGGCCGGCGCTGGGGCCTTGTGGGGCAGGAGACGACGGGCGTGGGCGGCTTTGCCAAGGCGTTGCGCACCATCCCCGTACTCTTGAGCATCGCGCAGGATATGCAGCGCTACTGCCCGCAGGCGTGGCTCATCAACTTTACCAACCCCAGCGGCCTGGTCACGGAGGCCCTGCAGCGCTACGCCCCCCAGACGCACTCGGTGGGGCTCTGTAACTCGCCCATCGGGCACAAGATGAGCATCGCCCGCCAGTTGGGCGTAGACCCGTCGTCGGTAGCGCTGGACTACCTGGGGCTCAATCACCTGGCATGGCTGCGGGGCGCCACAGTAGACGGGCGCGACGTCTGGCCGCAGGTTTTCTCCGCCTTCCTGGAGCGGATGCGCGCCGAGGAAGACCCGGTGGGGCCGCCCTATCTGCTGGAGATGCTGCAGGCCATCCCCAGCGGCTACCTGCACTACTATTACCGCACAGCGGCGGTAGTGGCCCATCAGGCCGTGAGCCCCACGCGCGCCGAGGAGGTGATGGCGATCGAGCGCCAGCTTCTCGAGCGCTACGCTGACCCCGCTCTTACCGCGCCCCCACCCGAGCTGATGAAACGCGGCGGCGCCCACTATTCCACGGCTGCCTGGCAGCTCATCGATGCCCTGCACAACGATACCGGCAGTGTGCACATCATCAACACGCGCCACCGGGGCACCGTCCGCGGCTGGCCGGCCGACTGGGTGTGCGAGATGCCCTGCCGTGTGGACCGCGCCGGCCTGCATCCCCTGCCCATGCAGCCCCTGATGCCGCTGGCCGATGGCCTCGTGCACGCCGTCAAGACCTATGAGCTCTATGCTGCCCAAGCCGGGGCGGAGGGCAATCGTGATGCTGCTTTGGCCGCCCTCGTTGCGCACCCCCTCGGCCCCGGCGCCGACCGCGCCCCCGCCCTGCTCGAGGACCTGCTGCGCACGAATGCAAGGTATCTGCCACAATTTGTCGCGTGATGCGTGAGGTCGCCATGACTCGTAATAAGTAAACCGTGATAAGTCAGATCACCATTCCGCAATGATCGTTGCTCTTCATGGCATTTGCCCCGGCGAGGCTGGTCCGAAGCATCGGGCGTGCCAAAAGGCGACCTTACTGATTACGGTTTACTTATTACTCATCACGCCTCATGCATTGTGTTCCCAAGAAAGGAGCAACCATGCCCCATACCCCCCGCCTCTACCTGGGCATCGACGCGGGCGCCACCAAAACCCACGCCCTGATCGCCGACGAGGAGGGCCGCGTGCATGGCGGCGGGCGTGCGGGCCCCGGCAACTGGGAAGGCGTCGGGCTGGAGGGCGCTTACCAGGCCTACAACAAAGCGCTGAACCAGGCGCTGGCCGTAAACGGGCTGCAGGTCGGCGAGCTTTGCGGCGCCGGCTATGCCCTGGCCGGCCTCGATTGGCCGGGTGACCTGGCGCGCCTGGAGGCCGTGGTCGCGCGTCTGGGTGTGCCCGGGCCGCGAGTGCTGGTCAACGATACCTTTGGCGCTCTGCGCGCCGGTACGGCCGATGGCGTGGGAGTGGTTATCATTGCCGGCACCGGCGCCAACGTCGCCGGCTGCAACCAGCGCGGCGAGCGCTTTCGCACTTACGGCGAAGGACCGAACTTTGGTGACCTGGGGGGCGCGGGCGATATCGTCACCCTGGCCCTGCGCGCCGTCGCCATGGCCCACACCGGGCGCAACGGCCCCACCGCCCTCACTGAGCGCTTTTGCCGGCTCTATGACGCCCGCGACACCATCGATCTCCTGGAAAAGATCCTGCGCGGGCACGCAGAGCGGCCACGGGCGGCGCTTGCGCCCATGGTCTTTGAGGTTGCCGCCGCAGGCGACGCCGTAGCGCAGGAGGTCATTCGCCATGCCGGCAGCGAACAGGGGCAGAATGCGGCGGCTGTCGCCCGCCGTCTGGGTTTGAGCGGCACCCCCTTTACGCTGGTGTTGGCCGGGGGCGTCTTTCGTTCACAGGACCCACTGTTGCTGGAGGCCATTCTGGCGCCGGTGCGGGCCGAATCACCCGCAGTGCAGCACGTGGTGTTGAGCACGCCCCCTGTCGTCGGCGCCGTGCTCCTGGCCATGGAGGCTGCCGGCATCACCGTAACGCCTGCCCTCCATGAGAGAATCGCTGCGCAAGCGCTGGCCAATCTGCCCTGAAAAAGCCACCACGTCCTTCTACAACGTGGCATACTGTAGACAAATGGGTGTCACCTGACACTCCTCTTGTAGTGGCGGGCTTTAGCCGCTCAACCTGCTTGAGCACATAAAGTGTTGAGCGACCCTGCACCAAGTGACGGGTCCGAAGATCGGAA
>DAOTVS010000217.1:0-40192 GCA_034436375.1 Anaerolineae bacterium | reverse complement strand
GGGTTGCCCTGGCGCAGCTCGGGGATCTGAGCGGGTGTTTCCGGGAGGGCGAGGCTCCCTCGCTCAGTGCGTGGCACAGGCGATGCAGGGGTCAAAGGCGCGCACGACGCGGCCAACGGCGCGCTCCAGCTCCATGTCGATGCGCTCTCCAGTGATGTAACGCTGGGCGGCGACACGCAGGGCGCGCTCGATGGCCAGCGTATTGTGCACGGTGGGGATGACAAAGCGGGCCTGGGCGATGAGCCCGTTCTCGATGCGGTAGTGGTGGATCAGTGGGCCGCGTGGGGCCTCAACCAGGCCAAAGCCCTCGCCGTCGCGCGGCGTGTAGGGCACCTGGACCTCCTCCCCCTCGAGGGGCTGAGCGAGGATCTCACGCGCCCGCTCCAGGGCATAGACTAACTCGATGCCCCGGCAGAGATCGTAGAGCAGGATGGGGTGGGCCGGCTGCCCAAAGGCCGCCCGGAAGCGCGCCAGGTAGTCATCGGCCAGGGGCGTACCCATCTGTCGGGCCATGTTGATGCGCGCCAGGCTGTTGGCGCGCATGGGCTCGCCCCGGTAGTTGCTGTGACCGGCATACGAATAGTCCACTTGCTCGAACCCCAGGTGCGCCTGGTATTGGTGGGGCGGGAAGCTATCGCGCAGGGCGCCGTCGGGCCCCAGCACCCGGATCTCATTGCCGTCATAGTTGGGGCGGGTATCGCCGCTGGCTGCCAGGTAGTAGGTGGGCGCATCATCGCCCCAGGTGCCGATACGCTCGCGCAGGGCGAACGAGGCCTGCCAGTAGCAGTCAAAGAGCTCACGGGCCAACGGCAGAGCCTCCGCCAGCTTGCGGTCCATGGCCTGGGCTGCCTCGATGGCGACCCCGCCCGTCACACCCCCAATGACCGCCTTGATGGGGTGGATGAACTGCCCGCCAGCCAGGGTGATGAGATCGGTGCCCGCGCGGCGCACCTGCAGGGCGCGCAGGGTCAACGTGCCCTCGGCCACTTGCGGGCAGGCCGCCGCCTCCAGGTCGAAGATGCTCGCCGAGTTGAGCCGGTCCGGGAGGGTGAAGATAAAGAGCGAGGTGGCCTGGTTCTGGATGAGTTGGCCCAAAAGCAGGAGCTCGCGCACTCGGAGCGCCAGGGGCGGGGGCGCGATGCCAAAAGCGTCCTCCAGCGCCTTGACCGAGGCGACATGGTGGGCGGTGGAGCACACTCCGCAGATGCGCGGTACGATCACCGCAATCTGCTCGGCCGGCACCCCCAGCACAATGTATTCAAAGCCGCGGATCTCCGTGGCCTCCAGGTGCGCCGAGACAACCTCATCACCGTGGACGTCGATCACGACCCGGGCGTGACCCTCGATGCGGCTGAGGGGGAAGGTCAATGTGGGCATGCTACAACACCTTTTCCTTTGGCCTGGGCTGCCGGCCGGTTGCATAGTCGGCGAATTGGAAGAGAAAGAGCGCCAGGTGTGGGGAATGCAGGGCCGCTTCCAGTTCGTCCGCTGGGATGTCGGTCATCGAGGCAAATACGCGCTTGATGCTCTCGAGCCAGGCGTCGGGATGCTTTTCGATGAGCGCATCGGAGGGGCCACGGCAGCCGACGCAGGGGTGCCCGGGCCGGGTGCAGAGCGCCCGGCAGCCGCCGCGGGTCGAGGAGCCGATGCACAGGTAGCCCTGGTTGATCAGGCAGATGCCGAGCTTGACCTGCCCTTGCTGGAAGCCGATCAGGTGGCGTGGGCGCATGTCCTTCAGCTTCTTGCGGCCGCACTCCTGGCAAACGACCTTGCCCGGCTGGAAATCGGGCTCTTCGCCGAGGGCAGCGAGGAAGAGCTCGGGTGTAGGGGGGCAGCCGGGCAGGTAGCGATCGACCTCGACGACGGCATCGATGGGGTGGCAGCGCGGCAGCAGGCGGGGCACGCGCCGCCGCTCCGCCTGCGCCAGGAAGAGGGCGCGCACATCATCGCGGTCACCCAGGCTGGGCACCCCACCCGAGATGGCGCAGGTGCCCACGGCGACCACCTGGCCGGCCCGGCGCACCGCCCGGCGCAGGTTGTGCAGGTCTTCATCGGTGCGTACGCCGCCGCTGACCAAAAGCATATCCACCGGGGCCATCTCATAGGCCGAGATGACCAGGGGCATGTAGACCAGATGATGCCGGTGTGCCCACGCCTCTGCGTTCAGCAGCGCCACCTCGCAGCCAGCGCACCCGGAAAGTTGGAGCACGGCGAAACGGAGCATGAGCCCCCCATCCTTGCCGGAGCTATGTAGGCAGGCGCCTCGGCCTACCCCGCCGGGGATGATAACATGCCGGATCCGTTTGCGCAAGGCGGTTGTTACGACGTGAAGATGGGATAGTGACCTGTCAGCACTCATGACGTCTGCCCGTGCAGCAACACCTACTCAAATGGCGCGAGGTTGGGAGGGCGAGGCTCCTGCTGAGCCGCCGCCACGACATGGCAACGACCCGCCCAAAGCCAGGTTCGCCATGCCGTAGCGGCGGCTGCTCAGAATCTTGGTCGCCCAGGAGGAGCGCCGCCACTAGCGCAGGCCGCAGCCTGTCGCGCTGCTAGGCGGCCAGGGGCCGGCGCGGGCCGCCGGCGCTCCGTGTGTAGGCCAAGGTTCTGAGCGCTGACAGGGTCCCATGGACCTTGAGCCACTCGGCAGAAGCCTCGCCCTCCCAATGCAGCCGTTAGGGGTGCTGGCGTTGTGAGAATCGGCTCTGTGGGCGCTGCTCAGTGGCGAGCATCGTACAGCATAAGGGGGAAGGATGTCCACTGTTGCCGCCGGCGTCGGGTCGCAGTATGCTGATGGTGAGATGAGCTATCGCACTGTCACATTTCGCACACATCCCGGCTCCTATAGATAGAAAGCGCCGCACACGGCGCTGACCTGCAAGCCAATGGGGAAAAGCGATGGTCGAGATCGAGGAACTGGTCGCCCTGCTGCAATCGCCCGACGCCGACCTGCCGGTCAAACACGAAGCCTTTGCTGCGCTGGTCTATCGCTTCCAAGACATGGCTTACGGCTATGCGTATGCCATCCTCGGCGACCGCGCATTGGCGCAGGATGCGGCGCAGGAAGCCCTTATCGCTGCCTACCGCAATGTGGATCAGCTGCAGGAGCCCCGGGCTTTCCCTGGTTGGCTACGGCGGATCGTGGCCAGCCGCTGCGGCCGGCTGACGCGGGGGCGTGAGGCGCAGCTACAGATGTTGCCGCCGGAGGTCGATGTACCCTCCCATCAACTGGGGCCGGCGGCCCTGCTGGAGGAGCGAGAGATGCGCGAGGCGATCCAGGATGCCATTCGCAGCCTGCCAGAGCATCAGCGCCAAGCCACCGTGCTCTACTATATTGATGGCTACTCGCAGCAGGAGGTGGCCGAGTTTCTGGAGGTGTCGCTTCCCTTGACGCGCAAGTGGCTGCAGCGCGGGCGTGACCGGCTGCGGGAAAGGATGCTGGACATGGTGCGCGATGACTTGCACGCGCAACGGCCTTCGCACGATGAGCGGTTCCTGCAGGCCGTCAGGCTCACGGTGACGCTGGAGATGGCGGCGACAGAGAGCCAACTGAGCGTGCTGGAGGCGATGCTGGTGGATGGGCTCGACGTCAATGCCCGCGGCAAAGATGGCCGCACTCTGCTGCACTGGGCTGCCGAAGGGGGCCACTATGAGGCGGCGGAGATGCTCTTGCAACATGGCGCCGACCCGAGACTGGCCGACCGGGAGGGCAAGACGCCGCAGCAACTGGCTCTGGCCAGGGGACAGCGCCAGGTTGCGTCGCTGCTGCGCGAGGCCGAAGGGAGGCGGTAGCATGGTCGCCCTCGAAAGCTGGTTGCGCGCGCGGTTGCTGCCGGGCAGGCATACCACCTATTTCGAGGTCCTCGACGCGCTGGCGTTGGAGGGCTGCCCCATCTGCCGGCTCTCGTTGCGGGCGGTGGACCGTTATCTGGATCTGCTCTCCTACGAAGCTGTGAACGATGCGGGGGTGCGCGTGCGGCTGCGGGCCGGGCGCGGGTTCTGCAACTATCATTCCTGGCAGTTCACCGGGGAGGTGCGCAACGCGGCCGGACGGGCCATGATCTACCGCGACATCCTGGGCGCGCTGGAGCGCCCGCTGACCCATCCGGGGCTGCGCCTCGCGGCCGGCGACGAAGGGGCGCAGACGCTGGCGGAGCGACTCTTGCCGGCGGGCTCCTGCCCTGCGTGCCAATCACAGGAGCGCTCGCGGCAGCGTTATCTGGAGACCCTGGTGCTGCACCTGGGCACGCCGGAGATGCGCGAGGCCTATCGGGCCTCGGCGGGGCTGTGCCTGCCCCATCTTGTGCAGGCGCTGCGGTCTGCCGTGGGCGCGGCCGATGTGGAGCTCCTGCTGGCCGTGGCGGCGCGGCAGGTGGGGCGGTGGCGGGTGGCCGACCGCTACGGGGTGCGCCGTTTCAACACGGCGATTGTGGCGGGCATTGTGGGCAAGCCGGGCATTAGCGCCGGGGGCAATGTGGCCGGGCCCCTTGCCATGCACGAGATGGCGCGTGCAGGCGACGGCGGGGCGACATGCGAGCCGGCAGCGCCCGCCCGGGGGTGCCCGGTGTGTGCGGCTGCGCGGGCTGCCGTGGATGAGCACCTGGCGCGCCTGCCGCTGATGGTGCAGGCGCGGGGGCCCGACGAAGGTCCGGCTGCGGCGCTGGCGCTCTGCAATGCCCATGCCTGGCAGGGGTTGGCGCTGGTATCGCCGGGTATGGCCGCCCGGCTGTGGCAGCCGGCCGCGCGGGCCATCCGGCGCGCGCTCGGCGAGGTGCAGGGGATGCCCGCCGCCGGAACCGGGCCGCGCGGGCTCCTGGCCTGGGGTGAGCGACCGGGGCTCGGGGCGGCGGCCGCGTTGTCGCTGGCGCAGCCCTGTACGGCTTGCCGTACGCAGGCCGCAATGGAGCAGCGCGCCGCGCAGAGCCTGCTGGAGAGGGCTGCCCGTGGAGTAGAGACCCTGCAGGCGCTGTGTGTGCCCCACTTTGCGCTGGCCCTGCGCCTGGGGGCCGATGCGCAGCAGCGGTCGGCCCTGCTCGGGCAGCAGGCGGCGACGGTGGCAGATTTGCGGCAGGACCTGGCCGAATATATCCGCAAGCAGAACTTTCGGGTGCGCGAGGCGCCGGGCAAGGAAGCCGATTCCCCCTGGCGGGCTGTGGCGCAGGTGGCCGGCGCCAGGGGACTCGCCGCCGGACCGCTCGGCTGGGGACAGCGAGGCGGCAGCGATTAATGCTGGCTATTGCCGGTTGCCGGCTGTTGACTCGCGGGACATCTTGCTTTATGATAATCGTGGTGTATAATCGACCCCTCAGGGAGGGACCTGGTAGAGCCTATGCCTGTCTACGAATACTGTTGCACAGCCTGTGGTGAGCGTTTTGATCGCTGGTTTGCCTCGATCAGCCGCGTGCCGGCGGAAATCGCCTGCCCGGCCTGCCAGAGCACCGATGTGCGGCGGTTGCTCTCTGTGCCGGCCATTCACTCCACTGAAGAGGGCAGCGCCGACGTTGCCGAGGACGAGGCGCCGCCCCCGCGCCGGGAGGTCTTTGGCCGCAAAGAGCTTGAGCAAACGCTCAAGAGCCGCGGGCAGTCACTGGAAAGCTAAACTATGTGGGGCAGCGGATGACCTCCCGCACGAGCGGCATCAGGGTCAGGTGCGGCTGCCCATCGACCAGCCCGAGCACCACAAAGGTATACTCACGATCTGCCACCAGAGTATAGTCGCTGAGGGTGAGCAGCACCTCGGTGTAGCTGGAGCTGCGGCGGAGCCGCATGTCGATGGTGCGCGCCGGGACGTCCTTATAATCCGTCACCTCGGTGAAGGAAACCAGGGGGAAGAGGTGCGGGGCCGCGCTGGTATCGACTGCCAGGGCCGGCGCGTCGGGCGAGGCGTGGAAAACGCGCATTTTGGCCTGCCCGGGGCCGGGTTGAGGGACACTATCTTCCAGCGTGGCCACCTGCAGGTCCTTGCGCACACCCACGATGGCGAGCGTCAAGTCCTCGGGCCTCAGCTTTTGCAGGTGGGCGACCATGAATGCATCACCGGGAGCGCTCATGCCGACGGGGAATACGCCGAGTTGGTGGCGGTCAGCCGAGAGGGTGATGTAATCCGAAACCTGGCCGTAGGTCAGTTGGCCGATGGCCTTGGCGCCGTCGATGTAAATGTCGACAGCCGGCGTATCCGGCGATGTGTGTAACACGCGCACGCGCGCATAGTCTGCTTTTTGCTCCATTCCCTTGCTCCTTGTGGCACCCTCTGAATAGCAAATCCTCTGATTCCGGGGCGTATCCTGTTCGGAGCAAGACGCATGCCAATCCATGCGGGGATGTAGGGCCGGTGGCTGCGGGGCTTTTAGCCCGGCAAGGCAGCCGGCCGGTTGAGGAGGGTGAATATGAAGAGTTACCGCAAAGAGTTGTGGTTCAACATCCCGACACGCCGCGCCTTTGTCAACATCACTCGGCAGGTCGAGGAGTGCCTGCGCGAGAGCGGCATTCATGAGGGCCTGGCGTTGGTGAATGCCATGCACATCACGGCGTCGGTATTCATCAATGATGATGAGCCGGGCCTGCATCAGGACTATGAGGAATGGCTGGAGGCGCTGGCTCCACACGAGCCCCTGAGCCGCTACCGGCACAACCGTACAGGTGAGGATAATGGCGATGCGCACCTGAAGCGACAGGTGATGGGGCGCGAGGTAGTAGTCGCCGTGACCAATGGCCGCCTGGATTTTGGCCCCTGGGAGCAGATCTTTTACGGCGAGTTTGACGGGGGGCGGCGCAAAAGGGTGCTGGTGAAAATCATCGGAGACTGACTGGAAGACAAGGCCCTCTCGGTTTCGGGAACTACCCCGAAACCGAGAGGGCCTTTGTCACGATGGCTATTGTGCTGGTTGCTTGGGCAGGCTCGCGGCCCAGGCAGCCATATCGGGATCGTCAGCGATGCTGCTGTCGAGCAGGGTCGATTGCCAGTTATGCTGGGTCAGGTGCCCCATGGGGTCGAACTGGGCCTTGAGCACACCGATACTGCGCCCGGCTTCGCCCTGGATGGACTGGTCTGCCTGGACGATAAGCGTCCCGGTGGCCGTCTGCCTGGGATCGCCAATCGGCTCGTCGCCGCCCGAGATGATGATGGAGATACCCGGCACCTGTTCGGCAATGGACTGATTCGTATCCATGCCGGCGTCGGAGAGCAGAATGATGATATCTGCCTGCGACTGCACCTTCTTGACGTAATCCCGCACAGCATCCACGGGCGGCACCAGCGAGAACTCGGTCGAGCCTGTGGGCACCGAGGCGGTAAGGCCGATGATCGCGACATTGTGGCCGCCAATCTTCTTGATGATGTACGGCTTGGCCAGCAGCTTTCCGGTCGAGAGATCTTGCAGGTTGGCCGAAAGGAAGGTGAATGTCTTGGCCTCGCCGATGCGCTTGACGAGCTCGTCGCGCCCTACGCCGAGGTCCTTGCTGCCGATCGAGACCGCATCGTATTGCAGGCGGTTGAGGATCTCCACGCTTGTCTTGCCGTTATCCGCAGGCGGCTCCTTGCTGGTGCCCGGCGTGACCGCCAGACTGTTGCCGGCATCGACCAGGAGCACGTTTTGGGAGCTGGCGCGTGTTTGTTTGATCACAGTGGCCCGACGGGCCACACCCCCAACGGGATTGGCTGCTCAGCCACAGCCGAAGACAAAGCCCCATGTGTCGTTGGTGTGTATTACCGTCAAATCCAGAGGACCTGAAGCGGCTGCGGAGACTCGCCCGGTGCTCAAAATCGTCCACAGGCCTGATGGCCCGCCGATCCACAAGAGCCCACCCATAGCGGCGACCAGGAGCACCAGCGCCGCCCACGGCGCGGCGAGCAGCCACCATTTGCGGCCCCCGCCCTGTTGCCTGGTTTCTGTTGATTTGCTCACGGTTCCCCCTATGTAGAGAAAAACCTGGTAACCTATGGCAGCCATGTTAGCCGTTAGAGGGACTCTGTCAAATCGTTCATACCCACAGGCTAAACCGAATCCAGGGTGGGGACTGCAGAAACCAGCGGCCCTCGTCGTCCAAGGACCCTGCAGTTCCCATCCTGGATTCAGTTTAGACCCCAAAATCGCCAGCCAAAAGAGGACATAACGAAAGCTCTACTTGTCGGATAGTGGCGTCCGTGCTACCATTACTTGGCGACTTGCCATGAGTGGGTTGGCATGTGAGGATCGAGGCTAGATCGGAAGGGGTTTCTTGAGCAAAGAGCAGCAGCCTGTGCAGACGCCATTACAGACTCTGGAGGGCACCATCGAGCGGTTGACCTACCAGAATGAGCAGAACGGCTACACGGTGGCGCGCCTGGTGCCCATGGGCAAGGCGTACGAGGTGACTGTGGTCGGCTCACTGGGCGGGGTGGCCGTGGGCGAGTTGGTGCGGCTGCAGGGGGTGTGGAAGAGCCATTCCGAGTATGGCCGGCAGTTCGAGGTGCGCTCGTTCTCGGTGCGGTTGCCCGCGACCATCGAGGGCATCCGCAAGTATCTGGGCAGCGGGCTGATCAAGGGCGTTGGCCCGGTGAATGCCGGGCGCATTGTAGACGCCTTTGGCCTGGAGACGCTGGAGGTGATCGAGCAGCACCCGGAGCGCCTGCAGCAGGTGCCGGGGGTGGGCGAAAAGCGCGCCCTGGCGATTGCCCGCGGCTGGGAAGAGCAAAAGCAGATCAAAGAGGTCATGATCTTCCTGCAGGGCCACGGCCTGAGCGCGAGCCTGGCCGTGCGCATCTACAAGCGTTATGGCGATCAGGCACTGACCGTGGTGCGGAATGATCCCTACCGGCTGGCTCAAGAGGTCTATGGCATCGGCTTTAAGACTGCCGACAAGATCGCGCAGGCGATGGGCGGGGCGCTGGATTCTCCGCAGCGCATCCAGGCCGGGTTGCTCTTTGTGCTGAGCACCTTTTGTGATGAGGGGCACTGTTACGCCTGGCAGGATCAACTGATTCTCCGCGCCGCCGAGTTGCTGCAGGCGCCGGCTGAGGCTTGCCGCGAGCAACTGGGGGCGCTTGTCGCCCGCGGGGCGGTGGTGGATGAGGATGGAGCCATCTATCTGCCGCCCTTTTACCAGGCCGAGGTTGCTGTGGCACGCAAGCTGCGTCTGCTCCAGTCATCGCCGCGCGACCGGTTGGAGGCATTCCAGAGTGTAGATTGGGAGCGCGCCTTTGGGTGGCTCTCGGGGCAGAGCGCGCTACAATTGGTCGAAGCGCAGCAGCAGGCGATCCGCATGGCGCTGACGGAGAAGGTGAGCATCCTGACGGGCGGGCCCGGTACAGGCAAGAGCACGATTGTCGGCAGTCTGATCGCCCTCCTGCATGCCAAGCAGGGCACGGTGCTCCTGGCGGCGCCCACTGGCCGTGCAGCCAAGCGCCTGAGTGATGCGACCGGGCTGGAGGCCAGGACGATCCACCGGCTGCTGGAGTATAACCCGGCGGCCGAGAGGGCCTTTATCCGCGACCGCGACAACCCGCTGGATGCCGACCTGATCATCGTTGACGAATGTTCCATGGTCGATATTCTGCTCATGAATCACTTGTTGCGGGCCGTCGAGGCGGGCAGCCATCTGCTGCTGGTGGGCGATGTGGACCAACTCCCCTCGGTCGGGGCGGGCAACGTCCTGCGGGACCTGATCGCCAGCGCCCAGGTGCCGGTGACCCGGTTGGAAACCATCTTCCGCCAGGCCGAGGGCTCGGCCATCGTCATCAATGCTCACCGTATCAATCAGGGGCAGTCACCCCTGGTCTCGCGCGAGATCAATGACTTTTTCCTCTTCCAGGAGGCCGACCCCGAGCGGGCCGCCGACCTGGTGTTGGATATTGTGGCGGCGCGCATCCCCCGCAAGTTCGGCCTGGACCCCGAAACAGCCATTCAGGTGTTATGCCCCATGCATCGGGGTGCAGTGGGGGTGGCCGAGCTCAACCGCCGCTTGCAGGAACGCCTCAACCCGCCTGCCGTCGGCAAGCCTGAAGTGCCCCACGGCGGGCGTACCTTCCGTCTGGGCGACCGCGTGATGCAGATGCGCAACAACTATGAGAAGAAGGTCTTCAATGGAGACCTGGGCCGCGTGGTTGGGGTTGACCTGGAAGAGCGCACGCTCACGGTCGATTTCGACGGCGAGCGGGTCGAGTACGAGTTTCTGCAACTCGACGAGCTGACGCACGCCTATGCCGCCAGCATCCACAAGGCACAGGGCTCCGAGTTCTCGGCGGTCGTAATCCCCCTCCTGACCCAGCACTATATGATGCTGCAGCGCAACCTGCTCTACACTGGTGTGACGCGGGCCCGGCGCCTGGTGGTGCTGGTGGGCAGCTGGAAGGCCATCGCCATGGCCGTGCGCAACGACCGCATTGCCCAGCGCAACACGCGCCTGGCAGAGCGTATGAGGGAGCCGGAGCCGGCACAGCGCCAGGTGAACGCGTATCGAGTCTAGGGACGAAGAGGACAAAAGGGTAAAAGGCGAAGAGGGTAAAAGGGGAAGGGTGCCCCTTTTACCCTCTTCGCCTTTTACCCTCTTCGCCTCCACGCGGAAAGCGCACCACATCGGCGCTGCAGTGCTCGCAGGCGCGGAACTGGGGGATAAAGGCCTCGCATTCCGCCCGGGCCCGGCGCAGCTCCTCACAAGTGGGGGTAGGCTCCGCGTGCAGCAGACCCGCCGGGATCAGGGGCATGATGTTCATCAGGCGCACGCCCAGGTCGCGCAGCAGGGCGGCCAGGCGGGCGATGTGCGGGCCGTTGATGCTGGGGACGAGCACGGTGTTGACCTTGACGGCGAGCCCGGCGGTGAGGGCGGCGCGGATACCGGCGCACTGGCGCGCGATGAGCAGGTCGGCGGCGGCGCGGCCACGGTAGAGGGTATCGCCAACGCGCACCCAGCGGTAGATGCGTTCACCCACGGCGCCGTCGGGGGCGTTCATGGTGACGGTGAGGGCGCAGACGCCTACCCGCAGCAGGTCGGGAAGCTTTTCCTCCAGCAGGAGGCCGTTGGTGCTGATGCATTTGAGCAGGTGGGGGAACTCGGCGTGCACCGCGGCCAGCGCCTCAAAGGTGCCGGGGTTGGCCAGGGGGTCGCCCGGCCCGGCCACGCCGACCACAAAGCGCTCTTGCGGGTGTTGGTGCGCCAGGTCCCGCACCCGGTCCACGGCCTGCGCAGGCGCCATGAGCTTCTGCGCCCAACCGGGGTGCTGCACGGTGATGTTCGCGCACACGCGCCGCTCACAAAACGCACAGCGGATGTTGCAGCGCGGCGCTACGGGCAGGTGCACGCGCCCTACCTGTGTGTGGGCCCGCTCATTGAAGCAGGGGTGGCAGTGCATGATTTCGCCGGCAGACAGAGTAGACATAGGGATGCCTCCCAACCCAACCGGAAGGGGACAGCTTATTGTGCAAAGACTTACAGCACCGAGGCGGTGCTGCGCAGGCCCAGGTGACGGCGGTAGAGGGCTTCGAGGTCGGCGACGTCCTCCAGGGGCGTCGGGATGACGCGGGAGTTGTTATCGATCACCTGCTGCGCCAGAACGCGAAAGACCTCCGCCTCGGGCGATTGGGGGGCATGCTCGAACACGGTGTGCCCCTCTACCTCACCGGCCTGGATGACCGGGCTGCGCGGGATAAAGTGGATGAGCCGCGTGCCCAGGGCCTCGGCAAATTCGGAGAGCACGGCGCGCTCGAAAGCCTCTTCGCCAGCGCTGTTGCAGATAACGCCGGCCAGGCCCGTATCGCCGCGGCGGGCCAGGCGGCGCACCCCTTTGGCGATATTGTTGGCGGCGTAGAGGCTCATGAACGAGCCGGAGCAGAGGAGGTAGATCTCCTGGGCAAAGCCCTCACGGATGGGCTGGGCAAAGCCGCCGCAGACCACATCACCCAGGATGTCATAGATGACTACATCCACACCATAGTGGTCGAAGGCTTTCAGGTCCTTGAGAATCTGCAGAGCGGTCAGCACACCACGGCCGGCGCAGCCGACCCCCGGCTCGGGGCCGCCCGCCTCCACACAGTGCACGCCCTGGCTGCCAGGGAAGACGATCTCCTCGAGGGTGACGGCGCTCTGGTCGCGGCCCAGGCGCAGCAGCTCACGCAGCGTCTCCAGCACGGTTGGGATCATGCGCCCGCCGGTGAGCGAGCGGGTCGAGTCACGCTTGGGGTCGCAGCCGACCTGCATCACCGTCAGTTCGCGCTCGCGCAGGGCCAGGGAGAGGTTGGAGGAGACGGTGCTCTTGCCGATGCCGCCTTTGCCATAGATGGCGATTTGTCGCATGGGTTCACCACCTCGCATGGTAGCGCCGGCCCTTGGAGCGCCAGCGCTGGAGCCAGTCGTTTTGCATATACTCGATCAGGTTCAGCATGCCCGTGTAGCCCCAGTAGGCGCGGTCGGTCAGGCGGAACTGGTTGATGGGGTTCACCAGGCGGAAGGGGTAGGGGATGTCCATCTCGGCCACGGCGTGGTACTCGAGGTTGGAGCCGAGCACCATCTGCGGGCGAAGCTCCGCCAGGGCCGCTTTGACCTGGAAGACATCCGCGTTGAGGATGACCCGGGGCTGCAGGTCCAGTTCTGCAAGCTCGCGCTCCAGCAGCTCCGGCGCCCCCACCTGGCCCGAGCGCAGGCAGACCAGGGTGGGAATCATCTCCAGGTCCTCGGTGACCATGCGCACCAGGGGGATGCCGACGGTGGCATCGGCCACGATGGCCGTCGGGGCGCGGTGCATGGCCGATTGTTCCAGCCCCTTGCGCCGGCCGGCCTCGATGACCTGCTTCTCGCCCGCGGCGATGAGGCGCGCGGCCTCCTGCTCGGCGCCCAGGCGTTGCCCCAGCTCGGTGAGCCAGGCGCGGGTGTTGGCGAACCCGATCGGCAACGGCAGCCCCCGGCACCACTGCTCGAGGCCGTACTCGCGGCTCAGCGTGTCGGCCGCCTTTTGACCGGCGTCGTGGCTGAGCACCAGGCACCCTTCGGCAGTGGGGATGCGGGCCAGGTCCGCGGGCGCCGTATCGTGGGTGAGGGTGCAGGCGACCGTGGCACCCAGGCGCTGCAGGACCTCTTTCACCCAGGCCAGGTCGCCCATCCAGGTCGGGTTAGCATTGGCGTGAGGCGCAACGAGGACGAGCGAGCGCGGCACCCTGGGCGCCGGACCTGGGGGCACCAGGTGCTTGAGAATGGCGTCAAAAGCGATATCGGCGCCCTGGTTCTGGTCACCGCGAAAGCCTGCACACTGCACGGGCACAATCTGGAAATCGACCTCAGGAGCCACTTCCTCACAGACGGCCACAATGTCGTCGCCCACGATTTCGGGCCCGCAGGCGGTGACCACGAACATGAGCGGGAAGGTGAGCTGCGCTGCCTCGCGGATGGTGCGTGCCAGCAGGTCCTCACCGCCGTGCACGATCTCGGCCTCGCAGAGCTTGGTGCAGAGGGTCAGCGTTTCGGTATAGTCCGCATCCTGCCAGCCAAAGGCCGCCTCGACGAGCTGGTAGCAGCCCTGGGGCGAGTGGGAGAGGACGCAGCAGCCGGTGATGCCCAGGCAGGCTGCCGAGGCGCCGTAGAGGGCGCAGCGAAGATAGGGATCGTGGCACTTGCTCTGGTTATCCGGCTGCGGAGCGATGCGCTGGTCTGTTTTAGTCTCCATAGAGCACCTTGCGGAAGAGGGGAGAGCGCGGGCGGGCAGCGTGCTGAAGGCCCGATTGCACCAGTCGCGCCATGTTGCGGATGCCGACATAGCCGTACTGCGGGTAACCGGTCTGCGTCGTCAGGTTCATCTGGGGCACGCCCGGCTGGCGAGCGGGGCTGCCCAGGTAGAGGGCGTTGTCATAATCGGCGGCGATCATCTCCACATCGCCCTGGGTATCCGCCGAGGCGTTAAAGGTGCCGAGCGCAAAGAGCCCCTGCGTCAGGATAACCTCGGGGTCCTCACCCTGCTGCAGGAAGAACTTGATGGAGGGCAGGCGCTCCTTGACGGTGTAGGGGTGCAGGTTGATGACGACCGGGTGGGCGCCAAACTCCTTGGCCATGCGGGCCATGGAAAGGGCGCGGATGGGGCCCGGGAAATCGCTGATCTCGATGAGCGCCGTCTTGCCCTCAAAGCAGCGGCGCAGAATGCCGGTCTCGCGGGCGACGGCGGCCGTCTCGGTGCGGATAAACTCGCGCGCCTGCTTCTCGAGGCCCATGGGGATGGCCATGCCCAGGATCCATTCCTCGGTGGCGCGGAGGCCGTAGGGCTGGCCGGTGCGGGCATAGGGCAGGCCGAAGCGCTCCTCCATCAGATCGCCCAGTTTCTGGCCCCAGTCGTAGCACCACGAGGCGTTCATCTCGGCGTTGGCGGCGCGGCGGATCTCCTCGACCGTGCAGCCGCCGCAGAGGACGCCGTTGATGTGGGCGCCGACGCCGTGCACCAGGCGCTTGATCTCGTCGAGGTCCTCCGTCCATTCGGTGTAGGTGGGGCCCTCGCGCGCGCCGATGATGTTGATGACGCCCTTCATCACCTCGCGGCGGGGCTCCATGAGCTGCATGATGACTCTGAAGGCATCCTCATAGCCGCTGCGAAAATCGCCGCCGAAACCCTCGCTGCGGATGGCGAGCACCCGGGCCTCGACCTCCTCCGCCGCCATCTGGGCGACCTTTTCCACATCGTCGCCTGTTATCCCAGAGCAGCAGCAGGAGAGGATCACGATCAGCTCGGGGTTGTAGCGGTGCTGGGCTTCCTTCACTGCCTCTAAGAGCTTGCCTTCGCCGCCATAGACCACATCGGCCTCGTTTTGGGCCGTGCAACTGGTGGGTTCGAGGGGCACACCACGGTATTCGCAGCCGCGCATCTTGTAGCTGGCGCCGACCGAGTAGGTGCAGCCTTTGGGACCGTGGATGACAGGGGCCATGTGGCGGATGCCGTTGATGACCTGAAAGGCCGTCCAGAATTTGCAGGGAGGGGCGTGGGAGGCCTGCAACTTGGGGACCATCTCACCGGTCTCGACCTTGTGCACGAGCTGGCTCAAGGGGCCGTGAAAGGCAATGCGACTCTCGTCCATGAGATTCCCTCCGGGACCTGACCGTGGACAGGGCAACAGGAGCCCTTTACACCATTATAGCACGGGTTGGGAGATTGCGCATTTTGCAGGAATGGGGCTGTCAACGGATTTCTGCCACGGATTGCACGGATTGGCTGACTGCCAGAGCCGGTTAGCGGCTTGACCTATCAACACGGGCTATCGGCCCGTGTTGGCTGTTGGGATGTGCCGGCTGGGCCTGGCGGCCAACCAGCCCGCTCTCGAAATTCGTTGGCAGCAAGCGGTGGTTGAATACTGCCGGCATAAAGGTATAATGTGCCGGCAGAGCATAGAACAGGAGTGTCTGATGGAAAGCATGGTTCCCCCTTCTTTCCAGGTGATGGTCAAGCCGCGTGGGCCGATCTGCAATCTGGGGTGCGAGTACTGCTATTTCCTGCGCAAAGAAGAGCTCTACCCCGGCAGCGGCTTTCGCATGAGCGATGAGCTCCTGGAGAGCTTTACCCGCCAGTACATCGAGGCGCAGCGGGTGCCGGAGGTGACCTTTTCCTGGCAGGGCGGCGAGCCGACGCTGATGGGCCTCGACTTTTTCCGGCGCGCGGTGGCGCTGCAGGCCCAATATCGCCGGCCGGGCATGGAGATCGCCAATGCCCTGCAGACCAACGGCACACTGCTGGATGATGAGTGGTGCCGCTTTTTCCGCGAGCAGCACTTTCTGATCGGCCTGAGCCTCGATGGCCCGGAGGCGCTGCACGACCGCTTCCGCCACGACAAAGGCGGGCAGCCGACGTGGGCGCGGGTGATGGCGGGGCTGCGGCGGCTGCAGGCGCATGGCGTGGATGTCAATATTCTGGCCACGGTGAATGCCGCCAACGTGGAGCACCCTCTGGAGACCTATCACTTTCTGCGCGACGAGGCTGGCGTGCAGTTCATCCAGTTCATTCCGATTGTCGAGCGTGCAGAGGGCGGTGGGGTCACGAGTCGCTCGGTCAGTGGAGTGCAGTATGGGGCTTTTCTGAATGCGATTTTCGACGAGTGGCTGCGGCGCGATGTGGGGCAGGTCTATGTGCAGTTGTTCGACGTCACCCTCGGCCTCTGGGTGGGCGAGCCCGCCGCCCTGTGCGTGCACGCCGAGACGTGCGGCCTGGCCATGGTGTTGGAGCACAATGGCGACCTCTACGCCTGCGACCATTTCGTGGACCCGGCCTACCGGGTGGGCAACATTTTGCAGCGGCCGTTGGCCGAGCTGGTGGGGGCGGAGCAGCAGCGCCGCTTTGGGCTGGCCAAGCGCGATGCTCTGCCACGCCTCTGCCGCGAATGCGAGGTGCTGCGCCTCTGCCGCGGTGCCTGCCCCAAGGACCGGTTGGCGCACACGCCGGAGGGGGAGCCGGGCTTGAACCATCTGTGCGCGGGGTACAAGAGCTTTTTTACCCACACGGCGCCGGCGATGCAGGCCATGGCGCGGGAGCTGAGCGCGGGGCGCCCGGCTGCGAACGTGATGCTGCGCCTCAACCGCGAGGAGGCGGCCCTGGCGGAGCGCTTCCGGCGCGCCGGGCGCAACGACCCCTGCCCGTGTGGGAGCGGCAAAAAGTTCAAGCAGTGCCACGGCAGGCAGAGCGCCAGGTCCTGAGCGGGTTGCTCGCGGGCGATTGAGGCTTGCGTTTGCTTCCCCTCCTGGGTATACTCGCTGTGGCCAGGTTGCTTTGCGGTGGCGCAAACGAGGGAGGATGTGATGCGGCCACGATTGGGGGCGCACATGTCGATTGCCGGCGGCGTCGACAAGGCGGTGCAGCGCGGGGCGCAGGTGGGTTGCGAGACGGTGGCCATCTTCGTCAAGTCACCCAACCGTTGGGCGCCGCGCCGGCTATCGGCGGAGGAGATTGCCCGCTTCAAGCAGTTGGAGGCGGAGACCGGGATCTCGCCGGTTTTCGCTCACGACTCGTACCTGGTGAATGTGGGCTCGCCCAAGCCGGATCTATGGGAGAAATCCGTGGCGGACCTGGTGGAGGAGCTGGGCTATTGTGAGGCGCTGGGGTTGCCTTTCCTGGTGATGCACCCGGGCGCACACGATGGCGCCGGGGTAGAGCAGGGCCTGCGCAACATCATGCGCGCGCTGGACACGGTACATGAGCGCACGCCGGGCTACCGGGCACGTATCCTGCTGGAGACGACGGCGGGGCAGGGCACGGTGCTGGGTGGGCGGTTCGAGGAGCTGCAGGCGCTGCTCGCTGGGGTCAAGGCGCCGGAGCGCCTGGGGGTCTGCTTCGATACCTGCCATGTTTTTGCTGCCGGGTACGAGCTGCGTACGCGAGAGGGCTATGAGGCGACTATGCAGGCGCTCGACCGGACGGTAGGATTGGCGCGCGTGCAGGCCTTCCATCTGAACGACTCGGTGGGGGGCCTGGGCGAGCACCTGGACCGTCACGCCGAGATCGGCGCGGGGCAGCTGGGGCTCGATGCCTTCCGTTGGTTGCTGAATGATCCTCGTTGGGGCGGCCGCCCGATGGTGTTGGAGCTCGACTATGCGCCGGATATTCACGAGGTCGAGGAGAACCTGGGGCGATTGCGGGCGTTGGAAGAGATGGAAGAGAACTGAGGCAACTGGAGGAATTCACGAGGGCTTGGAACTCCCGGAGGCTCAGCGGAACTTGTCGCGGCTGAGGAGATGAAGCAGGTCGTGTGGTTGATGGCCGAGTTTCGACGAGATCCCGCGAGTATCTTGGGTGCCTTTCAGTTCCCTCAGTTCTGTTGGTTCCTTGACCAGACTGGGGCTGGATATGGATCACAAGCGTCTGCCTTTCGATACGCGGGTGTTGGGTGAAGGGCCGCAGCGGGCGGAGCGGGAACTGGCCCTTGATGTGATGGGGGCGGCGCTCGCCGCGGTGGAGCCGCAGGGTGCGGTGCGCCGGCACGTTTCGCGGCAGGGGGATGTGCTGCGCGTGGCGGGGCGCGAGTACGATCTGCGGCGTTACCGACGTGTGCTGGTGGTGGGCGCGGGCAAGGCGAGCGCAGGGATGGCCGCTGCCCTGGAGGACCTGCTGGGCGACCGGCTGACGGGCGGCATCGTGAGCGTCAAGGACGGCCACGGGGTGCCTCTGCGCCGCGTGGATATCCGCGAAGCGCGGCACCCCCTGCCCGATGAGCGGGGCGTGCGCGCGACGCAGGAGATGCTGACCCTGGTGCGGGGAGCGGGCGAGGACGATCTGGTGCTGGCCGTGCTTTCCGGCGGGGGCTCGGCGCTCTTAGTGGCGCCGGTGGAGGGTGTTACGCTGGCAGACCTGCAGACGCTGACGGATCTGCTCTTGCGCAGCGGGGCGACGATCGGCGAGCTGAACGCCGTACGCAAGCACCTTTCGCAGGTCAAGGGCGGCCAACTGGCGCGGGCGGCGGCGCCGGCGACGGTGGTGGCGCTCCTGGTTTCTGATGTGGTGGGGAGCCCGCTGGATACGATCGCTTCCGGTCCGACGGCGGCGGATGCGACGACCTTTGCCGAGGCGTGGGCGGTGCTGGAGCGCCATGATCTGGTGCAGCGTGCACCGATGGCCGCCATTCGCTATCTGCAGCAGGGGTTGCGCGGTCAGGTGCCCGAGACGCCCAAGCCCGGTGATCCGATCCTGGCGCGTGTGCAGAATGTGATCGTGGCCTCCAACGCCCTGGCGGCCGAGGCAGCTCTTGAGCGGGCGCGCGAGTTGGGCTTGCACGCGATGCTGCTCTCTACCTATATCGAGGGCGAGGCTCGGGAGGTCGGGCGCGTGTGCGCAGGCATCACTCGCGAGATGGCCCTCTCCGGGCGACCCCTTTCGCGGCCAGCGTGCCTGGTGGGCGGCGGCGAAACGACGGTGACGGTGCGTGGGCAGGGGCTCGGCGGGCGCAATCAGGAGCTGGCCCTGGGCGCGGCGCCCGGCCTGGCGGGGCTGGAGCGGGTGCTGATCGGCGCCCTGGCGACCGATGGCGGCGATGGCCCAACGGATGCGGCGGGCGCCCTGGCGGATGGGACGACAATGGCGCGGGCGAGGGAGCGGGGGCTGGACCCCTATCGCTGCCTGGCCGAGAATGATTCGTACCGTTTCTTCCAGGCTCTGGGCGATCTGTTGGTGAGCGGGCCGACGCTGACCAATGTGAATGACTTGATGTTCATGTTCGCATTGTGACGACGAGAGGGGGGGCTATGCGGCGGGCGAAGATCGTCTGTACCATTGGTCCGGCAAGCGAGTCGCCGTTGGCGCTGCGCCAGCTGATGGAAGCCGGCATGGATGTGGCGCGGCTCAACCTGTCTCACAGCGACCAGGCCTGGCACACAGAGCTGGTGGGGCGCATCCGCAGTGTGTCGGCCGAGGTGGGGCGGCCGGTAGGGATTCTGTGGGACTTGAGCGGGCCCAAGCTGCGTGTAGGCAAGATGCAGCAGGGCGGAGTCAACCTGCAGCCGGGTGAGGAGATCGTCCTGACCACCCGAGAGGTGATCGGGCACGATAAGGAGATACCTGTACAATACGCGCACCTGCCCGAGCACGTGCGGCCGGGCGAGCGCATCCTGATGGATGACGGTTTGCTCGAGGTGCAGGTGCTGGCGGCCGAGGGCGCCGACGTCCGCTGCCGGGTGATTGTGGGCGGCGTGCTCGACTCCAACAAGGGCCTGAACCTGCCCAATGCCTCGCTTGCCATCCCGGCCATTACGCCCAAGGACCGCGATGACCTCAAGTTGGGGATCAGCCTGCAAGTCGATTGGGTGGCGCTCTCGTTCGTGCGCACTGCCGACGAGGTGTATGAGCTCAAGGAGATGATCCACGAGTTTGCGCCGAATGAGCCACCCACGCCTGTGATCAGCAAGATCGAAAAGCCCGAGGCCTGGCACAACATTGATAGCCTCATCGAGGCTTCTGACGGCGTGATGGTGGCGCGCGGCGACCTGGGCATTGAGACATCGCCCGAGCAGGTGCCCATCATGCAGAAGGAGATCATCGCCAAGTGCAATGTGGCCGGGCGGCCGGTGATTACGGCCACCCAGATGCTCGAGTCGATGATCCACAACCCCCGGCCGACGCGGGCCGAGGCGAGCGATGTGGCCAATGCCGTGCTGGATGGCAGCGATGCCGTCATGCTCTCCGGCGAGACAGCGGCCGGGCTCTACCCGGCTGAAACGGTGCGCACGATGGCGCGCATCGTCGAATATGCAGAGGTGGAGACGGCGGCTCTGGGGCAGGCGCGGCAGCCGCGCGGGACCATTCGCTGCTGCAGTATCGCCGAGGCCGTCAGCCACGCAGCAACGGAAACGGCCAGCGATCTGGGGGCGGCGGCGGTGATCACCCCTACCGTGTCGGGCTATACGGCGCGTATGATTGCGCGCTACCGGCCCGCTGCGCCGATTGTGGCGGTCTCGCCGAGTCCGGTGACGCTGCGGCGCCTGACCCTGGTGTGGGGCGTGTGCCCGGTGCTCTCGAGGCGCACGAACAATACCGACGAGATGACGGCCGATGCGGTGCGCGCAGGGGTGGAGCATGGCTGGGTGCAGCCGGGGCAGTTAGTTGTGATTACGGGCGGCACAGCCGGCAGCCCGCCCGGCACGACGAATATGATGACTGTGCGTGTGGTGGCTAAGCGCCAGCAGGCACCTAGTGGGAGCCAGACGAGTGGTTGAGAGCGAGAAGCATGATGTGACCCTGAACCCCGAGCGCCAGGAGGTGGCGCGACGCTATGCGCGGCAGAACCGGCAATTGCTGGTGGTGGACCTGGGGATCTCAGCGGCCCTGGTGTTGGCCTTTTTGTTGAGCGGCGCCTCACGTTTGCTGGAGGCGCTTTTGGTGGGGTGGGGGCTCAGTTCCCCCTGGATTCTGGTGGCAGCGTACATCGGCTTGGTGTTTGTGGCCTATACGCTGCTCCTCATGCCGTTGTCGTACTACAGTGGGTTTGTGCTGCCCCATCGCTATGGCTTGAGCACGCAGACGCTGAGCGGCTGGCTGACTGACGAGGCCAAATCGTTCGGCCTGGGGGTTGTGCTGGGGCTGC
This sequence comes from Anaerolineae bacterium, assembly GCA_034436375.1. GTDB lineage: Bacteria > Chloroflexota > Anaerolineae > SpSt-313 > SpSt-313 > DAOTVS01. The sequence continues at coordinate 19,190 of DAOTVS010000217.1, read as the reverse complement.
CTGTGGCAGAGGTCGTCTACTGGCTGCTGCGCACCTACCCCGATACCTGGTGGCTGTGGGCGAGTGCATTTCTGCTCGTGCTAAACGTCATTGTCGGTTACCTGGCGCCGGTGCTCTTGCTGCCGCTCTTCTACAAGCTGACGCCCCTCGACAATCCAGACCTGGCGGAGCGCATCCGGCGCCTGGCCGAGCGCGCCGGCGCGCGTATCGTGGGGGTCTATTCGATCGACATGAGCCGGCGCACGACGGCGGCCAATGCCATGATCATCGGCCTGGGGAACACACGGCGCATTGCGCTAGGGGATACGCTGCGTGGGGACTACTCGCCGGAAGAGGTGGAGACGATCGTGGCGCACGAGCTGGGGCACCAGGTGCACCATGACCTGGAGCTGCAGGTGATCCTGTCGGTCGTGACCCTGACGGCCAGCCTGTACCTGGCGCATCTCTTCCTGCGCTGGGGGGTAGCGCTGTTTGGCTTCCAGGGGCCGGGCGATGTAGCGGCGCTGCCTCTGGTGCTGATTGCGACCGGGCTCTTTTCCCTCGTGATCATGCCTGTCACCAACGGCTACTCGCGCTGGCGAGAGTCCATGGCCGACCGCTATGCGATCCGGGTGACGGGCAACGCAACGGCTTTTGCGCAGGCGATGGTGCGCCTGGCCAACCAGAATCTCTCCGATGCCAACCCGCCGCGTTGGGTCGTGTGGCTGCTCTACTCTCATCCGCCCATTGCCGAGCGGGTGCGGCAGGCGGAACTCACGGTTTACAGCCAGGGCTGAACGTGCTAGAATGCGTCCGGACTCGGCTCATGGGAGCTCATGGGAACTCGTGGGAACTGTTGTAAGTGACTATCTCAGTTTTCCCAACCCCTCGCGTCTCACTATTACCCAAGTAAGGAAGGGGAAGACCAATGGACAAAAAGACTATCCGCGACGTCGATGTAAAGGGCAAACGAGTTCTGGTGCGTGTGGACTTTAATGTGCCTCAGAACGAGGCGGGGCAGGTGACCGATGATACGCGTATTCGCGCAGCCCTGCCCACCATCGAGTATTTGAAGCAGCAGGGCGCTATCGTTATTCTGGCCTCGCACCTGGGGCGGCCCAAGGGCAAGTTTGTCGAGAGCATGCGCATGGCGCCAGTGGCGGCGCGGCTGTCCGAGCTCCTGGGGCAACCCGTGCGCACGGTGCCGGATGTGATCGGCCCCGAGGTCGAGGCGGCGGTCAAAGAGCTCAAGCCGGGCCAGGTGTTGCTGCTGGAGAACCTCCGCTTCTACAAGGAGGAAGAGGCGAACGACCCTGAGTTCGCCCGGAAACTGGCTGCCTTGGCCGATCTCTACGTCAACGATGCCTTTGGCACAGCGCACCGTGCTCATGCTTCGACCGAGGGCGTGGCCCACTATCTGCCGGCCGTGGCGGGCTTTTTGATGGCCAAAGAGATCGATTTCCTCTCCAAGGCGCTGGAGAACCCGGCTCGCCCGTTCGTGGCCATCCTTGGCGGGGCCAAGGTTTCCGATAAGATCGGCGTAATCAAGAATCTCCTGCCCAAGGTCGACAAGCTGCTGATCGGCGGCGGCATGGCCAACACGTTTCTCCTGGCTATGGGTTATCAGGTTGGTGACTCGTTGGTGGAGGCCGATAAGACCGATGTGGCGCGCGATCTGATGGGTTTGGGCGGCCAGAAGCTGCTCTTGCCGGTGGATGTGGTGATTGCCGATGCCTTTAGCGCCGAGGCCGAGCGCCAGGTGGCGCCCATCGATGCGGTCCCGGCAGGGTGGCGCATCATGGATATCGGCCCCGAGACGGTCAAGCGCTACACGCAGGCGCTCCAGGGTGCGCGTACCGTGGTCTGGAACGGCCCCATGGGCGTGTTCGAGTTTGCGCCCTTTGCTGCGGGCACCATCGCCGTTGCCCATGCTGTGGCCGACCTGCCTCAAGCGACGACGATCGTGGGCGGCGGCGATTCTGTGGCGGCCATCGAGGCGGCAGGCGTGACCGAGAAGATCAGCCACATTTCGACCGGCGGTGGCGCCTCGCTGGAATTTCTCGAAGGGCGAGAGTTGCCTGGCGTGGCTGCATTGCAGAACAGTTAGGACAATTGGGCTTGCAGTGTGCACATCGATGCGCCGGGGTACGGTGCGCGCTGATGTGCACACTACAGGCTGGAACGGTGGGAGTGTAGGTATGGGCATGAAGCGCATCGGCGTGTTGACCAGCGGGAGCGATGGACCAGGCTTTAACCCTTGCCTGCGGGCGGTTGTGCGCATGGCAGAGGACATGGGGTTGCAGGTTACCGGCATCAGGCATGGGTTCCAGGGCCTGGTCAATGGCGAGATGGTCGAGCTCGACAGCCGGGCGGTCAGCGGGATCATCAGCAAGGGGGGGACGATTCTGGGGACGCTGCCCTCCAAAGAGTTCATGGAGCGCATGGGCCAGCTGCAGGCCCTGCGGCACCTCAATGAGGCTGATATCGAGGGGCTGATTGTGATCGGCGGCGACGGCAGTATGCGCGGCGCCCATCAACTGCAAATGGACGGATTCCCGGTGATCGGCGTTCCGGGCACAGTGGAGAACGATCTTCTGGGTACGGACGATTCCATTGGTGTCGATACGGCACTGAACACAGCGCTTGATGCTATCGACAAGATCAAGGATACTGCCAGCTCGCACCAGCGGGCTTTTCTCGTCGAGGTCATGGGGCGGGGGTCAGGGTACCTGGCGCTCATGGCCGGCATCGCCGGCGGCGCCGAGATGGTCTGCATCCCCGGTGTGCCGTTCGAGCTCGATGACGTTGAGGAGACGGTCACCCAGGCCTATGTGCGCGGCAAGTCGCACTGCATCCTGGTAATGGCCGAAGGCGCGGAATGCCATATCGGCACGATTGCCGAGTTTCTCGATCGGCGCTTTGAGGAGGGGCTCTCAGGCTTCAAGGTCGAGGTGACCATTCTGGGGCAAATCCAGCGTGGGGGCTCCCCTTCGGCTTACGACCGCGTGCTGGCGACGCGCCTGGGCGCGGCAGCGGTGCAACGGCTGGTGGAAGGCCACCAGGGCGAGATGATGGGATTGCGGGGCAACGACATCGTGGCGACGCCCCTGGCCGATGTGGTGACGGGGTGCAAACCGCTGAGCCCGCGGATGCTGCAACTGGCGAGCATCCTGGCCAGATAGCCCGATTATCGCCGACAGGCAGCCCTGACGGGTTTGCCAAACCTGCCAGGTCTGGCGGATACTGATGAGGACGACGAGGAGACTATGGTAGAGCAGTCATTGCTGCAGGGATTGGTCGTCAAGAATACGACCAAAATCGTGATGCTGGTCATGGATGGCCTGGGGGGGCTCCCCATGCAGCCGGATGGGCTGACGGAGCTGGAGACGGCGCGCACTCCCAACATGGATGCGTTGGCGGCCAGCGGCCAATGTGGCCTGCACGAGCCGATTGGGCCGGGGATTACGCCGGGTAGCGGCCCATCGCACCTGGCGCTCTTTGGCTATGATCCGGTCGAATGCGAGATCGGCCGTGGCGTGCTGGAAGCGGTGGGCATCGACTTCCCGCTCACGCCCCAGGACATGGCTGCGCGCGGCAATTTCTGCACGATAGATGCCCAGGGCAATATCACCGACCGCCGTGCCGGGCGTATCCCTACTGAGGTTTGCCAAAGGCTGTCGGCCAAGCTGCAGGCTGAGGTCAAGATCCCTGGCGTGCAGGTCTTTGTGGAGCCGGTGAAGGAGCACCGCTTTGTATTGGTGCTGCGGGCGGCGGACCTGGACCCGGCGCTGAGCGAGACGGACCCGCAGATGTTGGGCGTGCCGCCCCTGCCCGTCAAGCCTCTGGAGCCGGCCGCGGAGCGCACGGCGGAATTGGTCAATGAGTTCATTGCTCAGGCCCGGCGCATCTTGGCCAATGAGCACCCTGCAAACATGGTGCTTTTGCGCGGCTTTGCCAAGCATCCCACGCTCTCGAGCATGACCGAGCGCTATGGGGTCAAGGCCGCCGCCATCGCGGCCTACCCGATGTATCGAGGGTTGGCCAAATTGGTGGGGATGACGGGGCTGCCGAGCGGAAACACCGTTGCCGACGAGTTCACAGCGCTGGAGCAGAATTGGGCCGATTACGATTTCTTCTATCTGCATGTGAAAAAGACCGACAGCTATGGTGAGGATGGCGATTTCAACCACAAGGTGTCGATCATCGAAGAGGTTGACCAGTTGCTGCCGCGCCTCATGGCGCTCAAACCAGATGTGGTGGTCATCACAGGCGATCATTCCACGCCGGCCCTGCTCAAGTCACATAGTTGGCACCCGGTGCCGCTGTTGCTCCACTCGGCCGTGTGCCGGCCGGACCGGACCAAGACCTTTGGTGAACGGGCCTGTACGGAAGGCAGCCTGGGGGTCTTCCCGGCGGTGAATATCATGCCTCTGGCGCTGGCAAACGCTCTGAGGTTGACCAAGTTCGGCGCCTGACCCTGCAGTTTGAGGTGGCTCATGCATCAGCGACTGACCAATCGCCAGGTGGCGGAGATGCTCCAGCAGATTGCCGACATGCTGGAGATCAAGGGCGAGGTGGTCTACAAGAGCCTGGCCTACCGGCGGGCCGCGCAGAGCATTCTCGACTTGGGCCGCGACATCAACGAGGTCCATGCCGAAGGGGGTTTGCGCAGCATCCCGGGGGTGGGCGAAGCGCTGGGCAAAAAGCTCGATGAGCTTCTGAGCACGGGTCACCTGCAATACTTTGAAGAACTACAGGAAGAGGTTCCTCCGGGGGTGGTGAGCTTGCTCGCCATCCCCGAAGTGGGGCCCAAGACGGCCAAGCTGCTCTGGCAACGCTTGGGCGCCATGAGCGTGGCCGACGTAGAGCAGGCGGCGCAGGCGGGCAAGCTGCGTGAGCTGCCCGGGTTGGGCGCCAAGACTGAGCAGCGCATCCTGGAAGGGATTCGCTCACTGAACCGGCGTAGCTCAAGGGTGCTTCTGGGGCTGGCCTGGCCGGTGGCGGAAGAGCTGCTGGAGCAACTGCAGGCGCTGCCTGGGGTGCAGGCAGCTTCGGCGGCGGGAAGCCTGCGCCGTATGAAAGAGACCGTGGGAGATCTGGACCTGCTGGCTGCGGCGACGGATGGCGAAGCCGTGACGGCGGCGTTTGCGCGTTTTCCGCAGGTCGCTGAGGTGATGCTGCAGGGCCCGACCAAGGCGACGGTCATCCTGCAGGACGGACTGCAGGCGGACCTGCGGGTGTTGCCCCGCGAGCGTTGGGGCTCGTTGTTGCAGCACTTTACCGGCAGCAAGGAGCATAATGTCGCTCTGCGCGCTCTGGCTCTGGAAAAGGGGCTGAGCCTGAGCGAGTACGGCTTCAAGCGGGGTCAGGAAGAGATCCTCTGCCCCGAAGAAAAGGATGTCTACCGGCTGTTGGGGCTGGAGTGGATCCCGCCGGAACTGCGCGAGGACCGGGGTGAGATCGCTGCGGCCGCTGAGGGGCGCTTGCCGGCGCTGGTGACGATCGATGATATCATGGGCGACCTGCACGCGCACACCGATTGGAGCGATGGCGTGGCCCCTCTGGAGGACATGGCGGCGGCGGCCCGTGAGCTCGGCTATGAGTATCTCGCCATCACCGATCACACCCACTCCCTGGCCGTGGCGAACGGCCTGACGGTGGAGCGCCTGCGTGAGCAGCGCAAGCTGATTGACCATTTCAATGCGTACCATGCCGGGATCAAGCTGCTGCAGGGTTGCGAACTGGAAATCTGCGGCGATGGCAGCCTCGATTTTCCCGATGAGGTGCTGGCCGGCCTGGATGTGGTGGTGGCTTCGGTGCATACCGGGCTGCGCCAGGAGCGGGCGCGGATGACCGAGCGGGTGCTGCGCGCGGTGCGCAATCCCCACGTAGATGTGATCGGGCACCTGACCGGGCGCAACCTCGGGGGCCGAGAGCCCAGTAACGTGGATGTGGAGGCGGTTCTGCAAGAGGCGGCGCGCACAGGGACGGCTATCGAGATCAACGGCGCCCCCAACCGGCTGGATCTGAACGATGTGCATACCAAGCGGGCTGTGGAGTTGGGGGTGACCCTGTGCATCGGCAGTGATGCGCACAGTGTGATGAGCTTGCATGCCATGCGCTACGGCCTGGCGACCGCTCGCCGGGGTTGGGCGAGTGCGAAAAATGTGCTGAATACACGGTCATATGCGGAGCTGATGAAGTGGCTTCGTGGTAGGAAATGAGGGAACGGCGGGAGCTGAAGGGGGCCATGAGTAGCCCCTGCGCTCCAGGGAGTGGTTGTGCTGCCCATGAGGCGGGGCACTGGATGTATTTCCAACTCCCAATTCTGGTTCCTTTGGTTCTTTCGGGCACAGCGCTGTTGTAGATTTGAGCGGGATTGTCTCGTTAATCACGGAGGTAAACGTCGTGGCGAGCAGGAGAGGCGGCCGTTCCCGGCCGCAGGGCGATCAAGAGGGCAGCATCCTGGAGGGGAGCTGGCTGTGGATTGCGTTGCCGGTGGGGGTGTTGGCCCTGATTGCAGCCCTCTGGTACCTGGTGATTGCCCCGGGCGCCGAGCCGGCCCCGCCGCCAACGGCAACCCCTGGACCTGGGGCAGCGGTGGAGGCAACGCTCACCCCCTTGCCGCCCATGAATGTGTCAACGGCGGTCCCTGCTTCTGCCGAGTCGACAGCAGCTGCGATGAGCGCACCGACCGCCGCGGCCCGGCCGGCAACCGTACAGGTGGGCGCACGAGTGCAGGTGACCGGCACCAATGGGGCTGGCCTGCGCCTCCGCCAGTCGCCCAGCACCGACAGTGTAACCCTGCAGTTCGCTTCCGACGGCGCCCAATTCGTCGTCGTTGACGGGCCACAGCAGGCGGACGATATCACCTGGTGGAAAATCGACGACCAGAATGGGCTGGTAGGCTGGGCGTCGGGCGATTATCTCAAGGTCGTGCCCTGAGTTTGTTATGGGGCGGCTGCCAACGAATTTCTACCATGGATTGGACGGATTAGGCCCGCACTATGCTCAAGCCAGTTGCTCTACCGGCGCCTGGCAGCCAGGCATCTGCCAGGGCAGGATCGCAGCAATGGCACGCAACCAATCGGTGTAATCCGCGTTGGAAATCCGTTGACAGCCCCCGTTCGATATGAGGACTGCGCAGAATATGGAGCAAGAACGCTCACGCCTGGAAGAGCTCCGGCAGCAGATCCGCTATCATGAATATCGTTACTATGTCCTTGATAGCCCCGAGATTCCGGATACGGCCTATGATGCGCTCGTACGAGAACTCTCGGAGATCGAGGCGCGGCACCCAGAGTGGATCACGCCCGATTCTCCGACACAGCGGGTAGGCGGTGAGCCGCAGACAGGCTTTCTGCGGGTGCGTCACCCACGGCCAATCCTGAGCCTGGCCAGCGTGACCAACAACAAGGACCTGCAGGCCTGGCTGGAACGGGTCAAGCGCCTGGCCCCCGGTGCCCCGCTGGATTTTGTGGTTGAGCCTAAGATCGATGGCCTGACAGTGGTCTTGACCTATGTGTATGGCCAGTTGGTGCTCGGTGCAACCCGAGGCGATGGTGAAGTGGGGGAGGATATCACCGCGAACCTGCGCACGGTGCGCGATGTGCCGCTGGCGATTCCGGTGCACGCCGCGGCGGATACACCGCCAGTGCCGGCGAGGGTTGTGGTGCGCGGTGAGGCCTATATGCCCGTTGAGCGTTTCCGCGCGCTCAATCAGCAGTTGATCGAGAGTGGAGAGCGCCCCTTTGCCAACCCGCGCAATGCGGCGGCCGGCTCATTGCGCCAGCTCGATCCGCGCGTGACGGCTGGGCGCCCGCTGCGCATTTTCACCTACTCCCTCATCGACGGCGATGATGTGCCCACTCAATGGGATGTGCTGCGCCGCCTGCGCGATTGGGGGTTCCCCACCACACCTGACGCGCGCCATTTCGAGCGTTTTGAGGACGTGGTGGAGTTTGTGCAGGCCTGGATGGCCCGGCGCGAGAACCTGCCCTATGAAGCTGATGGCATGGTCATCAAGATCAATAACCTGGCGTTGCAGCGCGAGTTGGGCGTGGTTGGCAAGGACCCGCGCGCCATGGTGGCTGTCAAGTTCGAGGCTCGAGAGGCAGCGACGCGCCTGCTGGACGTGGAGCTGCAGGTGGGCAGCAACGGCACGCTGACGCCCGTGGCGGTGCTGGAGCCAGTGCAGATCGGCGGCGTGCGGGTGGAGCGGGCGACGTTGCACAACTTTCAGGATGTCGCACGCAAGGATATCCGCATCGGGGATATGGTCATTGTGCGGCGAGCCGGCGATGTGATCCCCTATGTTGCGGGGCCAGTGCTTTCGCTGCGCACAGGGAGCGAGCGGGCCATCCGGCCGCCTGCCCAGTGCCCGGTGTGTGGGGGGCCGGTTATGCAGCGCCCTGACGAGGTGGCCGTTTACTGTGTGAACCTGAGCTGCCCCGCCATCCTGGTGCGGCGCCTGGAAGATTTCGCCAGCCGGGGAGCTATGGATATCGAGGGCCTGGGCAGTCGTGTGGCCCAGCAGCTAGTCGACGCCTCCCTCGTGCATGACCTGGCCGACATCTACTATGTGCGGGCGGAGGATCTCCTCAAGCTGGAGGGTTTTGCGCAAAAACGCGCTGAGAACCTGTTGAGCGCCATTGAGGCCTCCAAGGCGCAGCCGCTCTGGCGCGTGCTGGTGGGGCTGGGCATCCGCCATGTGGGCGCGGTGGCCGCCCAGGCGCTGGAATCTCACTTTGGTTCTATCCAAAAGATCATGCAGGCGACCGAAGAGGAGCTGCAGGGCATCGAGGGTATCGGCCCGACGATAGCTTCCAGCGTGGTCGAGTTCTTTGCCGAGCCGCGCAACCGCGAGGTCGTCGAAAAGATGCTCCGCGCTGGGGTGCGTATGCAGCCGGAGCGAGGCGTTGCCGCGGCGCGTACCCTGGAGGGGCTGACTTTTGTGGTGACGGGCACGCTGCCTGGCATGACCCGCGAGGAGGCGACGGCCTTTATCGAGGCGCATGGCGGCAAGGTGACCGACTCCGTCTCGCGCCATACCAGCTATCTGGTCATCGGCGAGGCGCCGGGCGGCAGCAAGACGCGCCGGGCGCAGGAATTGGGCACGCCGACCCTGGATGAGGCGGGCCTGCGACGATTGGCTGAAGGTTGATGCGGAAAGCGTTCCATCATTCCGAATATCCTATGACGCCTGACGCTATATGGGCGCTTCCTGGCGCTCTTGTCGTAGTAGCGGGCTTTAGCCGCTCAAGCCGGTTTGGTCAGGCCTGTCGCCGGGAGCAGCGTCACTCCTCAACGCTTTGTATACTCGAGCCGATTGGGCGGCTGAAGCCCGCTACTACAAAAGCCTTCGAGGCGGTGTCGTGTGCGGTGAGAATTCTCTCTGGTAGGGCATGAGGGACTGAGCTGATATGCAGCAAACTGTGCAGCCCCGCTGCACCAGCGTGGAAGCGGTGGCGGCCGCGCTGCGCCGCGACCCGGCGTTGCTGCGCGGGCTGGTGGCCTGGCACCGCGTGCCCGAGCGGCCGGCAGAGTACGGTGACTGGCCTGCCGAGATGGAGCCCCGGATTGTGGCGGCCCTGGCGCGCCGGGGCATTGTGCGGCCCTATAGCCATCAGGCGCAGGCCATTGGCGCTGCGCTGGCTGGGCGGAATGTTGTAATCGTCTCTGGCACCGCCTCGGGCAAGACCTTGTGCTACAACGCCCCCGTGCTCACCACGCTCCTGCGCGACCCGGCGGCGCGAGCTCTTTACCTCTTTCCGACCAAAGCGCTGACCCAGGACCAGGCGAGCGCCCTGAAGGACCTGATCGCATCGCTACCGGCGGATCTGCCCGTGCACACCTATGACGGTGATACTGAGAAAAGCGCGCGCCCGCTGGTGCGTAAGCAAGCCCGCGTTATGCTGACTAACCCCGATATGCTGCATGCCGGCATTTTGCCTCACCATACCAAGTGGGCAGCCTTTTTCCGGGGCTTGCGCTATGTGGTCATCGATGAGCTGCATATGTACCGCGGCGTTTTCGGCAGCCACGTGGCCAACTTGCTGCGCCGCCTGCAGCGCGTGTGCCGCTTCTACGGCGCCAATCCCTGTTTCATCTGCTGCTCGGCCACCATCGCCAACCCGGGAGAGTTGGCCCAGGCTCTCCTGGGGCAGCCCGTCACCGTGGTGGATCGCGACGGCGCCCCGATGGGCGAGCGCAACCTGCTCTTCTACAACCCGCCCGTGGTCGATGCCCGGCTCGGCATTCGCCGCAGTTCGGTGCTGGTGGGGCGGACCCTGGCCGCGCGCCTCATCGGCTGTGGGGCGCAGACGATCGTCTTTGCCCGCACCCGGCAGACGGCCGAAGTGCTGTTGACCTACCTGCAGGCCGATGCCCGCAATCAAGGCTGGAAGGAACACACCGTGCGGGGCTACCGCGGTGGCTACCTGCCCAATGAACGCCGGCAGGTGGAGCTGGGCCTGCGCCAGGGGAGCGTGCGTGGCGTGGTGGCTACCAATGCCCTGGAGCTGGGCGTCGATATCGGCGACCTCTCGGCAGTGGTGATGGTGGGCTACCCGGGCACTGTGGCCAGCACCTGGCAGCAGATCGGCCGGGCGGGCCGGCGGCAAGGGGCGTCGCTGGCCATCCTCATCGCGGGCGGGGATCCCCTGGATCAGTACATCGTGACCCGGCCACAGTACTTTCTGAGCCGTTCGCCAGAGCATGCCTATATCAACGCGGATAACCCCCTGGTGCTCTTCGGGCACCTGGCCTGTGCGGCTTTTGAGCTGCCTTTCGCCGAGGGTGAGACTTTTGGCGACCTGGATGTATCCGCCCACCTGGAGCTTTTGGCACAGGAGGGCCTGTTGCACCGGGCGGAGGGCGTGAGCTACTGGGTGGGCGAGCAGTATCCGGCGGAGGGCGTATCGCTGCGCACCATGGGCCCCGATTCGTTCCTGATCGTGGAAGAGGAGAGCGGCCGCACGATCGGCCAGATTGAGCGCTTTGCAGCGCCGGCATTCATCCACGAGGGGGCCATTTACCTGCATGAGGGGCAGCAGTACGAGGTGACCAGGCTCGATTGGGAGGCGCGCCGGGCGACGGTGCGGCCCGTCCACATGGAGTACTATACCGACGCTTCAAGTTCTGTACGGGTGGAGGTCACTGCGGAGCGTGCTCAGGAGTGCGAGGGCGGCATTGGCAAGGGGCGGGGCAGCGTGCAGGTGACCAGCCTGACCAGCATCTACAAGAAGGTGCGCTTTTACACCCACGAGAACCTGGGCTGGGGCAAGATCGATCTGCCCGAGCAGGAAATGGATACTGAGGCCTGCTGGCTGTGGTTTCCGCCCGAGGTGGCGGCGCGGCTGGTGGCGGAGGGCTCGCTCAGCCCAGAGGCGCGGTTTGACCGTGGCCCCAACTGGCAGGAAATGCGCCGGTTGGCCCGGGAGCGCGACGGCTATCGCTGCCGCCATTGCCATGCGCCCGAGCGGGAGGACCGCGAGCACGATGTGCATCACCTGCGCCCCTTCCGTGAGTTTGGCTACGTGCCGGGCGAGAACGATAATTACCTGGCGGCCAACCAGCTCAGCAACCTGGTGACCCTCTGCCGGGCCTGTCACTGGCGAGCTGACGGCATGCAGGCTGTGGGGGGGAGCCTGGCGGGCCTGGCTACGGCAATGGTCAATGTGGCGCCACTCTTTCTCATGTGTGACCCACGCGATATCGGCATGGTGGCGGAGATGCGCTCCAGCCATACCGGGGCGCCCACGATCACTATCTACGATACGGCGCCTGGGGGCACGGGCTTGAGCGAGCAGCTCTACGGCCTGCTGCCCACGGTGCTGCGCGCCGCCGGAGAGTTGGTCGCCGGTTGCGACTGTGAAGCGGGCTGCCCGGCCTGCATCGGCCCGATTCTCGAGTCGGGCAAGAACACCAAACAGCATGTGCTGCGCCTGGTGGCGGCTGCTCTGGGTGACGTTCCGCCGGAAGGCCCGGAGCTGAAAGCGGCTCTGCCAGTGTGAGGTGCGTTGTGTAACGCTCCGGGCTGAGAGTCAGTGCCTTGATATGAGTGCCTTGATGTGAGTATCTGGAAAAGGTCGACAGACATTGAGCGAGATCGACGAACTGCGCAAGCGCCTGGAGCGGCTCGGGGTGCGGCTCGGTGTGCAGGGACTGCGGCCCCAGCCGCCGCAAGCTCCCGCGGTGGCGCCGGCCCCTGCCCCCCCACGCGATGCGCTCGAAGACTGGGTATCAGGCCGGGTGGTGGAGACAGAGGTGGGGCGCTGCTTTCTCTCTGAGACGCACTATCCCCATCAGCACGTGCACGGCGATACGCCGTTAGGGGCGCTCTTGGCGCAGGAGCCTGCGGCGCTGGCAGGGCTGGGGGGCGGCGCGGGCGCAGGGCCGGCCGACTTTTCGCAGCTCGTGTTCCTGGATACCGAGACGACCGGCCTGGCGGGCGGGACAGGCACCTACGCCTTTCTGGTGGGGCTGGGTACCTATGAGGGCGACGAGTTTGTCGTCCGGCAGTACTTTATGCGCGATATACCAGAGGAGCGGGCAGTGTTGGCCCTGACGCGACAGGTGTTGGAGCCGCGGCAGGGTCTGGTGACGTTCAATGGGCGCGCCTTTGACTGGCCCCTGCTGGAGGCCCGTTTCGCCATGAACCGGCAGCCGCCGCCAGCCATGGGCGGCTGGCACCTGGACCTGCTCATGCCGGCCCGGCGGCTTTGGCGTCAGCGGCTCACGTCGTGCGCACTCTCTTCCCTGGAGACACAGGTGCTGGGGCTCGCACGCAGCGAGGACGATGTGCCCGGTTGGGCCATCCCGGGCCTCTACCGGGACTATTTGGCCTGGGGGCGGGCTGGGCCGCTGCGGCGGGTCTTTTACCACAATGCCCACGATATTCTGAGCATGGCCACCCTGGCGGATCATCTGTGCCGCTCAGTGCGCGAGCCGCTGGCTGCGCTGCAGCACGGTGAGGACTTGTACAGCCTGGGGCGGCATTACGAAGCACAGGGCGACGAGCAGGGTGCTGCGAATCTCTACCGGCACAGCCTGCGCTGCCAGCTGCCGCCGGCCGTGCGGCACGAGGTCATGCATCGCCTGTCGCAGATTCATCGCCGGGCGGGGGCGCAGGAGGAGGCCCTGAGTCTGTGGCACTCGTTGGCGGAAAAGGGCGATTTCCAGGCCTGCATCGAGTTGGCCAAGCACTATGAGCACCATGCCAGGGACCTGGCACAGGCGCGGCGGATGACGCTGCTGGCCCTATCGGCGCTGCAGAGGCTGCGCTATCCGGACCGCCGCAAGCTGGCCGAAGTGGAGCACAGGCTACAGCGGCTTGAGGGCAAGATGTCACAGCAGGGCCATCAGGCGAGTGTTGGAGCGGATTGCGCGGATTAGGTCATTTGCTCACGGCGCAGGCCTGTTGTGGCTGACGTGGTTGCTGCACTGGAAGGGTGAGGCTCCTGCCGGGTGGATCGCGGGATCTAGCGGGACCTTGTCAGCGCTCAGAACCTTGGCCTGCACATGTAGCGCCGGCGGCCCGCGCTGGGCCTGGCCGCCTGGCAGGCGGCGCTCCTTTTGGCGGCCAAGTTTCTCGCGGGCCGCTTGTTGCGATAGGGCTACCCCGCTCAGGAGGATCTTCGCCCTCCCAATGCCCCTTGTTGAGAATGCGCGTAACGGTGAATGGCGGGGTTATGGCTCTCGCTCTTCTTCACGTCTGGAGGTGCGCTCAACCAGGTACCACAGGCGCTCCTGCAGGGGCGCACGATAGCGGTAGATGATCCCTGCTGCCGCAGCGACGGCGATGCCGATGATGGCCCATTGAGTGGCCGTCAGGGCGCCTGCGCGCGAGCCGATCAGCGACGAGATAAAGATCCCCGGCAGGCGGCCAAAGAGCACGGCCAGCATGATGCTGCGCAGGGGGATATCGGTGAGGCCGGCGACCAGGGTGATGGTATCGCCTGGCAAGAAGGGCAGGATGTAGATCAACAGAATTACCGGCAGGCCCAGGCGGCCGGTGAGGCGATCGATGCGCGCGAGCGCTCTGCGGTCGCACAGGCGCTCTACGGCCGCACGGCCGAAACGGCGGGCGATGAAGAGCGAGAGGGCGTTCCCACACACGACGCCGATCATGTTGTAGAGCGTGCCCAGCCAGGGGCCGAAGAGGAAGCCGCTGGCCATGCCCACGAGCTGCCCGGGCACGGGGGCAAGGACAATCTGTAGCACCTGCAGTGCGACAATGGCGAGCGGGCCGGCGGGACCCAGGCTGTGGACCAGCGCCTCGAGCCGGTCGCGGTGAAAATAGAGCCCCAGCACCGGCTCGCGCCAGGCAGTTAACAGGAGTGTTGCCAGCACTCCCATGCCTACCACGACGGCCGCGATGCCCAACCAGCGGTGGGCCTGGCGCGGGGCAGGTGCGCTCATGACTGTATTCCTCCGTCGGCCAGGGGCAAGGCCTGCCAGATGCGGTAACGGTCCAGGGGGACGAATCCCTCGCCCCGGAGCACTGCACGCAACATCCGATCCCCTTGGGGGGCCAGGCATCCCACCTCGTCGAGGTCCCGCTCTTTGGCCAATTCGACCGCTGCAGCGGCCAACACCTTGCTCGCGGCCCGCTCTCGCGGCCGGTACAGCAGGGGTTCTAGCCAGAGGCCCGCATAGAACAGGGTGTACACCTGAATGAGCTCCACAGCCGCCACAACGTCGCCCTCCCGCCATCCGGCTGGTGGCTTCCCGCACGGGTTCTGATGGGCGCCCGATGCTGGCGAGGGGCTGAGTTGCAGCCCATCAGAACCCGTGCGGGAAGCCACCAGCACTGTCAGGCCCGCCTCGCGAGAGGCGGCGTACAGAGAGGGTCCGGTGGGCTGCGCAGGCGCGGCAGCCAGCAGCGCGGCGAGTTGAGCAGCCTCCTCAGGGCCGGCCAGGGGAGCGACCCGCCCGCACCAGGCGGGCAGTGGGCGGGGCACCGTGCCGAGGATGCGGTAGATGAACAGGTCATAGAGGCTGACGGATGGAGTAAAGCCGGCGCGCGCAAAAGCACGTTCCGAGGCCGAGTTTTCGGGGCGAACGGCCCCGCGCAGGCCTATTGTACCTGCTGACTGTGCATCGCGGCGCAGGGCCCTGAGCAGCGCTGTAGCGATGCCCTGTCTTTGCCAGGCAGGGTGTACGGCCAGCAGATCGGCTTCCATCAAGGGGCCCGCCAGGTGCGAGGTGCGCAAACCGCAAACAAAACCGACGATCTGTCCGCCGGCTTCTGCCACCCAGGCCCGCTGCTCGGGGCGCTGCAGGCGAGCCTGCACCTCTTCGGGAGTGAACGGGCACTCGCCCCAAGTCGCCCGCTCCACGGCCAGGAGGCCCTCGGCATCGGCGAGCGTGCCGGCAAAGCGGCGGATGGACCAGGCGCCGGGTTGTGATTTCATATTGCCAGCCTCCGTAATCATGCCGTAGGCGCGCCGCAACGAGCACGCGGGGCCGAGTCTACCATTACATGCGGCAATGGTCAACAGAAGCCCATCATAGCAAATCAGCTAAACTCGCCTTGACACTCAGTGGCTATCTGCCTATAATAGATCTGCGATGGCCGATAGGCCGCGGGGAAGTGTCGGAATGGGCAGACGAGCGTGACTTAGGATCACGTGGAGTAATCCGTGAGAGTTCAAATCTCTCCTTCCCCACAGGTGTCGGTGTCGCGAGCACCGGCGCATTGAGGGGCGCAACGAGCGGAAGTGGCTCAGCGGTAGAGCATCTCCTTGCCAAGGAGAGGGTCGCGGGTTCAAATCCCGTCTTCCGCTCCTCAAGATCCAAAACTGGGCTGGTTCTCCGGAACCAGCTTTTGCTATGTCTGTGCGCTGTGCAGGGCATCGGCCTTTACAGGCCGTTCATTTGTGCTATAATGCCGCCCGAAAGGAGTTTACTGACCTTGGATATCACCACAGAGACGGTTGCCCCGCGCGAGGTAGAGTTCACCTTCCGCCCCGACACTACGGAGGTTGAGGAGGCGAGGCACAAAGCTGCACGGCAGCTTGCCCGGCGGGTGCGTATTCCGGGCTTTCGCCCCGGCAAAGCGCCCTATGTGCTTGTGGAGCGCACGGTGGGCAAAGAAGCGCTGACCGAAGAGGCGGCTGAGATCCTGGCTCCAGAGGCTTATGAGAAAGCGATCGAAGACGGCCACTATGTGCCATACGACCGGCCCGTCCTGCGGGTGGCGCAGCAGGAGCCGCTGGAGATGAAGGTCCGTGTGGCTCTGGCGCCCGTGGTCGAGTTGGGCGATTATTGCGCGATGAAGGTCGAGCCCGAGCCCGTGCCGCAGGTCACCCCCGAGCAGGAAGAGCAGGCGCTCAACCAACTGCGCGAGGCGCACGGCACCTGGGTGCCTGTAGAGCGCGCCGCCCAGATGGGCGACCAGGCTACCATGGACATTCTTGGCGTTTCCGATAGTGAGACAATCTATGATGACCATGGTGCGCAGATTGTCCTGACCGATGCGCTGACACCTGCCGGGTTCGCCGAGGCTGTAGTCGGCATGACGCCGGGTGAGAAGCGCGAGTTCGATCTGACCTACCCCGAGACGACCGCTCAGGAGCAGCTTGCCGGCAAGACGGTCAAGTTCACAGTGACGCTTTCGGAGCTGAAAGAGCGCAAGCTGCCGGAGCTGGATGACGAGTTTGCCAAGTCGGTGGGCGATTACGAGTCACTGGATGCGCTCAAGGCGCGCCTGCATGAGACTCTGCAGGCCCAGCTGGATGCCGAAGCCCGCGACAAGCTGGCCATGCGCGTGCTCGATGACGTTGTGGCGCAGAGCAAGGTCGAGTATCCCAATGCCGCGGTCGAGCACGAGATTGACGATCTGATCGCACAGCGCGAAAGCCGCCTGCGCCAGCAGGGCTTTACGCTGGAAGCCTTTCTGCGGGCTACACACAAATCGCTGATCCAGTTGCGCGATGAGCTGCGGCCGGAGGCTGAAGAGTCGCTGCGCCGCACCCTTGTGCTACGCGAGATCGCCAAGAAGGAAAAGATCCAGGTTTCCCCCGAGGAGCTGACTGGCGAGGTGAATCGGGTGGCTCAGGGCTTTGGCGAGCAGGCCGATGCCGCGCGTGCGGCGTTGATGCAGCAGGCGCCTCTGCAGAACCTGCTGAGTGATCTCTATTTGCGCAAGGCCTTGACCCAGCTGGTCGATATCGTGACCGGCAAGGTCCAGGGCGCCTGTGCAGAAGGTGAGGCCCCAGCTGTGGCCGAGCAAGCCCCGGCGGCAGAGGCCCCGGCAGCCGAAACCCCGGCCGCCGAAGAGCCTCCCGCTGAGCAGCCGCCCCAGGTATGACACTGCGGGGCATCCCGCAGAGGGGTACGCGGCGAGTTGCCGGCTCGCCGCTACGTGAAGTGCAGTAGGAGGATAGGGATGAATGCTTTGATCCCTATGGTGATCGAGACCACGGGCCGCGGTGAGCGTGCCTATGACATCTATTCGCTGCTTCTGAAGGAGCGAATCATCTTTCTAGGTACGGCGATCGATGACAACATCGCCAACCTGATTGTGGCCCAGTTGCTGTACCTGGACCGCGAGGATCCCGACAAGGAAGTCTCGCTGTATATCCACAGCCCGGGTGGAGTCATCTACTCAGGTCTGGCGATCTATGATACGATGCAGAGCATGCATGCGCCGGTTTCGACGATTGCGGTGGGGGCTACCGCCAGCATGGCGACCATTCTGCTGGCCGCCGGCACCCGTGGCCGACGCTTTGCTCTGCCCAATGCGACGGTGCACATGCACCCTGCAGGTGGCGGCGTGCAGGGCTACGCACCCGACGTCGAGATCCAGGCGCGGGAACTGCTGCGCATGCAGACCAAGATCCAGGAGATCCTGTCGAGCCACACCGGGCAGACCCGGGAGCGCATTGCACAGGACTTTGACCGCGACTATTATATGGATGCCGAAGGGGCGCGCGAGTATGGCATCGTGGATGAAGTCATCACTCCGCGCAACAAACCGACGGCAGACAAGGGTTCCTGAGGGGCAGGGGGATCGTGATGCAGGGTTGCTCATTCTGCGGACGCCCGCAAGAGCAGGTGAACCGGCTCATCGCGGGTCCCGGCTCGGTGTACATCTGCGATCAGTGTGTTGAGCTGTGCAAAGAGATCCTCGATGAGGAACAGGTGACGCCTGCCGTGCAAGAGTTTACCACGCAGGCCCTGCGCCCCCCGCACGAGATCTACCAGGGTCTCGATGAGTATGTGATCGCCCAGGAACGGGCCAAGAAGGTGCTCTCGGTGGCGGTGTACAACCACTACAAGAGGACTGTGTCGGGCTCGGCCATGGACGATGTGGAGCTCCAGAAGAGCAACATCCTGTTGCTGGGGCCCACGGGCTGCGGCAAGACATTGCTGGCGCAGACATTGGCCAAGATCCTCGATGTGCCTTTTTCCATCGCCGACGCAACCTCGCTGACCGAGGCCGGCTATGTCGGTGAGGACGTGGAGAATATCCTGTTGCGGTTGATCCAGGCGGCGGACTATAACCTTCCGCGGGCCGAACGCGGGATTGTCTACATCGACGAGATAGACAAGATCGCGCGCAAGAGCGGAGACAACCCCTCCATCACCCGCGACGTGTCGGGAGAAGGGGTGCAACAGGCGCTGCTCAAGATCCTGGAAGGCACGGTGGCCAATGTGCCGCCCCAGGGTGGTCGCAAGCACCCGCACCAGGAGTTTATCCAGCTCAATACGGGCAACGTCCTCTTTATCTGCGGCGGCGCTTTCGAGGGGCTCGAGGAGATCGTGGCCAAGCGCGTCGGCAAGAAAGGGCAGCTCGGCTTTAAGAGCGAGCAAGAGCGCCGCCAGATGGCGTTGACCCGGCGCGATCTGTTGCGCCAGGTCACGGCGGACGATTTGCTGGCCTACGGCATGATCCCCGAGTTTGTGGGGCGCTTGCCGGTGATCGTGAGCGTCGATCCTCTGGATGAGGAACAGTTGATCCAGGTGCTGACCCGGCCCAAGAATGCCATTGTCAAGCAGTATACGAAGCTGTTGGCGTTGGATTCGGTGGAGCTCGAGTTCACGCCGGATGCCCTGCGCGCTGCGGCCCAGGAGGCCATGCGGCACCGCATGGGCGCCCGTGGTTTGCGTTCTATCATCGAAGAGACTCTGCTTGACGTCATGTACGAGATTCCTTCGCGGCGGGATGTGCGGCGCTGTGTGATTGATGCCGATACGATCCGCCG
>DAOTVS010000216.1:0-5045 GCA_034436375.1 Anaerolineae bacterium | reverse complement strand
GAGGAGGCCGACAAATGGCCCGCCATCACCGCCGGCCTGCTGCAGCGGGGCTATACGGAGGCCGACGTGCGCAAGATCATGGGGGAGAACCTGCTGCGCGTCTATGGCCAGGTTATTGGCTGAAGCTTTTGCAGTGTAATGGGCCCTATGCTTTCGGTCAGTGTCGCAGTGATGGCTTTAGCCATTCGTCCCCCTTCGTCACACAAAGACGAATGGAGGCCATCACTCACTACACAGATGTGTTGGTTTGTCAAGTGGTGCTGGCTCTGAATGAATGGAAAGAGCATTCCGCTGGCTGTAGGCGTGGGCCGGCATCCGCGCGCCAAGTTGCATCTGGCGGCGGCTCTCTGATGACCATCGTTTCCCAACCTGGTTTCGTACTCGCATTACAGGCAAGTGAGGACCTGTACGAAACACATAGACTATGAGGCCAGCCATGATGGAATCTGAAGAGCTGTCGATCCTCTCCAACTGGCTCGAGCATACCGGCGGGCCGCACCCGCTCTACCGGCACCTGGCGCACGAGGCCTATGCGCATCTGCGAGAGCGGGCGGCCCGGGTGGCGTCCCTGCGCACCGCGGAGGACTGGTGCAGCCGGCAGCAGGCGCTGCGCCAGACGCTCCTCGATCTGGTGGGCCCCTTCCCAGAGCGGACGCCCCTGCAGCCGCGGGTGGTGCAGGTTGTGCCCAAGGACCGCTACCGGCTGGAGAAGCTCATCTTCGTGTCGCAGCCGGCTTTATACGTCACGGCCGCGCTCTTTGTGCCCGCGCGGCTCAAGGGGCGGGCGCCCGGCATTCTCTACCTCTCCGGGCACAGCGAGGGTGGCTTCCGTTACGCCTCCTATCAATTCACCATCCTCAACCTGGTGCGCAAGGGCTTTGTCGTGCTCGCCTTTGACCCGCTGGGCCAGGGCGAGCGGCGGCAGTACCTGGACCCGGAGAGCGGCCGGGCGGTTATGGGGCTGACCGAGGAGCACTCGCACGTGGGCACGCAGTGCTTCCTGGCCGGCAGCTGCCTGGCGCGTTACTTTATCTGGGATGCGGTGCGTGCGCTCGACTATCTCGTCTCCCGGGCTGAGGTCGACCCTGGGCGCATCGGCTGCTGCGGCCGTTCCGGCGGTGGCACCCAGGCAGCCTACCTGGGGGCCTTTGACGAGCGTGTGCTGGCAATGGCCTCGGAGAACTATATCACCAGCTTTCGGCGCCTCTTGGAATCGATCGGACCGCAGGACGCCGAGCAGAATTTTCCCTGCGCCATTGCCGCCGGCCTCGAGCAAGCCGACCTGCTGGCCGTGCGGGCGCCCCGGCCGGCGCTGCTCGTGGCCACGAGCCGCGACATGTTCAACATCCAGGGCGCCTATGAGACGCTGGCCGAGCTGCAGCGCGCCTACCGCGCCTTCGGCGCTGAGGGCAACCTGCGCCTGGCCGAGGATGACGCCGCGCACGCCTCAACCGCCGCCAACCGGAGCGCCCTCTATGCTTTCTTCCAGGAGTTCCTGGCTCTGCCCGGCAATCCACAGGACGAGGCGGTCGAGTTCCTCACACAGGAAGAGTTGCAGGTCACGGCCACGGGGCAGGTCGCGACCGCGCTGGGGGGCGAGACGGCCTTTACCCTCAACCGCCGCGAGGCGGGGGCGCTGATGCAGGTGCTCGGCGCCGCGCGGCAGGACCCCGCCCGGCACCGGCCGCAGGCGATCGAGGCGGCGCGGCGGCTCTCTGGCTATGCGGCGCCGCAGGGGCCGGGCGAGGCCGTCTTTGCCGGCCGCTACCGGCGCGAGGGCTATGCCCTGGAAAAGTACCTGCTCGCCGGGGAAGGGGAATACCGGCTGCCCTCCCTGCTCCTCGTGCCGGAAGGCCGGGCCCCGCACCCGGCGCTCCTCTACCTGCACCCGCAGGGCAAAGCGGCCGCGGCGGCCCCGGGCGGCGAGATGGAGTGGCTCGCCCGGCAGGGGTATGCCGTGCTTGCGGCCGACCTGCCGGGGACCGGCGAGCTGAGCGAGGCGAATGACGGCCTCTCGGGGCACGCCCGCTGGCTGACGGCCTATGCCGCCGGGCTGATCGGGCGCAGTGTCGTGGGGGTGCACGCCGGTGATATCGTGCGCCTGCTGCGCTACCTGCAGGGCCGTAGTGACGTGGACGGCGAGCGCATCCTGGCCGTGGCGCGCGGCGCGCTGGGCCCCGCCCTGCTGCACGCCGCCGCCTTTGACCCCGGCATCCGGGGGGTAGCGCTCGCCGACTCTCTTCTGTCCTACCGCTCCGTGGTCATGAGCCGGTCCTACACGACGCCGCCTGATGCCCTGGTGCCCGCTGCCCTGACGGCCTATGACCTGCCGGACCTGGCCGCCGCGCTGGCGCCGCGCCCGTTGCTGCTGGTAAACCCCACGGATGCGCACGGCAACCCGGCAGCGGAGGAGGATCTGGCCGTTATCCGCACCGCCTATGCCACGGCCGGCGCCGCAGAGAGCCTGGGGCTCCGCAGCCGGGAGCCGTGGCACACCCCGGCCGACATTTTCGCCCACTGGTTGAGCTGAAAGCGGGGTCTCACGAAGGCGAAAGCTTGTCCGTAACCGCAACTGAATGGACCTCCCGAAGATTCGGGACCTCCGGGAGGTTGCCTTGTTCTTGCTGATCGATGCGGCCCAGAGCGTGCCCGGCATACCGTGGTTGGCCGCCTGAACTGTCAATGGGCCGCCAGGTGCTCCGCGGCGAAGCGTGCGACGCTCTGCAATCCCTGCCGCAAGTCCGCATCGGGATCGTAGGGGCGATCCTTGGGGCCATCGGTCAGCTCGATCATGAGCGGGCGCGCATAGCCGGTTCGCCGCATGGCCTGGAAAACGGCGGCCCAGTCGATGGCGCCCCGGCCGGGCGGCAGGTGATCGTCGCGCTGGCCGTGGTTATCCTGCAGGTGGGTCGTGTAGAGCCACTTCCCCGCCAGGTCGATGGCCCGCGCCGCGCCCAGGTCGCCGAGGTTAGCGTGCCCGGTATCGATGCAAAAGCCGACGTGCGGCCCGCCCAGCAGCTCGCGCAGCTGCAGGAGGTACTCCATATCCACCAGCGTGGCCCCGTTCTCCAACCCGAGGTCGATGCCCAGGTCCTGCGCCCGCGTGCAGACGGGCTCCAGGATGCGCCGGTCCTGATCCAGGCGCCACTCGACCGTATGCTCATCCGGCTGACGCAGGGGGCCGCAGTGGACGGTGTGTACCACCATCACCCGCGCCCCCATCGCCGCGCAGACCTCCGTGCAGTGGATCAGGCTGGCCTGCGCCTGCTCGACCGTATCGCCCAGGCCAAAGCCATCCGCGCCGCCCGCATGGATGGACCAGGGCGCGATGCCCAGCGCCGCTGCATGTTCACGCAGCGCCTGCGCCTCGCCCAGATTGAAGCGGGCGGCGTGGGAGTACTCTACGCTGTCATAGCCCACTTCTTTCAGCTGGCGGAGCGCCTCTTTCGTCGCCTCCAAGGTGAAAAGGGATTCCCCGGTCAGCGGGCCGTAGGGGTAGAGCGCATTGCAGCCGATTTTCATCCGTGCCTCCAGGGTGGCAAAGGGTAACCGGCGGAAACAACCATTGGTCAGGATTATACTACAGGGGATACATCCCACAAGAGTCGAGGGCCTAGACAGCCGGGCAACACGGCCCGCCCGGCCAGACCATTCACTCCCCCTCGATAAAGGTCCGCACCGGGGTAGCGCGCAGCAAGAAGCCCGGTTGCTGCAGGCCTGCACGAAACGGGTTAAGAAAGCGATCTTTTCATGCTGGGCCTGCCCGGCTATAATGAGGGATATCCGCCTGGGGGAGAACAGCCATGGAATACACGCCATTGGGCAGGACGGGGGTCAAGGTCAGCCGGCTCGGCTTTGGCGGGGCGCCGGCCGGGCTGCGCAACTATCTCGGCGCCTATGACCCCGAAGGGCTGCAGCGGCGGCCGGTGATCGAGGCCATTCAGCGGGCCGTGGAGCTGGGCGTCACCTATTTCGACACGGCCGCCTCCTACGGCGACGGCGCAAGTGAGCGCATCTTCGGCGAGGCACTGCGCCGGTACCGGGGGGAGATCTTCCTCGCCACCAAGGTGCCCCTCGATGCAGAGCGGGAGCCGCGCGCCGTGGTGGAGGCCTCGCTACAGCGGCTGGGCTGCGACTGCATCGACCTGATCCAGATCCATGGCGGCAGCTACCCGCCCGAGCTGGCGGAGCGCATCCTGGCGCCCGGGGGCATGCTGGAGGCGCTGGAGGGCCTGCGCAGCGAGGGGCTGTGCCGCTTTATCGGCTTTACCAGCGAGGACCAGAACCCGGCCGTCTACCGCTTTATCGCTTCCGGCCGCTTTGACGTGATGCAGATCTGCTACAACCTGCTCTTCCAGCACCCGGCCGAGCCGACGCGCCCTTTTGGCGCCCTGTACGAGGCCGAGCGCCAGGGCATGGGCACGGTGACCATGCGCACGCTCACCTCGGGCATCTTCCAAAAGTGGGTGCGCCTGGCCAACCCCAATGATACTTTCGACTATTCCGCGGCGCTGCTCCAGTTTGTACTCTCGAACCCCCTGGTCGACGTGGCCCTGGTGGGCATGCGCACGCCGGGCGAGGTCGAGCGCAATGTGGCCATCGCGGGCGACCTGGGCGGCCGCATCGATATCGCAGCCCTCCACGCCAAGTACACCGGCCATTGACGCCGTGCGCGGCCCGCACGCACGGCCACAGCCAAGGAGATGAGGTCATGATCATCCGGCGGATCGAGAGCTTTACGCAAGGGCGGAACCTGGGCCTGGTGCGCGTCACGACCGACGACGGCGCCGAGGGCTGGGGGCAGATGGCCCCCTTCAACGCCGACATTTCGGCGCTGGTGCTGCACCGGCAGGTGGCGCCCCACGCATTGGGCGCCGACGCTGCGGACACGGACGGCCTGGCGGAGCGCATTGTGGAGGCCGAGTACAAGTTCCCCGGCTCGTACGTCCGTCGGGCCCTGGCCGGGTTGGATACGGCCCTGTGGGACCTGCGCGGCAAGCTCCTGGGCAAGGGGGTGTGCGAGCTGCTTGGTGGCAGCGCGCGGC
>DAOTVS010000215.1:0-12823 GCA_034436375.1 Anaerolineae bacterium | reverse complement strand
GGCCGCCCGCGGGCGGCCCGGCTGCAGGCAACCCGCCCAATCCCCCGAATGGCTCCACTCCGGTCGCGTGCGAAGCGCGATGCCCGGATGGGATCCGCGCCCCGATGGGTGAGTACGGCTGTAGTGTTAGCGCTAGAGCGAATCCTGCACAGCGAGGGGTTCTCCCTGCGCAATGAGGACGCTTCGCCGCAGAGCGCCTAGCCTGTGTGCGGCGGGGCCACTCGCGGCGGCTTGCCGCTGAATGAGGCGGCGCCAAAGCGGGTAAGGACGGTGGCCCCCAGGCCCCAGGCGCCGGCGACGAATGTCACCACGATGGCCAGCCAGGGCACGCTCAGCAGGATCGCCAGGACAGCCAGCCCCAGGGCCACTGCCGCCGAAGGCCGCACCCGCCACTGTCCCTGGGCCGCGAGCAGGCTCTCACCCAGGGAAAGCCCGGCGGCAACGAGGCCAAAGAACAGCGCACTGAGCACCGCCAGGCCAATCAGCAGAGCCAATGGCACGCCACAGACGGTCATGGCCAGGATGGGCACGACCAGAGCTGCCAAAAAGGCCGTCAATAGCCCGGCGCCCATGCAAGCCAGGGGATGCTCGGTGACGGCCGCGGCCGTCGTGCGCAAGGGGCCGGGCAAGGCGACGGCAACCAAGAGCCCAACCGCAACGACAACCACGATGCCCAGCAGGGCCTGCACGGCCCACACGAGAGGGCTCCGGCTCAGCCCCATGGCCCAGGGCCAGCCGAACCAAAAGCCGGGCAGGAAGGCGATCGGTGTGCGGTCGAGCACCCGCCCATCCACGGTCGCTCGCGGATCCAGGTGTATCCCTCCGGCGGCCACCACGTCGCCGGTCACTACCGCCCCCGGGTCGAGGCCGATGCTGCCGCTGGCCGCCGTAACCTGCCCGTCAACGCGCCCCGCGATGACAATATGGCCGCCGAAAACGAGAGCATCGCCGCGCACCGCACTGCCCGGCTCGAGCGCCAGGTTGCCGCCCATCACGACCAGGTCGCCATCGACGCGCTGGCCCTGACGCAATGTCACATCCTGGCCCAGCACCAGATGGCTGTTCCCCCATCCCCGGGTCAGCAGCGGCTGCCCCAGAACGATCAGGAGCACCAGCATGAGGAGCAGTATTCTCCAACGCATGATGCCCTGCACCTCCTCAGACGCCAGACTCTCATTTGCACCGGCGAGCGTGTGGCCGGGCAGGGCGCGCAAGCCACCAGGCGTCTTGCTCTCTGCTGGCAAGTATCGGGCCGCCGCTTTCACCCTGAGGGGGTCAGCGGTTCCAGTGCTGCTTCAGATAGTCAAAGTAGAACAGGGCGTTCTCCAGCGGGATATTGGCCGGAATGTGATTGCCGACCGCGAACATAAAGCCGGGGCAGTCCTTGGCGAGGGCGAGGGTGCTGTCGATTTCCGCCTGGATCTGCTCCTTGCTGCCAAAGGTCAGGGTACGGGCATCGACGTTGGAGCCCATGAGGACGTGGGTCCGGCCGAACTGCTCGACGAGGGGCTTGAGAGGGACCATGGGCTCGAAGCAGAGGGCATCGGCGCCGGCCTCGACAATATCGGCGGCGAACATACCATATTGGCCATCGGAGGTAAAGGCGACCTTGATGCCCTTCTCCCGCAGCACCGCCCAGAGCGCCTTGTAGCGCGGAAAGATCTCGGCCCGGTAGAAATCGGGGCGCATAAAGGGGCCCTGGCTCCAGACCATATCGTCGTGGCACATATAGACCTCGATGCCCACCTCGGCCCAGGCCTTGACGTGGTGGAGCGTCTGGCGGAAAAAGCTGTCCAGCACCCTGGCAAAGCGGCTCCGGTAGGCGGCGGCCTCCAGCAGCCAATCCCAGCCAAAGGCCTGGATGGCCCCAGAGACGATCGTGTTGTAATAGCCGCCGGAAAAGACCGCATCGGGATAGTAGGCGCGCGCCCGGGCATAGAGGTCCCGGTAGTAGCCGACGAGCTTGTCGAAATCGGTCAGGCCATACTCGGCGACGGCGTCGAAGCTGAGCACCTCTTCGATCGTCTTGAACGGGCTGACCTTGGGCTCGCGCCGGTCCACGCCGCCCTCCATGAACTCGGCGTGGCCCATGTCGGTGACGCGGCCGCGCTCACTCCAGGGCTCGGGGCCATCGTTTGTGTGCCAGATATAGTCCAGCTCCCAGCACCGGGCGAATTCGGCCTCGGTACGCCAGTCGCCCTCGGGCAGGCCAGTGACGATACGCTTGAGAGGAGAGTGATCGCAGTATTCCGTGTGCGCCAGGCGCGGCGTGGGCCGCAGGTGAAAGGTGTCGATGCCGATCTGGTAGCTCATTCCCTGCCTCCTCTGCATGGTAACGGTAACATATCGTAGCTTAAGGATACATCCAAGCGGCGCCGGTGTAAAACGGGCCTCGCAAGCTGTTCCGATTCCGGTTGTCAGGGGCTGCCGCCCGTGCTAGAATGGGCGCGCAAGTGTAGGGGCCTGGTTGTGCCCATCCTGGCAGATACGGTCTGCTACATCAGGCAGGTTGTATCCGCCGCAGGAGGCAAGCGGCATGAAGATCGGTGCCTTTGATGCTCTGTTCAAGGACCTTTCTCTGCCGGCGATGCTGGATCTCCTCAACTCGATGGGCATCGAGGCGGTTGAGATCGGCACCGGCAACTATTCCGGCGCCAGCCACATCGACGTGGATGGCCTGCTGGAGAGTTCAGAGAGGCGTGAAGCCTATCTCCGCGAGGTTGCGGGGTACAATCTGACCATCAGTGCCTTTTCCTGCCATGGCAACCCCCTCCACCCAAACCGCGAGTTGGCGCGCCGCCATGATCAAGTCTATCGCAAGACGGTGCGCCTGGCGCAGGCGATGGGGGTGGGCGTGGTATGCCTTTTCTCGGGATGCCCCGGCGGCGGGCCGGAGGACCGGACGCCCAACTGGGTAACGTCGGCGTGGCCGCCCGACTTTCCGGCCATTCTGGGCTGGCAGTGGGAAGAGGTGGCCATCCCTTACTGGCAGGAGGCCGGCGCCTATGCCCAGGAGCATGGGGTCAAGCTGGCTTTTGAGATGCACCCCAGCTTTATCGTCTATAACCCCGAAACGCTGAGCCGCCTGCGCGCCGCCGTCGGGCCCGTCGTGGGCGCCAATTTTGATCCCAGCCACCTCTTCTGGCAGGGCATTGACCCTGTGGCGGCCATCAAGGCGTTGCAGGGAGCTATCTACCATGTGCATGCCAAAGACACAGCCATTGATCGCCAGAATACGGCCGTGAACGGTGTGCTGGACACCAAGTTGTACAGCGACCTGGTCCATCGCTCATGGATCTTTCGCACGGTCGGCTACGGGCACTCGTGGCTCGATTGGCGAGACATCGTCAGCGCCCTGCGCATCACTGGCTATGATGGCGTCATGAGCATTGAGCACGAGGATGCTGTGGCATCGCCCGAGGAAGGGCTCAGCAAAGCAGTCGAGTTTCTGAAAGAATGCGTGCTGGCCCAAGCGCCGGCACAAGCGTGGTGGGTGTAAGATGAATATGATTCGTGTCGGGCTGGTCGGCGCGGGCTTTGTGGGTCCCGCCCATGTGGAAGCTCTGCGGCGCCTGGGCTATGTCGAAGTGCTGGCCCTGGCCGGCAGCGATGCACGGCGAGCGCGCGAGCGGGCTGACCAACTGGGCATCCCCGAAGCATGCGGTGATTATCGACAGCTCCTGGCCAACCCGCGAGTGACCGTGATCCACAATGCGACGCCGACCAACATGCATTATGTGATCAACCGTGATGCCTTGCGCGCTGGGAAACATATCGTCTCGGAAAAGCCCCTGGCCCTCTCCGCCACGGAAGCCAGCCAGCTCGTGAACCTGGCGCACAGTACGGACCTGGTGAACGCCGTGGACTATAACTACCGTGGCTATCCTCTGGTGCAGCAAATGCGGATCATGATCGCACAGGGGGCCATTGGCCAGGTCTGGGCCGTGCATGGCTCCTATCTGCAGGACTGGATGCTCTACCCGACGGATTACAACTGGCGGGTGCTGGCCGAGCGAGGGGGCGAGTCGCGCGCCATGAGCGATATCGGTACCCATTGGTGTGACCTGGCCCAATGGGTGACGGGTCAGCGCATCAGTCGCGTCATGAGCCGCCTCAACACGATGTTGCCTACCCGCATGCGGCCCATCAGCGAAGTGCCGACCTTTGCGCAAGCCGCGGAGGGGCCCCGAGAGGAGGTCCAGGTACAGACAGAGGACTATGCTGCCCTGCTCTTTGATATGGATGGGGGGGCTACAGGCTCGCTGACGGTTTCTCAGGTGGCGGCAGGGCACAAGAACCGCCTGTGGATCGAGGTCGACGGATCGGAAGGGTCATTGGCCTGGGACCAGGAGCACCCCGATGAGCTGTGGATCGGGCGGCGCCGACAGGCCAATCAGCTCCTGCCTCGGGACCCGAGCCTGCTGGATGAGTCGGTGCGCAGTCACAGTCGCCTGCATAGCGGCCACACCGAAGGGTGGGAGGATGCCTTGTGCAACCTGTTCAGCACCATCTATGAGTTTATCCGTGCAGGCAAGAACCCTTCACGGGATAAACCGACCTACCCCACCTTCTATGATGGCCTGATCGAGAATCGGCTTGTAGAGCGTGTGCTGCAGAGCAACCGCGAGCAGCGGTGGATTGAGGTGGCCCAGCCAGAGATGGAGCCTGCGCCAGCTTAGGGTATTGAGCCGTCGAGACCGAGGGCGGCTGCCAACGGATTGTTTGACAGCCGCCCTTTTCTAGTCTCTATCCGCTGCCCTGGGCTTCTCGGGTGCCTGTTCCCGCATGGGTATGATGAGGACGCGGTCGATGCGGCGGCCGTCCATATCGATGACTTCGAAGCGGTGGCCATCGGCGACGACGCGGTCGCCCACGCGCGGGAGCCGCCCCAACTGGGCCATGATAAAGCCCGCCAGGGTGTTGAACTGATAGTTCTCCTCATCCGGCAATTGCTCCACGCCCAAGAGGTCGCGCAGCTCATCGGCCGGCAGGAGCCCATCGACCAGGAGTGAGCCATCCTCGCGGCGTACAATAGCCTGCTCCACACGGTCGTACTCATCCTCGATCTCGCCCACGAGCTGCTCCAGCACATCCTCCAGGGTCACCAGACCCTCCGTCTCACCATATTCGTTGATGGCGATGGCCATATGGCTGTGAGTCACCTGGAAAGCGCGCAGGGTCGTCGAGATGAGCTGGCTTTCGGGCACAAAGAGCGGTTGGCGCAGGATGCGCGACAGGTCCAGCTTCTCACCCTGCAGCAAAATATCCTTTGCTGTCACAATACCCAGGATGTTGTCGAGATTCTCCCGGTAGACCGGAAAGCGCGAGTAGGTCGAGGAGGTCACCAGGGAGCGGATCTCATCACTGGGCTGGTCGATATCAATAGCGATCATCTCGGAGCGGGGGTGCATCAGCTCACCCACGCGCAGGTCAGCGAAACGGAACACGCGCTCCACCAGCTCCTGCTCAGTGCCGGCAAAGACGCCCACGCGAGCGCCCTCGGCCATCAGGTACTTGATCTCTTCCTCACTGGCCGGCGGCGGCTCTACCGGGCGCTGGCCCAACAGCCGCAGTACCACATCCGTCGAGCCGCTCAACAGCCAGACGATGGGGCGGGCCACCTTGGAGAGCCCACGCATAAAGGGCGCCATGGCGCGCGCGATGCCTTCGGCGTGCACCAATGCGATGCGCTTGGGCACCAACTCGCCCAGAATGAGGGTAAGGTAGGAAATGCCGATGACGACAATTGCGAGGGCGATGGTAGGCGCATAGGCCGCTCCCGGAATGGGCAGGCGCGCCAGGGCAGGAGTCAGTCGCTGGACGATGGTCACGCCACCAAAGGCGCTGGCCAGGGTTCCCACGACCGTGATGCCGATCTGAATGGTAGAGAGGAAGACATTTGGTTTTTCGAGGAGGTCCAGGGCAGCCTGGGCACTGCGATCGCCATCCTCGGCCCGGGCCTCCAACCGAGATCGCCGCGCAGAGACGAGCGCCATTTCCGTACCGGCGAAAATCCCGTTGGCAATGATCAGTGCGAGGATGATGACCACTTCAACAGTCATCGGTCTTCTTTTTTACCTCAATCCACTTGCACGCAGCAACATGGCGTGCCGAGCAATACTGCTGAAAAGGGAAATGGCTCGGGAAATACCTGCCTGCAATGATAGCGGCGGCGCCCGCAAGCCTGGCCCTTTCTCTTCAGGTTAAGCATACCAGAAAACGCTCTATTGGGCAAGTGCCTCCGTAACCGGATGCATCCGAGATACGCCAGCGAGTGCACGGCCAACAGGCTGCTGCCAGAGGCGCTCTGCCCTGGCAGTCGGGCTTTACGCTTCGCGCTATCCCGAGTACAGGCCCTTTTGGGGGTCAGGCATGCCTTCCCAGGTTGAGGCCGGGCAGCAGCGAGGCGGAATAGCCGGCCCCAACCAGGGCGGCGGATACGGATCCTGGATGCACCCTGCAATCAACCCCATTTGCCAGCAAGAAACAGGCCAGTTTGGCCGCACACAGGCTGGGCCTATAGGCTCCACACCTTGGCTCATAATACCAGCACCCATGACCACTGTGCTGGGAGCAAAGCTCCCGCCTTGCCAAAGCGAGTTGGCGGCACAGAGTTTGCCGTCTGACTGGGCGGAGGGTGGAAACGGACTATGGAACGATTGGCCCTGCTGGCAGTAACGGCGCATCCTGGCGATGAATTGCCCGTCGCAGGCACGCTGACCTACCTGGCGCAGGCCGGGGTGCACGTGGCTTTGGCCTGCGCCACTTTTGGTGAGAGCACCTTGCCCCTGCTGGAGCGCTGGGAAGAAGCGCTGCCGCAACGGGCCGCCGAGCAAGAACACGATCTGCGCTGCGCGTGTGCGCGCCTGGGTGTGGCTGAGGTGCACCTGCTCGGCTACCACGATTCGGGAGCCGAAGGAGAGGTCCATGTCCCCGGTACACTGGCCAGGGCGGGGACCCTGGAAGTGGTGCGCAAGCTCATCGGGTTGATCCGCGCCATCCGGCCGCAGGTCATGCTCACCCTGGAGCCCGGCGGCATCGATCGCCATGTGGATCATGTGGCCATCAGTGACCTGGCTACCCAGGCCTTTTTTGAGGCGGGCAACCATGAGCAGTTCCCAGAGGCCGGCGGGCCCGAGATCTATATGCCGGCTGAGCTCTATTACTATGGTCTGCCAGAGGGGTTGCTGCGGCTGGCAGGCTTGCCGGGGCCGGGCAGCCCGGAGGACGAGATTAAGGTCCGGCGCGATGTGACCCAGTTTGTCGGGCACAAGCTCGAGGCGGCGCGCTGCTACCGGAACGGAGTCGAGGGGCCGTGGGGGAGAATCCTGCAGATCGATCCACGCGAGCGCGATCACCTGCTCATGGTGGAATTCCTCACCGAGGCGCAGCCGCAGCCAGCCTATGATGACGCCATCGATCCGCACTCTCACATGTTTGCGGGCATGCCGTAGAGGAGAACCAGTCATATGCCATCATCGATTCTGGCCAGGCGTGGTGTGCACGTGGAGCCTGATGGGTCCATTGTGCTCGACCGCAGCCATATTGCGCCTGCCCAGGCCGTGCGGCCGGAGAGCGGGCGCGCCGATCACATTCGCTACCCTGTGGCCAACCGATCGCTTACCGCTGCCTTTGAGAACCCGGCGCGGATAGCCGCCTACAGCGCCTTTGGCGTGGGCCCCATCCTCGAGCCCGATGCCTGGCGGACCAGCCTGACCGTGGATGGGCGCCCGTTGGTGGGGTATCCGCCGCTGACGCGCGTGCGCGGCCGGCTGATGATGGAGGCCTGGCAGGAGCCGGCCTGGCAGCTGACAGTGAGCAGCTTTTGTGAGGGCGAGAACAATGTTGTCTACCAGGTCTACACCCTGACCAGCCGCGATGGGCAGGCCCACACTCTGGAAACGGTGGTGCGCGCGGGCTTGTTGGCCGGTGAGGATCAGACGAGCTATGCCCTGCACTTTGACGAGCGCAGCGGCGCTATTGTGGCAGGCCTCGGTGAGACCGTCCTCCACGGTGAGCCCAAGCTCACGCTGCCGGCACGGGCTGCCCTCATCGGCGCCGACAGGTCACCCGTGGAGTGGGGGGTGAGCGACCGTTGGGCTTACCTGACCTACCGCCTCGAAACGCCGCAGGGCGGGGAGCAAGCCCTCGGCCTGGTGGTCACCGGGGGTTGGGGCCGCAGCGAACACGAGGTCCTCTTCCAGGAGGCCACGACCGGCTGGCGGCAGGCGCTGCAGGCGGCGCAGAATCAGGGCGATTGGCTCGCAACGCGCCTGGAGGTCGCCGACCCCGAGTTGCATGCGCTCTACACTGGAGGCTTGAGCTGTGCCCTGGCGGCCTATCACGAGGATGAGGCCCATCCGCCCACAATGGGGCCGGCCTTTCACGGGCTGACGGCGGCAGCGGCGGGGGAGGGCAGTGCCGTCACACGGCCCGGCGATGCCTACTGGTGCGCCCAGGCACTACTCCCCTTCCGGCCGGAGTGGGTGCGGGAGGAGATCCTGACCCTGGCGCGCGCCGTCGATGAGGAGGGGCGCGTGCCCCTGGCTGTGCCCGCCTGGCCAGGCATAGAGCCGGCAGAATGGGAGCGTGACGCCTGCGATGCGCCCTCTTACTTTGCCCTGCTGGTGCACGATTATCTCTGCTGGACCGATGATTGCCCCCTCCTCGATGTGCAGGTGGGAGATACAAGCATCTGGGAAAAGGTGCAGGCGTGTGTGAACTCTTTGCGCAGGCGTGACAGCAACCACGATATGCTCTTTGAAAAGGGCCGCGAGCAGCCCGACTGGGCCGCCGATGTGCTGCGCGACGATTGGGTGACCTACGACCTGGCCTTGCACTATCAGGCGCTCAAAGCGACCAGTGAAATCGCGCTCCTGCGGGGCGATGAGGAGACGGCGCGCGACCTGGCCGATTGGGCCCAGGGGGCGCAAAGGGCCATCAACCAGCGTCTGTGGGATGAGGGCAAAGGTTACTATGTCGATTACATCCGCTCCTATCAGGGCTTTGTGGAGAGGCACGCGGCCATCGACACGGTAGTGACGACGCTCTACGGCCTGGCCAGCGAGAATCAATCGCACCGGCACCTGGATTACCTTGCTCGGATGCTGGAGACGCGGCATAATGAGGAGCAGTACTATGGCGATTGGGGCCTGATGAGCTGCTTCCCCTTTTACCGTGAGCGCGACGACCTCACCGGCCGCAGCCGATGGGCCTACTCGTACCACAACGGCGCTGCCTGGCCAGGGTGGAGCGGGGTCTATGCGCTGGCCGCGCTGCTGCACCGCCGCGATAGCTGGCGCTATGCCCTGGAGCGCTGGTGGACGTATGGATTGGCGCAGTACTGGTTCGCGCCGGTTCAGTGGTATGCGCCCCCTTACGATGCGCCAGGCCTGCGGCAGAGCGATGCGCTCTTTGCGTGGAGCGCCATGCCAGCAGCCGCCATGGTGCTGGGCGGGTTTGGCGTGTGGCCCAACCTGGCGGGCGCCGTGGTGCTGCGCGTACCACCCTGGGGCGACAGCCGGCTCAATGGCGTGCGCCTGCGCGGCGAAACCTATGATATCGAGGCGCGGGCCGACCGCATCACCGTCTATCAGCGAGGTGAGCCCATCGCCAGCGATCGGCATGGGCTGCGAGTGCACCTGGGTCGGGCGCCTGTGGCAACCGTTGTCCGATAGTGTGGTATAATAGTTCCATCTTTTTAGATGGAACGGATAGCCATGGCCGAGAACCACCTGACGCCCGATCGCCCGGCGTTGGATCTGAAACTGCAGACGCTGCCCACCAAGCCGGGGGTCTATATCATGAAGGATGCCACGGGCAAGATCATTTACGTGGGCAAGGCCATCAACCTGCGTAACCGCGTGCGCTCGTACTTCCACACCCCCGATTCCCAGCACCCCAAGACGCAGCGCCTCGTCGCCGAGATCGCCGATCTCGATTACATTATTGCCGGCTCGGAGCTGGAAGCGCTGATCCTGGAATGCAACCTCATCAAGAAGCACCGGCCGCGCTTCAACGTGCGTCTGAAGGACGACAAGCGCTACCCCTATATCAAAGTCACCATGCAGGATGACTATCCCAAGCTCGTGATCGTGCGCCGCATGGTGAACGATGGAGGGCGCTATTTCGGCCCCTACACCAATTCCAAGGCGGTGCGCACGACCCTGGAGCTGGTGCGCAAGATCTTCCCCTATATGACCTGCACCCGTGAGATCACCGGGCACGACAAGCGCCCCTGCCTCTATTACCACATCGGGCGCTGCCCGGGGCCGTGCATCGGCGCCATCTCGCGGGAGGAATACCGCCGCTTGATGGAGCAGATCGCTCTCTTTCTGGAGGGCCGGCAAGACAAGATCCTGGATGGGATGCGCCAGCGTATGATGGCCGCGGCGGAGGCGCTGGATTTCGAGCAGGCCGCCTCGCTGCGCGACCAGATCGCGGCAGTTGAGGCGGTGATCGAGCGGCAGCGAGTCGTCTCCACCAGCCTGAACGACCAGGATGTGATCGCTTTTGCGCGCGAGAACGGGCAGGCCTGTGTGCAGGTGTTTTTCGTGCGCGACGGCAAGCTGATCGGCCGCGACTACTTTGTCCTCACCGGCACGCATGATGAGGACGCGCATGCAATCATGAGCTCATTCATCAAACAGTTCTACGATGAGGCCGCCTATATCCCGCCGGAGATCCTGATGCAGAGCCGGGTGGACGAGTGGCTGGTGATCGAGGAGTGGTTGCGCACCAAGCGGGGCTCCAAGGTGGCGCTGCGCGTGCCCCGGAGCGGCCCCAAGCTCGACCTGGTGAACATGGCCGCTGAGAATGCCGCCGAGACACTGACCAATCTGCGCGCCCAGTGGGAGCGCGAGGAGACGCACTATACCGAGGCGCTGAGTGAGCTGCAGGTCTCGCTGGGCCTGCGCGAGCCCCCCGGGCGCATCGAGTGCTACGACATTTCGAATATCCAGGGCGTTTCCGCCACGGGCAGCATGACGGTGATGATCAAGGGCATCCCGCGCAAGAACGAGTACCGCCACTTCCGCATCAAGACGGTGCCGGGGGCCGACGATTTCAGCATGATGCGCGAGGTGCTGCGTCGCCGCTTCCGCCACGCCAGAGACGCCGGGCAGGGTGAAGGCCCCGACGGCGACCTGGGCTGGGGCGCACTGCCCAACCTGTTGATCGTTGATGGTGGTGCGGGGCAGCTCCATGTGGCTCTGGATGTGCTGGCTGAGATGGGGCTGAGCCACATTCCGGCAGTCGGCCTGGCCAAGAAGGAAGAGGAGATCTACCAGCCCGGCCGTGAGGAGCCGCTGCGCCTGCCGCGCGATTCGGAGGCGCTCTTTCTGCTGCAGCGCATCCGCGACGAAGCGCACCGCTTTGCCGTCAGGTTGCACCACAAGGTGCATGAGGAGCGTAGCATGGCCTCGCAGCTCGAAGAGGTCCCGGGCATCGGCCCCAAGCGGCGGCGCGAGCTGCTCAAGCGCTTTGGGTCGCTCGAAGGCATCCGCCAGGCAACGGTCGAGGAACTGGCCGAAGTGCCAGGGATGACTCTCGCGGCGGCGAAGAGGATCAAGGAAGATGTGTGATGCGTAATAAGTAATTCGTAATCCGTAAGGTCGCCATGGCGAAGCATACGCGCCCAACGGGTTGCCAGCGCTGGCGAGCCTCTGCAAAGCGGTACATCCTCTGCAATGACAACTTTACGCATTACGGATTACTTATTACGGGAGACCCCTCTCAGGAGGCAGCCATGTCCCTACTCTTTAGCCCCCTACAGGTGAAAACCCTGGCCTTCCCCAACCGCATCGCCATGCCACCGATGGTGCGCTTTCACCCGCCGATGAGTGCCGAGGTGACGGATACGCACGGCAAGGTGACGCCGGCCGTGGTGGATTATTATCGCCGGCGGGCGGCGGCGGGTGTGGGGCTGATCATCGTCGAGGCGACGGCAGCGGTCGCGGGCGGGCGCGTGTGGGAGCAGGGGTTGAACGCTTACGCCGATGAGCACATCCCCGGGCTGGCCCGCCTGGCAGAGGCGATCCGCGCCGAAGGGGCGGTGCCGGGCATTCAGCTGGTGCACGGGGGCCCGCAGGCTGACCCGGCGCTGTGCGGGGGCGAGATCGTGGGGCCCTCGGCGGTGCCGGCGGAGGAGGGAGCGACCCTCCCAAAGCCGCTGGCGGCGGAGGAGATCGCTGGCATCCAGGAGAGCTTTGCTCGGGCGGCCCAGCGCGTAGTCGAAGCGGGCTTTCGGGTGGTGGAGCTCCATGGCGCCCATGGCTATCTGCTCGATTCTTTCCTCTCGGTGGAGCGCAACCGACGCACCGATGCCTATGGCGGCGACCTGGGCGGCCGCATGCGCTTCCTTGTGGAAACGTGCGCTCGCGTCCACCGGCAACTGGCGGGGCGGGCGCTGCTGGATTGCCGCATCAGCCCCTTTGGGCATCTGGATGCCGGGTTTGGCCCGGCGGACTTGGCGCAACTCCTGCGCGGGCTGGAGGGGGCCGGGGTGGAGATCGTGCATCTCTCAACCGAGGGCGCCCTCAAGGGCTATTGGGGCGCCGAGAAGACAGTCGGCCAGTGGGCCAAGGGCTATACGCGTCTCCCCATCATCGTGGCCGGTGGCCTGCGCCGACCGGAAAGCGCCGAGCGCGCCATTGCCGAGGGCCACGCCGATCTCGCCGCCGTCGGCACCGCGATGATCAAGCACGCCGATTGGGCGCAAAAGGCCAGGGAAGCCCTGAAGTAGGGAGGCAGGGGGGATGATGCCGCTGCAGCGGCATCATCCCCCCTGCCTCCCTACTTCAGGGCTTCCCTGGCCTTTTGCGCC
>DAOTVS010000214.1:0-28255 GCA_034436375.1 Anaerolineae bacterium | reverse complement strand
TGGTTGCCTGTAGCCGGGCCGCCCGTTGGCGGCCCGGCTACAGGCAACCCGCCAAATCCCCCCGAATGGCTCCACTCCGGTGACGTGCGAAGCGCGATGCCCGGATGGGATCCGCGCCCCGATGGGTAAGTACGGCTGTAGTGCTAGTGCAGGAAGGGAAAGGGGGGAAAGGGCGAAAAGGGAAAGAGTTAATCCTCCCTTTTCGCCTTTTCCCCTCTTCCCCTTTTACCCCGTCACCGGGTGTTGTACCCCGTTGGTCAAGGAGCACTGGCACATTATCTGCTCTAACGCCAGCAGACGTATGGTTTAGCGAAAGGCTTGTGCGATGCGACCCGACGGTACAGCAAATCAGGGCCAGCCCAGTCCCCCCCTCACCCAGTTCGATGCCACAAGTCTGGTTGTAGGCGCCGTCATCGGGGCCGACATCTATGTGGTGGCCTCACTGGGCGCCGGCCTGCTGGGCCCGGCAAACCTGGTGGCCTGGGTCATCTCCGGCATTATTGCGGGGCTGATTGCGTTGAGCTTCGCCCAGTGCGCCGCCATCGTGACCAGGACCGGCGGCTCCTACGCTTATGCCGAAAACGCCTATGGGCACCTGGCCGGATTCCTGGCCGGGTGGACGCTCTACCTGGCGGAGCTGGTGAGCATTGCCGTTTTCCCCGTCGCCTTTGCCCGCTACCTGCTCTTCTTCGTGCCGGGGCTTGCGGCCTGGCAGGTACTCCTTGCCAAAGCCGCCTTTGTCGCTTTCCTGACCCTGACGAATTATGTCGGCACGCGCACGACCGGCAGAGTGAACGACGTGCTTGCCGTGGGCAAATTGGGCCCGCTCCTGCTGCTGATCATCCTGGGCTTGATCTTCGTGGGGGTGCAGTCCGGCACAGCAGCCGCTAACCTGACGCCCTTTGTGCCCTTGGGCTGGAGTGGCTTGGGCCCAGCTCTTATCCTCACCTTCTGGGCCTACGCCGGGTTCGAGTTGGCCGTGCTCCCCGCCGACGAAATCGCCAACCCCGGCCGCACCCTGCCCCTCGCCATGGCTGTGGGCATGGCCATCAGCACGGCCTTTTATCTGCTGGTCAACGCTACGGTCACCGTCGCCGTGCCCTGGCCCGCACTCGCCAAGAGCACCGCTCCCCTGGCGTTGGCCCTGGAGGCGATCCTGCGTGCACTCTCGTCGCCTTTTTTCTTCATTGGCGGCGCGGTGATGGCCTTGGGTGCTCTGCTGTCAATCTCGGGCGCCGATGAGTCCGCCATGCTGGGCACCTCTCGGCTGAGCTACGCCATGGCCGCCGACGGGTATTTCCCACGCATCTTTGCCCGCCTGCATCCCAAGCACCGCACCCCCTACGTCGCCGTGATCTTCCAGGGCATTGTCGCCCTGGTCGCCTCGGCTTTCGGCAGCCTCACTGGCCTGATCAGACTCTCCGTCTTCTTCCTCGCCTTCACTTACCTGGCGACCGTGCTGGCCGAAATACGCCTGATCCAGAGAGCGCCTGAGCGCCAGTTCCGGTTCCCTGGCGCTGGCATCATGCCCCTTTTGGCTTTGGGGGGCGTTCTTTACCTCTTTAGCCAAACTGAAGCCCTGGCGCTGTCTGTGGGCGCCGCTCTCACGGCAGCCGGTGTGCCGATCTATTACGGCTTTGCGCCCAAGAACCAACTGGACCAGGCGCGAAGAATCTTGCTCTCCAGCGAACACGAAATAGCCGCCATCGAGCGCGCTCTGTTAGTCGCCCCCACCCGCGCCATCCAGGTCGTCGGCACGGCTTTGGCCGCTTTATCCTCCCGGCGCCATTAGCCTATCGGATATCACGCCAACGCCTGGGCTAAGGTCGTGCCCAGAAGCAAGTAGCCGAGGCATCGTGCCTCGCAGCCCCCATTCGGCACATCCACAGCAACATGCCGCGCCTGCAGCCGGCTACAGATGGGCTTAGCCCTGACCCCGTGCCCCCGTGCAGCACCCCTTGACAGGCCTGTGACAACGGTTAGAATAGTGATAGATGTCTAAATGTAGCTGGGCTTTGCCCAGCGGTCATTAGCACGGTGTAAGAGACTATGCCTATCTATGAGTACATCTGCCAGACATGCGATACCCACTTTGAGCTTCTGCGCTCCATGTCGCAGGCCGATAGCCCCGCCGAATGCCCACACTGCCAAGAAGGCAAAGGCCGGCGCGCGCCCTCTCGGTTTGCCAGCTTCAGCAAGGGCACCGATGGCTCCAGCCAGCCCGTGAGCGGGTCAGGCGGCTCCTGCAGCGGCTGCGGCGGCGGCCATTGTGCATCCTGCGGCCACTAGGGCCTGTTTCTCTCATCACCCAGGTCCAGCCGGCAGCCATCTCAGCAGGCTGTGGCCCGGCTCTTGCTCCTCCCGTCCCAAAGATTGAGCGTTACGGGCAAAGGGAGCAGAGATGGTGCGCACAGCGCAACACGAGGTGGCGAGCCCAGTCGCCGAATACGCCACGATGCCGGCGGAGGCAGTCGCGGCCGCGGAGCAGGTGGACCTGCAGCGCGGCCTCTCTGAGCAAGAGGCGGTGCGCCGTCTGCAGGAAGCCGGCCCCAACACCATCGAGGGGCGAGAGCTTAGCTCCTGGCGCCTGTTGCGCCGCCAAGTCGAGAACGCACTGACCCTCCTCCTGATCGGCGCCGCCGTGCTTTCGCTCTTCCTGGGCGATATACCCGATGGCGCCCTCATCCTCGGCCTGGTGGCGCTCAACACGGGCCTGGGCTTCTTCCAGGAATACCGTGCGGCCCGCGCGCTGGAGGAACTGCGGAGGTTAGTCCAGGTGCAGGCGCGCGTGCGGCGAGATGGCGACCAGCGCACCATCGCGGCCCGCGACGTGGTGCCGGGTGATGTCGTGGTCGTGCAGGCAGGCGATATCGTGCCGGCGGACCTGCGTTTGGCCGAAGCGGAGGCGCTGTCGGCCAACGAGGCGCCGCTGACCGGCGAGTCGCTGCCGGTGTCCAAGGCCAGCGCGCCGCTGCCCACGGTCACCGGCCGGCCCACCCATCTGGAGAACATCCTTTTCGCGGGGACTACCGTGGTCAGCGGCCGTGGCACGGGCATCACCGTTGCCACCGGCGGCCGCACCTACTTTGGCCAGACGGCCTCGCTCTTGCGCGGCCTCGAGCAGCCAGGCCCCTTCCAGCGCGACCTCAATCGCTTCGCCAACGTTCTGCTCGGCATCGGTGGCGTCGGCCTCGCGGCCATCGTCGCCATCAACACGCTGCTTGGCCATGGCCTGTTCGCCTCGTTCCTCTTCGGGCTGGCGCTGGTCGTCGGCATCGTCCCCGAAGCACTGCCCGCGGTAACCGCAGCCACGCTCGCCCTCGGCGCTGCCGACATGGCGCGCCACAACGCCATCGTCAAGCGCCTGAGTGCCCTACAGGATATCAGCTCCGTCACCGTCCTCTGCACCGACAAGACGGGCACCCTGACCATCGGCGTGATGCGCGTAGAGGCGGTGTGGGGCGCACCGAACCTGCTCGCCGAGGCGGTGCTGGCCACAACCTACCCGGCGCGCGGCGAGGACACCATCTACGATGCCATCATCGACCGCGCCCAGCAGGAGGGCGCACTGCAGGAGGGCGAGCCCCTCCCTACCTCGCTCAAGCGCCTGCCCTTCGACCCGCAGCGCAAGCGCGCCTCGCACGTCGTCCGGTGCGATGGGCGGGCAGAGATAGTCGTATTGGGGGCGCCGCCGAGCGTCTTGGACGCCAGCGCCGATTTCAGTGCAGTGGGCTCCCACGAAGATGTGGAAGCCCATCTCCAGGCCATGACGGGGCGCGCCCTGCGCGTGGTGGCGGTGGCCGCGAAGGAACTGCCCGAGCGCCCCGACTACTCGCTGGCCGACGAGCAAGGGCTGCGCTTGCTGGGCCTCATCGGGATGGGCGACCCGGTGCGCCCGGGCGTGCCGGAAGCCATCGAGCAGGCCCGCCAGCTCGATGTGGAGGTCAAGGTTTTGACCGGTGACAACGTGCGCACCGCTGAGGCTGTGGCCCGCGCCATCGGCCTCGGGGAGGATGGTGTGCGGGCCATGAGCGGTGAGGACCTGCACCAGGGCGCGCTTTCGCTCCACCAACTCTGCACCACACAGGTTTTTGCTGAAGTGGTGCCGGAGGACAAGCTCCGCATCGTGCAGGGGTTGGAGCGGGCGGGCGAGGCGGTGGCGGTCACTGGCGACGGCGTTAACGATGCGCCAGCGCTGCGGGCAGCCACCGTGGGCGTGGCCATGGCCAGCGGCACGGCGGTGGCCAAAGAGGCGGGCGACCTGATCCTCGTGGGCAACGATTTCGCGTCACTGGTCAACGGCATCGGCAAGGGCCGCCAGATCCTGGCCAATATCACCAAATACCTGCTCTACACCATGCCCGGCAATTTCACCCTCCTGATCACACTGGTCGCAGCTTCGTTCGTGCTGCCCTTCCTGCCCCTTCTGGCAGAGCAGGTACTACTGATTGCCATCCTCGCCGACCTGCCGATGCTGGCCATCTCGACCGACCCCGTGGACCCCGAGGACCTGGCCCGCCCGGGGCGGCTCGACATTCCGCGCCTCGTGACGCTGTCGGTAGCACTGGGCGTGCTGGGCACACTCTTTGGCCTGGGCATCATCTTTGCGCTGCGCCACACGCCGGAGGCCCTTTTCCACACCATCTTTACCTACGAGCTGGCGCTGACCACCTTCTTCCTGGCGCCGGTCGTGCGCTCACGCCG
Organism: Anaerolineae bacterium; assembly: GCA_034436375.1. GTDB lineage: Bacteria > Chloroflexota > Anaerolineae > SpSt-313 > SpSt-313 > DAOTVS01. The sequence continues at coordinate 23,551 of DAOTVS010000214.1, read as the reverse complement.
CCTGTGGTGGCAGGAGCGCGGCATGAGCCGCCCGCTGCTCGTGGCACTGATCGTGGGTGTGCTCGTGTTCGTCTTCCTGGTCTCGGTCGATACGCCGGCCACGCGCTTTGTAGGCTTTGTGCCCTTGCCGCCACTGGTAAACCTGGCCATCGTGGGCTATAGCGCGCTCTTTGCCCTTGCGGCCGAAGGGGTCGCCGCAGCCTACTACCGCCTCACCCGTTGCCGGGTGCGCCGCATCTCGCGCTGCAAAGATACTTGAGCTCTGCTACTGTGGAATACTCTCCGCGCTGCTTCGTTTCTACCAGTGAAGGGGGCGCCTCATGTCTCGAACAGGTGCCCTATCCGCATAGACACACCTGGCGCGGATTGGGAAATTGCCACTAGACTGTGATGCGAGTACAATCGGCCGAGGGATAGAGCGGGAGCGGCTTGACGGTCGCTCGACATGGAAGAGTGTGAGATTGGTCAAGGGCCTGGTTATCCTGTTGCTGTGCATGGTGTTCCTGGGGCCAAGCATCTACCGTCTCTACGAGCGCTACACCCACCCATGGCGGCGCCACCGCGAGGGTAGCCGGCAATTCGGCTACTGGCCCGGCAGGCCCGGTCTGGAGATGCTGTTTTGGACGGTCATGCTCGCCTTGTTTGTCATCCTCATGCGCGGCCTGTTGACTCTGCTGGACCTACATGCACTGTGGTTTTGACTCGGCTTTCCGCGCCATACCTGCTTCTGCACCAAGCAACGCGCCGCCTCCTCATGTCTCTCATTGCCGCCCATCGTGCGTATCCCCCTTGCCGTAAACTGCGCCTGCCAACTACCAGGGAAATCATCCCCCGGGTGGAATACTTTCCCTGCTGCTTCGTTTCTACCAGTGAAAGGAGCGCTCAATGCCTCGAGCAGGTACTCTATCCGCCAGGCTCGATTCAATGATCCAACAGCCTCGCCTGGCCGCCGCAGCCCCGGAAGCCGCACGCCGTCAGGCCTTTGCCGAGCTCTACCGTGCCCAGTTCGACCGCATCTATGCCTATCTGCGCTATCGCGTGGGTGACGAGGTGGTGGCCGAGGATCTGGCGGCAGAGGTATTTGCGCGTGCCTGGGCCCACCTCCGTCGGCTCGACGATCGCGATGGGGCTATCGCCTGGCTCTTTACCACCGCCCATCACCTGCTCATCGACCATCACCGCACCCAGCCCCAGCAGGAGCCCCTCTCCCTGGATGATATGGCTCAGGACCTGCCCAGCGAGAGTCAGTGGCCCGAGACTCAGGTACTGGCGGCTGAGCGTGTAGCCCTGGCCGCCCGCTGCCTGGCGACATTGAGCGAGCGTGAGCGCGAGGTGGTAGGTCTGCGCTTCGTAGCCGGCCTGCAGAACCGCGAGATCGCGCCCGTGCTCGGTTTGAGCGAGGGAAACGTGGCCAAGATCATCCACCGGGCGCTGATCAGGGTGCGCAACCGCTTGCATGAGGATGGCAGCGATGGTTGAGCAAAAACGCAGAGGGTCTGACCCTGCCCACGATGATGGCCATGCAGCTCCCCAGAGGGAGCAAGACAGCCTGCTGGAGGAAGATCGGGAAGCCGCACAGTTTCTGATGCAGGAACTCGGGCGTTACCGGCAGGTACCGCCAGAGGTCCGAGAGCGAGCCTGGCAGACGGTGCGGACGCGCATCGATGCACGCGCTGCCAGGCAGCCGCAGTTGGGTTGGTGGGGGCATGTGCGCCACGCTGGCACGATCGCCCTGGCAGCGGCGAGTCTGAGCCTGTTGCTGCTCTTGGGCGGCCTATCCCCTGTACACTGGCTGGCCCTGGGCGGGCTGAGTGCTTCGCCGCTGTACGGAGTACAGTGGATTACCTGGCTCAGTCGGCAGCAGCCAGACCGGGTTGTCTTTGTCTCAACACAGGATGGCAACCCTGAAATCTATGTCATGAACCGCGATGGCTCGGCCATGCTGCGCCTGACTGATAACCCGGCCATCGACGATGATCCGGCCCTCTCGCCCGATGGCACCCGCGTCGCCTTTCGCTCATTGCGCGACGGCAACAGCGAAGTCTATGTGGTCAACGTCGATGGCTCGGGCCTGCACCGGCTCACCGATCACCCGGCCGCTGATTATGACCCGGCCTGGACGCCCGACGGCCGGCAGATCATATTCCGGTCGAACCGTGGAGGCGATGATGCGCTTTATGTGACGAACCTGGATGGCTCGGGAGCCAGACGCATCAGTTCGAGCGTAGAAACTCCCACAGGCTCGGCTGCCCCCTCGTGGAGCTGAAATACGCACAACCCCGCATAGTGAACTGCAAGTATTGCAATTAAACGTGTATTGCTAGAGGAGGTCCTGGTATGTTTGGTCTGCAGCCTGCCCATCTTGTCCTGATTATCGTCATTGCCCTGATCATCTTCGGCCCCAGCCGCTTGCCAGAGCTCGGCAGGGCCATGGGTCGCACGATCACTGAGTTTAAGAACTCCACCCGCGAAGCAATTGAGCCAGCCGCTGAGGTGCAGAAAACCATACAGCAAGCTGTAGCTGCACCGGCTCCACAACCCGCAGCACCCAACAACCCGGCCCCGGCGGCTGAGAACCCACCCGTGACTTCATCCCCATCCACAACCGCACAGAGTTGAGTACAGACATCCGCTCACCGCGCCGGCCACCCTTCAAAGGTGACTGGCGTGGTGAGCCAACACCAGGCGCGTATTCAAGCCCCGTGTGCTCTCCATGGCTGGCGAGCTCCGATTGCGCACACCCTTCGCCGGCCACCTGGACGCACGGGACAATCCGTACCACGTGGGTGAAGGCCTATGCCAGGCTTTGATATCGGCCACCTGATTCTCATTTTCGGCATCGCCATGATCGTGTTCGGGCCGGAGCGCATGCAGCAAATGGCGCGCACGATAGGCCATACGCTGAGTGACCTGCGCCGCGCCAGTGAAGGGATGCCCGCCATCTGGAGCGATGAGAGCGATGCTCTAGCTCCACTTATATCCCCGGCAGATGACACGCCATCCAACGACCCAGGGACCATGACGCTGGCTGAACATTTCAACGAGTTGCGCTCGCGCATGGTCAAAGGGGCGGTGCCTATCCTGTTAGCAGCCGTAGCCTGCTTCTTCTTTAGCGATACACTTCTGCATCTGCTCAAGGCGCCGGCTGGCAGCCATTTTCAGATTAACGCCTTCGGGCCCATGGATGGCTTTGTGATCAAGTGGAAAGTAGCCCTGTATGCGGGGCTGATCCTGTCATCGCCAATCTGGATCTACCAGGGGTTGGCCTTCATCCTGCCGGCGCTGACGGCCCAGGAGAAACACTATGTGTTGCCCGCTTTGGCAGCAGTGGCCGGGCTCTTGCTGGCCGGGACGGCCTTTGGCTATGTGTTGCTCTATGGCATGGTACGTGTGATGATCGGCATGTTCGGGCGCGAGTTGAACTATCTGCCCAATGCCAATAGCTATATCTCCTTCGTCGCCTTTTTCATGCTGGCCTGTGGGCTGGTGTTCGAGCTGCCCGTCGTGCTGCTGTTCCTGGTGCGCCTGGGAGTGCTCCGTACTGAAATGCTCAGGCGCCAACGCAAGATTGCCTACTTTGTGCTCTTCGTCTTTGCCGAGGTGATCACGCCCGTCTCGGACCCCATCGTGGCGCCATTGATTGTGATGGTGCCACTGGTCATCCTCTATGAGGGCGCCATCTTCGCAACCCGTTTTGTCCTGCCGCGGGAGGGAACGCACAGTATTGGCGCCTCGGCTGCCTGAACCAAATCCAGACTGATACTTGCATGCTCAGCGGGGGCAGAAATGCAGATTTCACTCTGAATTCGGTTTGGTGTAAAATCTAGCGCGCTGTGCGGCCTCGTTGGCCGGAAATCTGCGGGCCATCGCCCATCTGGCTGGCGAGAGATAACCACGATCGCCACTGGAGAGTAGAGTGCGAGCAACGGTAACGAAACCGAAGGGTGTGTGGGCGTTGCGCATCGCCGCAGTGGTGGTTGTGGTCCTGACCGCAGCACTGACGCTCGTGTACCGAGATCGGTTCCGCGAATGGGCTCGGCTGGGATACAGCGCGCTTTTCCTGGCCAGCGTGTTGACCAATGCTTCGCTTGTGCCACTGCCCGGGTTGGGAATCACGGTTATTGCGGGCACCGTCTTTAACCCCTGGCTCGTCGGCCTGATCTGTGGGCTCGGGCAGGCCATTGGTGGGCTCAGCGGTTACCTGGCTGGCTGTGGGGGCCGTACTTTGGTGGGCGATTCGCCCTCATACGCCAGGCTGAGGCGATGGATGAGGCGCTACGGCGCCTTGACGATCTTTGTCCTCTCGGCGATCCCCGACCCGATCTTTAGCGTGGCCGAGATCACTGCCGGGTCAACTGGCATGCCGCTGCCCATCTTTTTCGCCGCTACTGCCTCCGGCAGAATCCTCAAGAGCATCGTGGCCGCCCTGATCGGCTATTACGGCATCCACCTGTTTCACCACTGAGTACACAGCACTACCCGGAAATAGAAGAGCCAGGGTCAGCGCATGCTAACCCTGGCCCCTTGCTTTTCCTGCATCATTGCACCGGCGTCGCCAGTTGGAACTCCTTGGGCTGCTTCACCGGGGGCAACACCATGCGCGGCAGGGTTTTCACCGTCAGCTCGAGCCCCGGGTAGCCCACCCGCAAGAGGTCCAAGACGCCGCCCCGGCGGTTGAGCGCCGTAGACATGGTTGTGGGATCACCCAATGCCTGAAAAACGAAGGGTGACTCGATCACGTCGCCATCCAGTGTGATCCCACGGCTATCTGCGCCCAGCGCTGTCCGCACGGTCACCCGGTGTCCGTTGATGGCAATGGCCTCGGCGCCCACATTGCGCACTTCGTTCAACAGATCCTGCAAGTCCACCGCACTCACGCCGGCCCCCACACGCACTTCCACGCCCGGCCCCACCACCTCCACGCGGCCATTGACGATACTCATGAGCCGCAGATCCTCATTCATTTGCGGCAACACCGAGCGCTCAGGGGCCGTTTCGTTGGCCTGGATCTCACCCTGCAGCTTTTGCACCTCGTTGCGCATCTCCGCATTGGCCACCACCAGACTGCCGAGAATGGCCGATTGATCCACACTGGGCGCATCATTCAAGGGATACTGGGCGCGCTGCGCGCGCAGCTGAGCCACCAGCCCCACCCCCAACATAAAGCAGACCAGAGTCAACCCAATGTAGGCTCGCAGCTTCACGGCGCCACCTCCCCGGGGGTGGCATAGCGGATGCGAAAGATCCCGGAAAAGGCGGGGATATCAACCAGGTCTGCCCCGGTCACCTTAAACTGCACGCCATAGGCTTTGACGCGCTGGCGCAGATTCGACAGGTAGGCAGGGTTGGCCAACCAGGCCTCGAGCTGTTTGCGGTCACCGATAGCGCGGATCTGGTAGGGAGGGGAGAGGCGGGTATCGTTCACCATAATCGTGGAGCCGACGCAGTATATGGAGGTCGTGTTGACCAGCCGCTCATCATTCACGGCAATAGCCTCAGCGCCGGCGTTCCAGAGCAAATTGATCACATCGCGCAGGTCATACTCGTGGATGATATACGACTCGGCAGCGCTACCCGTCGCATTGGCGACAACCGTGCTGTCATCGAGCTGGACGACTACTCCCGGTCCTTGCAGTTTCTCCAATCCCGCGTCGGCCCGCTCACGATCGAGGTCGGCCTTGATCTTAGTCAGGAGGGCTGTATTCTGAGCGGCCTGGTGTTGGGCGTTGGCCAACTCCTGGCGCAACTGGGCGATGGTGGCCTTGAGTTGTTCCTGCTCGCTTTCCAACTGGCGGATCCCCTGCGCAGCACGCTCGCGTGCCGCCGGTGCATCGGTGCTAGAGACAGGTGTTTGGCCCTGCCAATGGATCGCCAGTGAAACCCCCAACAGGAGCCCCGCCAGAACAAGCGCCAGGTTACGGCTGCCCCCGGGGGACAACTGCTGCTTAAACAATGTTGGCTTCATCGTCGCTATCGCCTGAGCCCCAACTTGGCTCCTCCTCTGTGGAGCCCGGTTGGGGCATCCATTACAACAAATAGATAAGAAACGGCGTCCGGGGCAAGACCGCCAGGCCTCTCCGTGGCGCCGCACTCGATAGATGCTTGAACACAAGGGGACGATTCGATAATAAGCAAAGAGCGTGCTTTGTCAAGTTGCAGTACCAGCAAGTCAGCCATTGCAAGCACCTGACCGCTTGGCAGCGCACACACCAGGACGTATAATGCCCACCATATTGCGCCGGGAGGCATATATGCCAGCACACATCACGATTGTCGGCCTGGGTCCGGGCGACCCACGCTTTCTGACCGCGGAAGCAGCTCAGGTGCTCTCGCAAGCCAGCGAGATCTATCTGCGCACCCGCCAGCATCCCGTCGTCAGCGCCCTGCCCGGCCACGCCGAGATCCATTCCTTCGACTCCTTCTATGAGACCGCCGAGACGTTCGAGGCCCTCTATCGCGCCATTGCGGAGCGCGTTCTGGAGTTGGGCGCACGCGAGCAAGGCGTGATCTATGCAGTGCCGGGCCATCCCCTGGTCGGCGAGACGACCGTTACCCTGATCTTGAGCGGGGCACGCGAACGGTCCTTGCACGTGCGCCTCGTAGACGGCCTCAGTTTCATGGAGCCCATCCTCTCTGCGCTGCACCTGGATGCGCTCGATGGCCTGCAACTGGCGGATGCAATGGATGTGGCCGCCCAACACAGCCCCCTGCTCGACCCCGATCGCCCCGCGCTCCTGGGGCAGTTATACAGCCGTCAGGTTGCCTCAGACGTCAAGCTGACGCTCATGAACGTCTATCCCGAAAATCATCCGGTGACGATCATCCGCGCCGCAGGCACCCAGGAGGAACAGGTACAGACACTACCCCTGGAAGACCTGGATCGACAAGAGGTAGATCACCTCACCTCACTCTATGTCGCGCCCCTGGCCAAACCTGGCTCGATCATCAGCTTCCAGGAACTGGTCGCCCACCTGCGCAGCCCAGTTGGCTGCCCTTGGGATCGCGAGCAGACCCATCAGAGCCTGCGCAACAGCCTGCTCGAAGAAACCTATGAGGTGCTGGCTGCGCTCGACCTCGATGACATGGACGAATTGCGAGAGGAGCTGGGTGATCTCCTGTTGCAGATCATACTGCACGCCCAGATCGCGACTGAGTGCTCCGAATTCACGCTGCCCGATGTTGTGCACCATGTTTATGCCAAGTTGCGCCGCCGCCATCCGCATGTCTTCGGCCAGGTCGAGGTAGAGGGCTCGGAGGAAATTCTCCGCAATTGGGAGGAGATCAAGCGGGCCGAAAAGGGCACGCAACGCGTGGCATCGACCTTCCAGGGCGTCTCGGCGGCCCTGCCCGCCCTGGCCCGTGCCCAGGCCGTCAGTGACCGTGCGGCGCGCATTGGTTTTGATTGGACGAATATCCAGGATGTATGGTCCAAGTTCGATGAAGAGGCCGCTGAGCTGCGCGCCGCCGCTGAGCCGGAGCAACAGAATCACGAAACAGGCGACCTGCTCTTCACCGTAGTAAACCTGGCGCGCTGGCTGAAAGTGGATGCGGAGAGTGCGCTGCGTGAGGCCACGATGCGCTTCATCGCCCGCGTGGAAGCCGTGGAAGAGGAGACCATTGCCCTCGGCCGCCAGCCCCAGGACCTGACGCGGGCGGAGTTGGAGCAAATCTGGTCTCAGGTCAGGCATCGCCAACCGCCCAGGTCGCAACCGTAGGGGCAAATCTGAGACCTGCCCCTACATCGCCCCCAGACGAAGGGCGTTTGCATTAATGCACCGACTGTGCTACAATATCGTCAGTGACGGGGCGTAGCGCAGTCCGGCTAGCGCGCAGCGTTCGGGACGCTGAGGTCGGAGGTTCGAAGCCTCTCGCCCCGACACAGAGAGGGAGTAATCTTTTCGGATTACTCCCTTTTCTTTTGCGAACCGTCTAGCCCAGATTCGGCGATTGCCAAAGGCTCAGCAGCAGGCCATTGAGCCATTCCCACCGCCCAGTGACAAGCAGCACGCCCATGATAACGACCAGCCCCCCACCCACGATCGAGACGACCCCGAGGTAGCGGTTAAGCTGCTTGAGCTGTCTGGCAACTGCATCGAGGGCCAGGCCGGCCAGCAGGAAAGGCAACCCCAGGCCGACCGAGTAGACGGCCAACAAGAGCGCGCCGCGCCCCACAGTGCCAGCATTGGAGGCCAGCATGAGGATGGTCATGAGGTAAGGCCCGACACAGGGCGTCCAGCCGGCGGCGAAGATCATGCCGACCAGCACCGAGGCCCACAATCCGCGCCCTTTGGGCCGGGCTTGCTCAAAACGCAACTCGCGATAGAGGAACGGGATGTGCACCAGCCCCGTCAGGTGCAGCCCCAGCACGATCAGCAGCACCCCCCCCAGGCGGGCAAGCCACGGCGTAGACCGGTTGATCGCTGCTGCGGCCTGACTTGCCCAGCCGAACGCCCCTGTTCCCAGCGTGAGCAAATAACTCGCCAGGCCCATCAGCGAACCCAGAGCTACAAACACCAGGGTAAAGCCGCCTACAAAAGCCCCGGCGTGAGCCAGCGTACGCCAGCGCGATGCACCCGCATCCGCCACCGTGGCCCCGCCCAGATACCCGATGTACACCGGCACCAACGGCAGCACGCAAGGTGAGAGAAATGAGAAGAGGCCAGCGACAAGGGCCACACCGAAACCGATATCACTGCTTGCCGGCATCGATACCCTCCACGCCCTCCCGGGCAATCTGATGCGCCTCCGACATGCCACGCTCGACCCAGGGGAGGGCAAACCACATTACGGCAATGCCAAATAGCCCTCCCGTGAGCACACGGCGCAACGGGGTGCTCTCTGCCAGGCCGAAGAGCTGGATTGTACCATCGATCGCCATCGGTATGATAGCCAGGATGACCACCTGCCAGGGCAGTGGCTTCATACGCCGTCGGAAGAGGCCAAAAATGAGTCCCAGGCCCAGGTAACCGGCATAGATCGCCACATCACGCTCACAAAAGGCCACCTTGTAGCCCAATTGCCCATTACCGATGTAGCGGGCCGGAACCTGGGTGCCGAGCGCCTTGGCCAGTTGCTCATAGCTGTACCAGGGCTGCGCTCCCCCAAGGAAGAACGATCGCTCCGGCAGTTGGTGGCACAGCGGCCGGTAGAGCAGGTAGATGAGCTGCCCCCCCGCACCATGGCCATGCAGCATCAGCCAGGGGGCCAGAAAAGCCAGCCCCAGGACCACAGCCAACACGCTGTTAACGAGCGCCAGCCAGTGTCGTGTGAACCACAACACAAACCGATTGGCCCAGCAGGCCATACGTTGAGCATCCAGAGTCAACTCCCAGTCTCCCCAGTTATAACCCTTCGTCGCGCGCTTCCAGCGCTTTGCGCAGCGCCTCCACCTCACGCTGGAGCGCCTCCTGCCGCCGCAAGACCCAAATCACATAGCCAAAGAGCACGACCCACATGACGGCATACGCAGCCACCAACAGGGTCCAGTCGGTTATCACAGCAGCCTCCTGTGCAGTTCATCCACATCGCCCGACAGAAGCTCGAGCCGCACACGCGCCACGAGCAGGGTCGCCAACAACCCGATAAAAGCCAACAGCGACACAACGACAGCCGCCAGCATCGCCGGCTCCATATGGGCGCCGCTGGCATCAAAGAGCACCGGATGGATGGTACGCCACCAACGGATCGCCATGAAAACGATGGGCACATCCAGAAAGCCCAGCACAGCCAACACAGCGGCATAGCGCGCCCGGCGGGCCTCATCCTCCAGGCTTGCCCGCAACATCAAGTAGCCGGCATAGAGCAGCCAGAGCACCAGCATAGTCGTGAGCCGTGGGTCCCAGGTCCACCAGGTATTCCAGGCCATCCGCGCCCACAGCATCCCAGTCAACAGCACCAGGGTGCTAAAGAGCTCACCCACCTCAACGGCACTCACAGCGAGAGCATCCCAGCGGCGCTCCCCGCGCGCCAGGTAGGCCACGGACGCGCCAAAAGCGACCACAAAGGCCGCAAAGGCAGCAATAGCATCGGAGAGATGAAAGTAGAAGATGCGCTGCAGTGGCCCCATCACGCGCTCTGTGGGCGCCAGAACCAGGGCCGCCTCGATAGCCGCCAGCATCAGCACCGCGCTGGTACCCGGCAGCGCGAGGGCCGCCCACTCCCTTGCACGCACGCCTCTCATTCCTCCAATATCGTCGCCGAAATCAGGTACGAAGCGGCCGCCCAGGCCACATCGAACCCCGCCAGCAGGCGCAGCCAGCCGCTCACACCAGCCAGCCCACCCCCGTCGAGCACGCCCGCCGTCGCCTTGGCCCCGGCAATCAGAAGCGGCACGCTGAGCGGCAGGAGCAGCACGGGCAACAGGACCTCGCGCGCCCGCGTTTGGGCTGCCATCGTCGCGACCAGCGTACCCGCAGCCGCCAAACCCAGGGCCCCCAGAAACAGCACCAGCGCCAGGTCGGCGCGCAGCACATCGACGCCCAGCAGCACCGAGAAAACGGGCAGAACGATCGCCTGAGTCGCAACGAGGAAAAGCAGATTGGAGGCAGCCTTGGCCAGATAGATCGTGCTGCGCTCCATAGGCGCCAGCATGAGGCCCTCCAGGCACCCATCCTCCCGTTCCTGCGCCAGCGACCGGTTCAGCCCTAGCACCGCGGCAAAAGCCAGTGCCACCCACAACGCCCCCGGCGCCACCTGCTGAGCATTCCCTACGCGCAGTTCAAAAGCAAAGCTCAAGATCACCAGCACCAGCAGGCTGAACACAAACATGGTGGCCAGCGCCTGATGTGTACGCCGTTCCACCACCAGGTCCTTGCCCACCAGGGCCAGGAATGGCCGCCAGCCACTCATCGTCTGGCTCCATCCACAACCTGCAGGTACAGCCGGCGCAGATCGCTCGTGCCCAGGCCCCGCACCGGCTGCTCATAAGCCAGGCGCCCCCCGATCAGGATCGCCACACGCCCGGCCAGCTCGAGCCCCTGCTCCAGTTCATGGGTAGCCAGGAGCACCGTACGGCCGCGCAGCGCCAGCTCCTGCAGCATCCGTGTGAAGCCGGCAGCGGCCTGCGGATCGAGGCCGGCATAGGGCTCATCCAGCAACAGAATGGGCGGCTCGTGCAGTACGGCCCGGGCAATGCTCAGGCGCTGCACCTGCCCCCGCGAAAGAGTACGCACCAGGTCAGACGCCCGCTGTTCCAACCCCACCCGCTCCAGGGCTGCCCGCGCCTGCTCCTCTGGCCAGCTCAGGCCATAGAGCCGCGCATGGAGCGCCAGGTTCTCCGCCACGGTCAGGTCGCGGTAAAGAAAACTCTGGTGCGAAACGACCCCGATCAGCCGGCGGACCTGGGCGCTCCAGTGAGTGAGGTCGAGCCCGCCGATCAGTACTTTGCCGGCCGTAGGGCGGGCCAGTGTCGCCAGGATGCGGATCAGGGTCGTCTTGCCCGCCCCATTTGGTCCCAGGAGGGCGACAAAGTCGCCCTCATCCAGCCTTAGGTCGACGCTCTGCAGTGCGGCCGCGCGCCCGAACCTCTTTTCGAGGGCGAGCGTTTGCACGGCGGGCGTTCTTGGGGGCGCTTGCCTCAACTCTGTGCTCACCTTCCTTCATCGTCTCGCCAAGCGACAGGTGCACCAATTGCGCCATCAGCCCAACACGATCTTGCCGGTAGGCCTCTGCTTCAACCTCGCCGGTTTCATAGCGATCGTCGAGATCGGCGAGGCGCGCCAGGAGCAGTCGGCGCAGTTCCACATTGTTATCCTGCTCTATCTGCTCCTCTGCCTTGCGGCGCAAACGGATGGCGACAGGCGTCAGGAGAGCGGGGAGCAGAAGGAGCGGCCCAAAGCGGTACCACCATGGCCTCTGCACAATCTCGGCTGCCGGCACCGAGCTCTGGGCTGCCGTCGCCTCCTGCCCGGTATCTCCCCGGCCTAACCCGCTGAAACGGACCTGCAGGTCATCACCTTTGTTGAGATTGCGGGCGGCAAGGTATTGGTAAGTTACGCCCGAAGCCTCGCGGGTACCCAGGCGTTCCATCGTCGGCGCGTTGACCTCGGCCCCAGGAGCATTGACCAGCAGATCCAGAGCATCTGTCGCATAGGGCAAAGGCACAGCCAGGGTATAGAGCGAGCTATCTACGGGCAGGATAAAAGAGAACAGGTAATCCTGCCGGCCGGGCACAATCGGCCGTGTATCAACGAACCCCTGCCCGGTGCGGATCATCGCCGCCGTATCCTGCGGATCAAAGAACACGTCGGCTGCTCCCGCCGGCAGCGCCACACGCGCCGTCGCCCGACGATTGGGAATGACCTCCTCGGAACCGATGTATGTGCGGTCGCCAGTATTGGCCAGAATCAGTTGCTCGGTGACCTCCAGCTGATCCTTGCCCGCCTCAATGATCACGTGGCTGCTCTCAACCCGCAGAGCCGAGTCATTGTTGGTCGTCTCATAAACGGTGATATCGCCGGTCAGCTCACTGCTCGCCGCCAGGTCCAGTGTCTGGCTGGCATAATCAACTCCAGCGTACTGTACGGTTGTCACCGCAGACCACGCTCCCCCCGTAGGAAGGCCATCAAAGCGATAAACGCCGGTAGCGCTGGTATTGGTCGTGCGCTTTTCCTTAAGCGTATTCCCTGTGAAGAGATAGAGTTGTACGTTCAGGCCAGCCAGGGGAGGGTGCTCACCCGCCGTGCCATTAGACACCTGCCCCTGAATGACGCCGCCATCGGCATGCACGGCGATGGCAAGCCCGAGCCCCAGCACGGCCGTGGCCAGAAGGACTCGCGCTATTTTGATCATCATCCGTCCTCGCCAGGCAGGGTTGCCCCGCAGCGCGGGCAGAAGCGGTCGCCCTCGCGGTGCCGTTCGCCGCAACTCGGGCAGGCCCTGGGATGGGGCGCGCCGCAACGGGCGCAGAAACGGTCACCACTCTGAAACGTCTTGCCGCACTCCAGGCAGGTTATACGCTTGTTGCTCGAGCGAGTGGGTTTGCCCCGCGCCCGCAGAATCGATACCTGTCGCTCGATCTCATCCTCGGCCTCCAGCACACGCAGTCGGGCCTGGCTCTCAGGCTCGCCTGCGTCGGCCCGGCCAAGCCGGCGATCGATCGCCCACTCCTCTTCGCTCTCATAGGTTACACCCCGCACAGTCACGGCGGTCAGCGCTGGCGACGGCAAGGCGACACGCGGCGGCAGCTGCCTCAGCCAAAGCGGATAGGTCACATAGGCCGCCGCGGCCGCAGCAATCAGCAGCACAATCAAAGCGCTCATGCAGCCGTCCTCCTTGGCGCAGCCACCGCAGCCTCTGCACCCAGGCGGCCGGGCGCCGCAGGCCAAATGGCCACCACCGTCCCGGCCAGCAGCACCGCTCCACCGATCCACAGCCAGGCCATCAGCGGGTTGATAAGCACCCGAAAGGTCACTGAGCTGCCATCCTGGGCAATAGCCGCTACCGCCACGTAGAGATCCTCACGCAACGTGCTGCGAATCGCGACCTCCGAGGCAAATTGCCGCACGTTCACATAGTAGTTGTATTCGGGGCGCAGGGTGCCGATGCGCGTGTTGCCCACATACACGCCTACCGTAGCGATATGGCGTTCCTTGTCCTGCGCAATCTCCGAGACCAATCCCTCAAAGCGCACCTGGTAAGGGCCAACATTGGCACCCTCACCGCGCCGCAGCGTCACCTGCCGCTCAACCTTGTAGAGTCCGGCGCCTGTTACGCCGAGGGCAATCAGAAGGATGGCCAGGTGCACCAGGTAGCCGCCATAGCGCCGCCTGTTCCTGATGACGAGATTGAGCGGCGCCTTCCAGAACGCCTCCCCCGTCACCTGCCGACGCGCCGCTGCCCCGCGCACAAACTCTTGCGCGATCGTGCCCCCGGCCCACGCAATCAGGCCAAAAGCGACGAGGGCCAGAGGCTGGTGCATATTGAGCCCCAATACGAGCGCGCCCACGCCGATAACGACGGCGCCTGCCGGCGCGATCAGGCCCGAGCGCAGGTTTCCAGCGTGGCGCCAGCCCAGGAGCGGGCACACGCCCAGGAGGAAAATCAGCGCCAGGGCCAGGGGTTCGCTCACCCGATCAAAGAAGGCCTGCCCCAGGGCCAGCGGCGCGCCCATCAGCAGGCCCGTGAGAGCCGGAAAGACGGTGCCCAACAGCACAGCCACCGCCAGACCGGTGAAGAGCAGATTCGTCAACAGAAACGCGCCCTCGCGCGAGAGTGCATCTTCCATCTCGACATGGCTCTGCAATAGAGACCGGCGCGCCACAGCCAGACCCAACGTCCCCAGCAGCACGAGGGCGATGAGCGCCAAGAAATAGTAACCGATAGGCGAGCCGCCAAAGGCATGCACCGATTGCACCATCCCACTGCGCGTGATAAAGGTCGCGAACAGGCAGAAGGCGAAGGTGCCGGCGATGAGGCTCTGGTTCCAGACCTTGAACAGCCCGCGCCGCTCCTGGATCATCAGCGAGTGCAGGAGCGCGGTGCCCGTCAGCCACGGGATGAGAGAGGCGTTCTCGACCGGGTCCCAGGCCCAATAGCCGCCCCAACCCAGCTCCACATAGGCCCATTGGGCGCCCAGCAGAATACCCAGCCCCAATGCCCCCCAGGCCAGTAGGGCCCAGCGACGCACCCCGCGCACCCAATCGGCATCCAGCCGCTTTGCCATCAGGGCAGCGATCGCATAGGCAAAGGGGACCGTGTAGGCGGCGTAACCGAGGAAGAGCACGGGGGGGTGGTAGATCATGCCCGGGTTTTCCAGGAGCGGGTTCAGCCCCACGCCATCGAGGGCACGGGCCGGCAGCAGGTCGAAGGGGCGGCTCACGAACGCCAGAAGCAGGGCCAGGAAACCTGTCATCAGGCCCATCACGGCCAGTGCATAGGGCTCCAGGTCCCGGCTCCAGGCAGCGCGCTGCGCCCGCCATGCCATCACGCCGCCCAAGAGGGCTACGAGCCACAGCCAGAGCAGCAGCGAACCCTCCTGACCCGCCCACAGGGCCGCCAGGGCGTAGATCGGCTGCAGCGACGCATTGACGTGCTGGTAGACATAGCGAACCTGATAGTCCCGACTGAGGAGGAGGACGATCAACATAGCTGTGGCCAGGCTCGCCAAGGCGAACGTAGCCACTGCGCTATGCCGGGCACTGGCCAGTAGATCATCTCGCCGGCGGCTCCCCGCCAGCGGGCCCACCAGGGCCGTGTAGACTGAGAACACCAGGGCCAGGAGCAGGGCGGTATGACCAACATCTGTCATCACAGGCTTCTACTCCTCAACACAGTTTTCGGGGTAGAGCTCCTTGGGCCGGCGCCCCAGATTCGTATTTGGAAGGGCACTTGAGTTCCAGTGTCGTAGCTTGGAAGGTGCCGTCGGCGCCAAGGCGGCCTTCCACAATCACCTCTGCGCCATCGCGGAACATTTCCGGCTGGGTCCCCTGGTAGATGACCGGTAACGAGCGCTCGCCTTCACGGATACGAAAGCTGAGCCTACCTGTGCCGGCATCCCATGAGATCGACTCTCCTTCAAGCAGGCCCGTTACCCGCGCCCCCTTGCCGGCCGCGGCCGGCCCCATGGTCTGCAGTTCCGCAATCGTCACACTATAAACAGCCGCCGCGCGGATGCCTGAGATGATCAGGTAAACAAAAGCGACCAGGGCCACCACGGCAACCACGATCACCCGGTAGGAGACCCGGCGGCGGCCGCGAAGCGCCGCATCGGAGAGCGGCATCATGTGGAGCTATCCACGAGCGATTGCACCAGTTGGCTAATGGTATCTTCGGGCATAGAGCCCACCACCACCTGGCGCACAACGCCATTGCGATCCAACAGATAAGACGTCGGAATGCCGCGCCCAACAAAGACCGAGCCAGCGGCGCCATCGGGATCCAGGAGCACCGGGAAATCCATATGCTGCTGCGCGGCAAAGGATGTCACCGTGTCCTTGTCTTCCATCAGGTTCACCGCGACGATGGTAAAGCCCTTGCCCTTGTACTGCTGGTAAGCCTTGACCAGCCCGGGTATCTCCGCGCGGCAGGGAGGGCACCAGGTGGCCCAAAAGTTGAGCAAGACGACCTGCCCACGATATTCGCTCAGATGCACCGTCTGCCCCTGGATCGTGGACAGCGTGAAATCGGGCGCTTGCATACCAATGGAGGTGCCCACCGGCGGTTGGGTCGGTGTGGCTTTCGGCGAGACTGGCGCAGACGTCGCCGAGGTGCCGTTCGGCGCTGTCGCTGCCACCTGGGATATCGCGCCGGCGCCTGCAGAAAAAGCCGGCGCGCAACCCGCAGCCAAAGCGACCACTGCCAGCCCGGCCACCACACTGCCAATCACCCGGCGTACCTTTGCTGCCATCACTTGACCATTCCTTCCAACATACGGCGTAATGCCGTCCGGGTCAGAGGGCCCCCTACAACCACATCGCGAACCACCCCGCGCCCGTCGATGATCACTGTCGTAGGAAAGGCTCGCACGCCGTACAGGCGGGCTGTCGCTTCATCTTGGTCGAGCAGGATCGGAAAAGTCAGGCCAAACTCGCGCGCAAAGCTCGATACCTGCTCACGCGTCTCTCCCTGGTTCACGGCCACCAACACCATACCATGATCGTGCAGCTCACCATAGACGGCCTGCAGATCAGGCATTTCGGCCCGGCAAGGGCCACACCAGGTAGCGAAAAAGTTCAGTACGACTGTACGCCCGCGATAGTCGCTCAGGTTGACCGCCGCGCCATCGAGGCCCGATAGCGAAAAATCAGGGGCCACACTCCCCTTCTGACCACCGACGCTTGATGGGGCACACCCCTCCGCGAGCAAAACGAGCGCCAGGGCCAGCACGATCACCGGGGAGCGCAGGCGCTGTCTCATCTTGATCGCTCCTTCTCATCATCGCGTATGGGCAGGTCTCAGATCTGCCCTGAGCCACACCGGTGCCTCCACTCACAGCACGGTCGTCAGCATCCATGCTCCCAGCAGTGCAAACACAGCCGCCGTCAACAACTTGATCGTGCCGGTATGTCTTTGCACGACCGTAGCGAGGCGAGTCGAGCTGGTGCCCAACGCCGCCACGACAAAGACAACCACCAGTGGAAGCACAAAGACCAGGTTATACAGCACCAGGTAGGATATCGCGTGCAGCCGTAACTGCGGCTCACCCAACACGAACAATATGGTCGGCAGGTAGACCTGCCCCGTGCACGCCAGCTCGATCAGCGATACCACAAAGCCTGTGACCAGGGCAATACCCACAAACGCGGGCGCCGCCCCATTTTCCCGGATCACCCGATGCACTCGCTGCCGCAGAGCGCGGGGCAGGCGCATCTGCATTGCCTCGGGCTTGCCGTGATACGCCTGCCAGGCATCGTGCACGCTGACCCCGGCAAAGCCAATGCACAGCACGGCCGTCAGCCCATAGATCGCACGCCCCAGAACGCTCACCCCGGCCAGCGCCTGCACGAACTTGAGCGCCCCCAGGCCCACCAACAGATAGGTCAGGAATACGCCCAGGGTAAACGCTGCGCCCACAGCCAGAATCTCGCGCCGCCGGCGCCCCAGGAACGCCAGGTAAGAGATGAAAAAAACCACCGTAGCAAAAGCGCAGGGGTTGATACCATCGATCAGGCCTGCCCCCACCACCGTCAACGGGCCAAATGAGCGGAAACGTTGAGCAATCGTCTCTCGGGCCGCCTGGGTCTGTACCTGTTGCCAGATTGGCGGCGCTCCCGCCTCCCGATAGTGGTCCAGCAGGGCCTGCAGACGCGGCAGTGTGACCTCGTTGCCCACCAGGGCATCGTCGCCGATAAAGATCGCCGGCGTCACCAGGCGCTTGCTCACAGGCAGGCCAAGGCGCTCGGCGAGGGCCTCGTTCAGGTCGGCCCGCTGGGCAATATCGAGCGACAGAACCTGCAAGCTCGGATATTGCTTACTGAGCGTATCCAGCACATACTTGGCGCGCTCGCATTCCTGGCAGCCACCCTTGTAGAAATACACCAGGTTCATCACCGGCGCGCTGGTGGTCGGCTCGGCCGTCGGCGAAACCTCGGCAACAGGCACCGGCATGTCGCCGGTCGGGAAATCGACGCCCCCTGCCGCCAGGTACTTTTCGATCGTGCCGGCCAGATTCGTGCGCATGGCATCCTCGCCCACCAGCACATCCTGGCCGATAAAGGCCTCGGGCACCCCTGGGTTCGACACGCCATAGCGCGCCTCCAGCGCCTCCAAGACCTTTAGATTGGCCGGCTCACGAATGTCGAAAAAGCGTAGCTCGAGCTGCGCGCCAAAGCGTGACTGGATCCCCGGCAACACGTCTTTGGCTACGGCCTGGCAGTGCGAGCAATCGGCCGAGAAAAAGTAAAAGCCCCTTACAACCCCGTCAGCGCGCGCCGGCAACTGCACCCCAAACCACGACAGGCCGGCCAGAACCAGCGCCAAGGCGATCCTTTGCCACTTTTCCATGCCTTTGCGATCCGGGTTTGCCATTCCAGGTTAGGCTCCCTCCATAGGTAGCAAGACCAAGAAGATGGAGTGCGATTCTACCACTGGATATGGAATCCGACAACCCTGATCGCACAAACCGGAGTGTTGGGCTCTGCAAATACCTCTGAACCTCCCAGAGGTTGAGGGTAGCAAGGGGCGGACGCTGACCTGCCCGCCCCAAGGTCTCCGAACCGGGCATGCGCAAAGCGCCGAGCCCGGTCACTGGCCAGTACTGGCCTGCTCCTATAGATGTCAGGCGTGCGCCCGGGCGCCCGCACGCGCCTTGCCGCTCCCCGGTCCGGGGAAGAGGGCCTCGATGGCCTCGCGGTTGGCCGCAAAGCCCTGGAACACCCGATCGCCGGTGACGATAATTGGCGTCACGAGGCTTCCCGCCAGGGCCGCCGCCTCACTGCGGGCCTGGGCATCCTCTTCCACATCAAAGGCCTGATAGGCCACCTGCCGGTTATCAAAGAAACGCCTGGCATTGAAGCAATCCGGGCAGCCGCGGCGGGTGTACAGGCGTACGCCCTCCATAGCCCCGCTTGGCTGCCGGCGCAAGCGAAAGCCACGCAGCCGCAGCGAATTCGTCACCACAAACACTGAGCTGAACGCCATTGCGCCGGCCGCGATCATCGGGCTCAGCAGGCCCAGCGCTGCAACCGGAATGCCGATCACATTGTAGAAGAACGCCCAAAACAGGTTCTGGCGGATGGTGCGCAGCGTGCCCTTGGAGAGGGCTATCGCCGATGCCACCCCGCGCAGGTCACCCGACATGAGGGTGATATCGGCCGCATCCATCGCGACATCAGTGCCGGTGCCGATGGCGATGCCGACATCAGCCTGGGCCAGTGCGGGCGCGTCGTTGATGCCATCACCCACCATGGCCACCACCTGCCCCTCAGCCTGTAAAGCCCGCACCTGGTTCGCCTTGTCGGCGGGCAGCACCTCGGCCAGCACGCGCTCGATGCCCACCTGGGCGGCGATCGCTTCGGCCGTCTGCCGGTTATCGCCGGTGAGCATGATCACCTGCAGACCCTGCCGGTGCAGCTCGTCCACTGCCGCACGCGAGGTGGTCTTGAGCGTATCGGCGATCCCGATCAGGCCCAGCAGGGCGCCATCGACGCTCACCGCAATGGCCGTCTTGCCCTGGCCTTGCAGGGCACGCAACGCGTCGTCCAGCGCGCCCAGGGTCACACCCTGGTTCTCCAGGAGCGCAGGCGTGCCTACGAGCACGCGTCGCCCCTCCACTCGCGCCGTCAACCCCTGGCCAACGGCCGCCTCGAACTCTTCCGGTGCGGAAGTGGCGATCCCGCGCTCAGCAGCCAGGCGTATGATCGCCTCGCCCAGAGGATGCTCCGATCCGCGCTCGGCGCTTGCCGCCCAGCGCAGCAACTCGTTGGCGCGCGCATCCTCGCCGCCGTCCACTCCATGCGCCTCGCCGGCCGGCACTACATCGGTCACGACCGGCTCACCCCGGGTGAGGGTGCCGGTCTTGTCCAGCACCACCGCGGTCACCTGCCCGGTCCGCTCCAGGCTGCCGCCGCTCTTTATCAGGATGCCCATCTCGGCGCCCTTGCCCGTGCCCACCATGATAGCGGTAGGCGTAGCCAGGCCCATGGCGCAGGGGCAGGCGATCACCAAGACGGCCACCATGTTCAGCATACTGTGAGTGAACCCCGCACCGCCGATAAAGAACCAACCCAGGAAGGTCAGAACGGCCAGGCTCACCACCACCGGCACAAATACCGCCGCTACGCGGTCTGCCAGGCGCTGAATGGGCGCCTTGGAGCCCTGAGCTTCCTGCACCAGGCGGATAATCTGGGCCAAGACGGTGTCTTTGCCCACCTTGGTCGCTTTGAAACGCAGCAGCCCCTGCCGGTTCAGTGATGCGCCGATGACCGCATCACCGGGCTGTTTGAGCACGGGGAGGCTCTCACCGGTGATCATCGATTCGTCCACCGTCGAGCGTCCCTCAAGCACCACGCCGTCCACCGGCATCTTCTCACCAGGGCGCACGATGATGATATCACCCGGCGCCACCTGCTCGACGGGAATATCTACCTCCACACCGTCGCGCACCACCCGCGCTGTGCGCGGCGCCAGACCCATCAGCTTGCGGATCGCCTCCGAAGTGCGGCCTTTGGCGCGGGCTTCCAGGTACTTGCCGAGCACAATCAGCGTGATGATCACAGCAGCCGAATCGTAATAGACCTCGCCGCGAGCCAGGCCGAAAGTGGTCGCCAGGCTGTAGATAAAGGCCGCTGAGGTGCCCAGCGACACCAAGACGTCCATATTGGCGCTGCCGTTGCGCAGCGACTTGTAAGCGCCCCGGTAGAACTGCCAGCCGATGATGAGTTGCACCGGCGCCGTCAGGGCCAGCAGCAAGAACTTGTAGCCCGCGAACATGGGAATCAGCCCGAACCCCATGCCCATGCTGAGCACCGCAACAATCAGGCTCAGCGGCACGCTCCAGAGAAGCTTGTTGCGCTGAGTGCGGGCCTCGCGCTCACGGGCGGCCCGCTCTACGTCCTCCGCCGGCGCTTCTTCCTCATCTGTCGGGGCAATCACTGTATAGCCAGCATCCTCGATCGCCTTGACAATCTCTGGCCGGCCCACCAGGCCAGGCACGTACTCCGCTACGGCCCGCTCGCTCGCCAGATTCACGCTCGCCGAGATGACCCCATCCAGTTTTCTCAGCGCCCGCTCAATGGCCAGGGCGCAGTTGGCGCAGGTCATGCCGCCCACCGGTAGATCGAGCCGCTCCACCACGACCTGATAACCGGCATCCTCCACCGCCTTGATAAGGGCAGGGAGCTGCACCTGAGCCGGATCATAGCGCACCGTTGCCTGCTCGAGGGCCAGGTTGACGCTCGCCTCCCCGACGCCCGGCAGCTTGCGTAGCGCACGCTCGATGGCCAATGCACAATTGGCGCAAGTCATACCCAACACGGGCAGACTGATTTGTTTCTCCATTTTTCCCTCCAAACGAGGGCTAACCCATCGCTGAACGAACCCCGATTTTCACAAACACACTTGTCCCCTCATTCTGGAAAACGGAGCGACGAGAAACCCCAGCCGCACGAGCAGATCGTCCACTCTGCAGGCGAGATTCGTCGTCGCTCTGTCCCTCAGGATGGCGATAGCAGATACGGTGACAGGGTTAATCCGCCACAGGGTAGCCGATCTCGTCGAGCTTGGCGCGCACGCGGTCAAGGGTATCGGCGCCACTGTACGAGACAGTCACGGTCTTGGTATTGACATCGGCCTTGACGTTCTGCACGCCCGGCATGCCTGTCAGCGCCTGGGTGATGCGCTTGACGCAGTGCATGCACGAGATATTGGGCACATTGAAAGTCTGAGTTGCCATGCTGTGTTCTCCTTATGCTAGAGGCGATCGGTCAGCTCGAGGGCGTCCAGCAGTTCCTGCACGATCCGCTCTCGCTCTTGCGCGTCGGCGCACTCCGTGCCCACCGCCAGGCAGCCGCGCACCTGGCTCGAGACCAGGAGTTGACTCACCCGGTCCAGCGCCCGACGCACGGCCAGGGTCTGCCGAATTGTCTCCAGGCAGCTGCTTTCCTCTTCCAACATGCGCTGCACGCCGCGAATGTGCCCCTCGATGGTGCGCAGTCGCCGCAGCGCTTCCGCCTTTGCCTTTGGTTCCATCATGCCCCACATCCCTATACCTATGGGGGGTAATATGCGGGTATTATAATCCTTCCGCCGGGCTATGTCAACAGGCAAAATGGCGGGGAAAACGAAGCAGTAGGGAATGTTGAAATCAACCCCACGGTTCTGGGCAGTGGTTTTGGCGAATAGGCGATGATGAGGCACAAGAGTGGTGCGTTGCCCCCTGCCTCGCTCTTGCCCGCCAAGCAAGGTTGCCGCTCAGACCATCCACTTCGCCGTTTGTGGTATACTATGGGAGTAATAGAAGAAGGGCTGCGGCGACGGTCGCGGCAGCCGGAACAGGCGGTCGCAGGTACCCGCCTCAACAAAACAAGGAGTCTGGTAGTCCATGGCCAATGAGTACGGTCTGACGATTTTGGGGTCTCAGGCGCGCCCCGCGCGACGATTGGAGGTGTTTGCGAGCCATTCGCAGCCGGGTGACCTGGTGGTCAAACTGCACTGCCACGAGTTCACCTGCCGTTGCCCAGTGACAGGCCAGCCCGACTGGGCGGAGATCTATATCGAATATGTCCCAGACCATTCCGTGGTCGAGAGCAAGAGCCTGAAGCTCTACCTTGAGACCTTTCGTGAGGAGGGGATCTTTCATGAGCACCTGGCCCAGGTAATCCTCGATGATTTCGTGGCGGCGGCTCAGCCGTTGCGGGCCTCGGTGACGGTGGATTTCAACGTGCGTGGAGGGATCGCGATTGCGGCGACGGCATCCTATGAGCGCCAGGAGCGGGCCGGATGAAGCGAGAGTATTCATTCCAGTTGGTCGCGCTGGCGGCTGTCTACTCAGTCGCATTGGTGGTGAGCAATCTCATTGCCGGCAAGCTCTACCAGGGCCCGGGCGGCGTCATTCTGCCGGCGGCAGTGTGGCTGTTCCCAATCGTCTATATCATCGGCGATGTGATCCCCGAGGTGTACGGGCTGGCCACGGCCCGGCGGATCATCCTCCTCGGCTTTGCCGTGAACCTGGCCGCGGTCGGCTTTTTCTGGCTCACTTTGGCGCTGCCAGCGCCGGTGTTCTGGCAGAATCAGGGGGCCTTTGTGACGGTGCTGGGCTTTACGCCGCGGCTCTTGCTGGCATCCTTTGTAGGCTATCTGGTGGGCACCAATGCCAATGCCTGGGTGCTCGTGGCGATCAAGCGGCTGACGGGCGGGCGCTGGCTCTGGATGCGCACCATCGGCTCGACCATTGTCGGTGAGACGCTTGATAGCACCTGCTTTATCACCATCGCTTTCCTGGGCGCCGTGCCGCCGGCCGTGATCCCCGGCATGGTGCTGGCGCAGAGCGCCTTCAAGACGATCTACGAAGTCCTGGCCACGCCTCTGACCTATGCAGTGGTGGGCTGGGCCAAGCGCGCCGAGGCAGCCATCGCCGCTGCGTAATAGGCGTGGAGTAGATGTAGGCGCCCGCTTT
>DAOTVS010000213.1:0-2764 GCA_034436375.1 Anaerolineae bacterium | reverse complement strand
TCGGCCATCCCTGGCCACATTGGTGTTCTCCACTGCCCGGAATGGCCGGCCTTGAGCGGCAATCTCGCGGAAGATGGCCCTGACTCGTTCCGCCTCTGCCGGAGGCATAAAGTCAAAAGGCGATTTGCCCAGGACCTCATCCGGCTCATAGCCCAGCAGGTCGCGCACACGCGGGCTGACATAGGTATAGCACCCTGTGGCATCGACCTCCCACAGCCAATCGCTGGTCGCCTCCACCAGGCTGCGAAACCGCTCTTCCTGGTCGCGACTCTCTGCTCTGGCCGGCTGCCGATCCGCAAAAGCACCGTTCTCGTGCTGCATCACCCCTACCTCCGCGAGCACCCTCGCTCCGTGCAGTGGATGCCGATCTGTCGCAGCAACCCGCGTGCCAGTAGGGCTACCAACCTGCCTCAGTCTTGCCGGAGGGCCTGCGCCGCCGCTTCTGCGCCCGCCCCTGGCGTGACCGGAAAGCCCTCATCGGGCAACACCCGCTCCAATGCAGTCAGGAGCCGCAGCACATTGTCTCCGCTGGAGGAGTGCCCCATCAGCCCGATGCGCCAAATCTTGCCTTTCAGGTCTCCCAGGCCGCCGCTGATCTCGATGTTGAAATCGTTGAGCAACCGCCCGCGCACCCGGGCGTCATTGACCCCTTCAGGGATGCGAACGGTGCTCAGGCTCGGCAGGCGATGCGACCGGGGCACAAACAGGCTCAAGCCCATGGCCTCCAGCCCTGCCCACAGGGCCCCCGCATTGCGCTGGTGCCGGGCAAAGCGGGCCGCAAGCCCCTCTTCATGGACCAAACGGAGCGCCTCGTAAAGGGCATAGTTCATCGAAATAGGCGCCGTGTGGTGGTAAATGCGTTCCTGCCCCCAGTACTTTTCGATCAGGCTCAGGTCCAGATACCAGCTCTGCACCTTGGTCCGCCGCCGGTTCAACTTTTCCCGGGCCGCCGGGCTCAAGGTGATCGGCGCCAGGCCGGGCGGGCAGCTCAGGCACTTTTGCGTGCCGCTGTAGCAAGCGTCGACGCCCCAACGGTCAATCTCCACCGGCACGCCCCCCAGTGAGGTCACGGTATCCAGCAGGAGGAGGGCGCCATAACGGTGCGCCACCTGGGCAATCTCCTCCACTGGCTGCAGGGCCCCGGTCGAGGTCTCGGCATGGACCATGGCCACCAGCCTGGCCGGCCGCTCGCGCAGCGCCGCTTCGACCTGCTCCGGGCTGAACACCTGCCCCCAGGGCGCCTCGAGGCGCCGCACGTTCCCCCGGCAACGGAGGGCCATCTCATACATGCGCTCGCCAAAATAGCCGTTGATGGCGATGAGCACCTCGTCGCCCTCTTCGATCAGATTGCAGAGCGCGGCCTCCATACCCGCCGAGCCCGTGCCTGCGATGGGCAGAGTCAGCTCGTTCTGGGTCTGAAAGACGGCGCGCAGCAGCTCTCGCGTGCGGTTCATGAGCTCCAGGAACGCCGGGTCCAGATGCCCAACCAGGGGCGTGCTCATGGCCGCGAGCACCCGCGGATGCACGTCCGAGGGGCCCGGCCCCAGGAGCAGGCGGCGGGGTATAGAGGTCAGAGCGGGGTATTCTGGCATAGCACCTTTTCCTCCGAAGTGGGATGGACCCATTATGCGGCGAATCGGCGCCTGGGGCAAAACGCAAGCTGCTGACCCTGCGCAGTCTCGGCCCTTGCTCAGCGGGCGAAGTGCACGACACTCAAACCAAGGAAATGCTCGAATGGATCGAAATCTCGATCGTTGTGGAGCAAGGTGTGGCCATGGACCAGACAGAAAGTGGCGATGAGACAGTTGATGGTCTTGCGCACGGTGTGGCCACGAGCGCGCAGAGCACGATAGTTGCCCGCTGCCGCCAGCGCAAGATCAACGAACCCCATCGCCATGATCTCAAAGCGGCGCATTGCCTCCCAGGTCTGCTCCGCCTGCCGCTCACTGCGCACGCCCTGCAGCACTTCACAGAGGATCAGATCCGTGACACCCATGCGTTGCTGCTCAACCTGAGCATCAAGCCAGTCGGTCTGCGGTGTGCACACGCCACGCAGGTAATCGATCCACACCGTGGTATCGACAATGACCATCGCTAGTCAGCCTCAACGCGGCCAGTGCGCATCTCGTCGAGGTTTCCTTCCCACCTGACCTTGCCGCGCAAACGCCGCACTGCAGTCTGGGATTTGATCTG
This sequence comes from Anaerolineae bacterium, assembly GCA_034436375.1. GTDB lineage: Bacteria > Chloroflexota > Anaerolineae > SpSt-313 > SpSt-313 > DAOTVS01. The sequence goes on along the minus strand of DAOTVS010000213.1, from coordinate 571 downwards.
AATGAGCAGCTTGAGTGCAGCCTCCACCGTTGCGCGCTTGGTCGGCAGGCCGCTCGCCTCCATAGCCTCCCGCATCAACTCGTCATCAATCACAATATTCGTACGCATGCTGCCTCCCCGATGTGTATATTATAGCGCATCAATGTGTATTGCTCAAGCGCGAAAGGCAAGCAGGTTAAAGCCAATCGATTCCTGACCAGATCTTTATCATATCTATATCACCGGTATGTTACCATGGTCAGGCGAATGAATATGTATCGCCTGGCACACCCATCTCCCTGATACTCAGGAGGACCAGCATCTTGGTTTCAACAGCGAGACGAAACAGGAAATCGGCCCGCTGGGCGGTCCTGATCGCCAGCGGTGTCGTGGCTGCCGGCTTTTATGTCGCCATTCTCAACAGCCCGCAGCCGATGCAGACCAACCTACAGCCCGTGCAGGCCGGCCCGCAGCCGGCTTCCTTTGTTAGCCCGGCGCCTGCGCAGCCCGAGCCCGTCAGCGACGATGGCGCGAATGCGCCCGCCAGCTCCGGCTTGTCGCAACCCGGCACAGCGCAGCCGCCAGTTTTCGC
>DAOTVS010000212.1:0-23478 GCA_034436375.1 Anaerolineae bacterium | reverse complement strand
AGGGAGTAAACCACCATGGAGCGAGCCAAGAGCGGAGGGAACATCCTCCTCGTCGATGACGACGAGGCCATCACTGCCAACCTGGCCCCCTTCCTGGAGCGGGCTGGCTTTGCTGTGGCCGTGGCCGCCGATGGCGAGGCCGCGCTGGAGCGTATCGCCAGCGCTCAACCGGATCTCATCGTCCTCGACGTGCTCATGCCCCGCCTGGATGGGCGCGAGACGCTGCGCCGCTTGCGCCATGCCGGCAACCGCACGCCGGTGATCCTGCTCACCCAGGTCGGCTCGCCGGTGGAGCGGGCCATCGCCCTCGATGAGGGCGCCGACGACTATTTGAAAAAGCCTTTCGAACCCTACGAGTTGGTGGCGCGTATCCGGGCGGTGCTGCGCCGCAGCCAGGGCGATGCTCCTTCGCTGGCCGGCGCCGCCCGCCTCCGCTGTGGCAAGCTGGAGCTGGACCGCCAGGCCCGCCGCGTCACGCTGGATGGGCAGGAGGTGCCCCTCACAGCCAAAGCGATCTCGGTGCTCGAGTACCTGATGCTTCACCCCGATGAGGCGCTGAGCCGCGAGCGCCTGCTGGACGCCGTCTGGGGCTGGGACTATCCAGCCGCCACCCGCGCCGTCGACTCGCGCATGGCCGAGCTGCGCCGCCTGTTGCATGATGACGCCGCCAACCCCCAGTTCATCGAGACGTTGGTGGGTTACGGCTACCGCTTCATTGGCCGGGTGGGGGTGGCGCTATGAAAAAGCTCCTGCTGCCCGTCCTGCCCCTTGCCCTGGGCCTGACGCTGGCGCTGATCTGGCGCCTGGAGCGCTGGCCCGACCCGATCCTTTACCTGCGGGCCGATCTGGCCACCTGGCTGCTGCTGCTTGGCCTGGCCTTGAGCCTGGGCGCTGCACTCTCGGTCGGCGCCTGGGCGCTGGCCGGCCGGCGCTGGGCACAGGTGCTGGCGCGGGCCCGGCAGGACGAGGCCGAGGAGCACCGGCGGTTTATCCGCCGCCTGGACCATGAGCTCAAGAACCCCCTCACCGCCATCCGTATCGCCCTGGCCAACGCTGTGGCCGGGAAGGATGATCCCATCATCGGCAGCGTGCGCTCGCAGGTCGATCGTATCGCCCGTGTGAGCGCCGATCTGCGCAAGCTGGCTGACCTGGAGGCGCAGGCGCTGGAAGTGGAGCCCGTGGATTTGGCCGAGCTGCTGACCGAGCTGGTGGAGATGGTGCGCCGGCGCCCCGAGCCAGCGGCCCAACGGCTGCAGTTGGCCCTGCCGCGCGCCCCCTGGCCCCTGCCGCCGATCGCCGGCGACCGTGACCTGCTCTTCCTGGCCCTGCACAACCTGCTCGATAATGCCTGCAAGTTCGCGCGCCCCGAAGACACAATCGAGGTGCGGGCCATCGAGGACAGCGCGGCGGTGCTGATCGACGTCGCCGATACCGGCCCCGGCGTGCCGGAAGAGGATCTGCCTCACCTGGGGGAAGAGCTCTACCGTGGCAGCGCGCCGCGCAGTGTGGAAGGCAGCGGCCTGGGCCTGGCCCTGGTGCGGGCCATCGTTGCCCGGCACGGAGGCGCCATGGCCATTCGCAGCCGGCAAGGGCGGGGCACCGTCGTTACCCTTCGCCTCCCCGTGACGCGCTGACGCCCCCTCCGTGTAATCCATTCCCAAAATCCGTTGACAGCCCTGCTCAACCTCCTATAATGTTCTTTACGCATAGATAGGATTAGTGTTGTATGCTGGCATTGCGACGACTTGGAGGGAGCAGACGTGCGTACTGTAGAGATCGGCCGAACCGGTTTGCGGGTCACCGAGGTGGGCTTTGGCGGTATTCCCATCCAGCGCCTCAGCCATCAGGAGGCGGTGGCGGTGGTGCGCGCCTGCCTGGACATGGGGATTACCCTGATCGATACGGCGATGGGGTATACGACCAGTGAGGAGCGGATCGGCGACGCCATCCGTGGCCGGCGTGAGGGGCTGGTGTTGGCCTCCAAGACACCCGCTAACGATGGCCCCGGGGCCCGCGCTCACCTGGAGCAGAGCCTGCGCCGCCTGGGGGTGGAGCACATTGACATCTACCAGCTGCATGGCGTCAGCGATGAGGCGCGCTGGCAGGCTGTGACGGCGCCGGGTGGGGCGCTGGAAGAGCTGCAAAAGGCGCAGCGTGAGGGGCTGATTGGGCATATCGGGGTTACCTCGCATCAGAAGGATGTGGCGCTAAAGGCCGTACAATCGGGCCAGTTCGCCACCCTGATGTTCCCCTTTAACTTTGTGGCCTGCGAGCCGGCGCTGGAGCTGCTGGCGGCCTGCCGGGAGCGCGGTGTAGGGTTCTTTGCCATGAAGCCCATGGGCGGCGGGCTCCTGGAAAGGGCGGATGTCTCCTTCCAGTATCTGCGCCAGTACGTTGATGTGATCCCGGTAGTAGGCATCGAGCGCGTGGCAGAGATGCGCGAGATAGTGGACCTGTACACGCAGCCGGCCGGCCTGACCCCAGCACTGCAGGCCGAGATGGAGCGCATCCGCGCCGAGCTGGGCACCGCCTTTTGCCGGCGCTGCGATTATTGCCAGCCCTGCACCGCCGGCATTTCCATCTCGACCGTAATGAACGTGCCCGCCATGGTCCGCCGCATGCCGCCTCAGAACGTCTTCGGTTCAGACGGCCTGAACGCGACTATTGAGGCCGTGGAGAGCTGCCAGGACTGCGGCGATTGCGAGAGCCGCTGCCCCTACAAGCTGCCCATCCGCGAGCGCATGCGGGATGTGCTCGCCATGTACCGGGAAGCGCGTAAGGCCTATCTCGCGGGGAGATAAGGCTCTGTTTGGGCAGGGCCTCTCATCACTTGGCTCACCAGGGCGATTTTGCTATACTGCACTGTGGTCAAGTCCGACATGGTATGCAGGCTGCGGCTTTTCCGCAGAGAAGGAGATGATTGGGCATGCCGGGCATCAAGGGAACGCAGACGGAAAAGAACCTGTTGGCCGCCTTTGCGGGCGAATCGCAGGCCAGGAACCGCTATACTTACTTTGCCTCTCAGGCAAAGAAGGAGGGTTTTGAGCAGATCGCCGCCATCTTCCTCGAGACGGCGGATAACGAGAAGGAGCATGCCAAGGTCTTCTTCTCCCTCTTGGAAGGTGGGGATGCGGAGATCGTCGCCGCCTACCCGGCCGGGGTCATCGCCGATACGGCGGCGAACCTGCAGGCTGCGGCCGCGGGAGAGAACCTGGAGTGGACCACCCTCTACCGCAACTTTGGCGCCACGGCCCTCGAGGAGGGTTTTAAGGAGATTGCGGCCACCTTCAAGGAGATCTCCGAGGTCGAGGAGCAGCACGAAAAGCGCTACCTGAAGCTGCTGGAGAACGTGCGTGCGGGCAAGGTCTTTGTGCGCGATACCCCCGTCAAGTGGCACTGCCGCAACTGCGGCTATGTGCATGAGGGCACCTCGGCGCCCAAGATCTGCCCGGCCTGCAAGCACCCGCAGGCGTACTATGAGGTGCTGGCGGAGAATTACTAGGCGCCAGTGGGGGGCTCGTAGGAGCTTTCGGGAACTCGTGGGATCTCGGCGCGAACGGGTCGAACTCGTTCTGCTGCCGGTGAGAGTGCTGCGCAGGGGAGCGGCGCCCAAAGTTCCTACGAGTTCCCCTCGCTCCTTCAGTTCCGTTGATTCTCTCAGTAAACGACTGGCCTCTTGTCATGGGGCGTCACGCATCGCGTCCTGCGCATCACGCGTCCTCCGGCCAATCGAGCATCTGCACCCGTACGCGCGTGCCGGGGGGCACAGAGCCGCGCTGCTTGGGGATGATGGCCAGGCCGTTGGCGCGCACCATCGAGGAAAGAATGCCCGAGCCTTGCGGCCCGGTGAGGTGAGCAACCCAGGCGCCGGTGACGTCGCGCGAGACAATGGCCCGCAAAAAGCGCACACGATCGCTGTAGGCCTTGGCCTCGTCGAGGAGGGTCACCTCGATCTCCGGGCGGTGCAGGCAACGGCGGCCGAGCATCTTGAGGATCGCCGGCCGGGCAAACTCCTCAAAGGCAACCATGGCCGAGACGGGGTTGCCGGGCAGGCCGATCAGGGGCACGCCCTGCAGGTGGCCAAAGGCCATAGGCTTGCCAGGCTGCATGCGCACCCGCCAGAAATCGATGTGGCCCAGCTTGTGCAGCACCCGCTTCACCAGGTCATAATCGCCCATCGAAACGCCGCCCGAGGTGAGGAAGAGGTCTGCGCCGCGGGCGAGCCCCTCTTCCACGCGGGCCGTCACGTCCTCCATCGTATCACGAGCGATGGGGAGCAGGATCGGCTCGCCGCCGTTCTTGAGCACCTGGGCGGCATTGGCATAGCCGTTCGAGTTGCGGATCTTGCCTGGCGCCAGGGGCTCGCCGATCTCCACCAGTTCGTCGCCGGTAGCCAGCACCGCCACCCGCGGCCGGCGGGTCACGATCACCTGCGGCCGGCCCAGCGAGGCCAAAAGGCCGATCTCCGGCGGGCGCAGCAAGGCGCCGCGGTCCAGCACCCGTTCGCCCCGGTGCACATCCTCCCCCGCCCGGCGCACATTGGCGCCCGGGCGCACGGCGCGGCGGATGCGCACCTGGCCCTCGGCCAGGAGCGACCCCGGCTCGCCCTCGTCGGTCTCCTCAAAGGGCACCACCGCATCGGCTCCCGGGGGTATGGGCGCCCCGGTCATGATGCGGATGGCCGTGCCCGGCTCGACCCCCGCCTGGGGCGCAACACCAGCGGCCAGGTTGGTCGTCACCCGCAGGGGCACAGGGTTCTCCGGTGAGGCCGCGCTCACATCCACAGCCCGCACGGCATAGCCATCCATGGCCGAGTTATCGAAGGGGGGAATATCCTCACTCGCATAGACGTCCTCCGCCAGCGTCCGCCCCAGCGCCTGCAGGAGCGGCGCCGCCTCGGATGCGAGCGGCCGGATGTGGGCGAGAATCTCCTCCCGCGCCTGCTCGACTTCCATGAAAAGGGTTTCTTCTGCCATGGCGATTGTCCTTGTCTTGTATATAATGATCTCGTAGTATAGACGATTGGTGGGCCAGGACAAACGGATTGACGCATCCGGTATATAAAGGAGTGGGAAAGCATGTACCGAGTCGGTATTCTCACCGTCAGCGACCGCGGCGCGCGCGGCGAGCGGGAGGACCGCTCCGGCCCGGCAGTGGCAGAGACGATTGCCCTCTTGCCGGGGGCACAGGTGCAAGAGCGGGCTATCGTGCCCGATGAGCAGCCGCAGATCGAGGCGGCATTGCGGCGCTGGGTGGCGGAGGGGCTCGAACTGATCCTGACGACCGGCGGCACGGGCATGAGCCCGCGTGATGTGACCCCCGAAGCGACCCGGGCCGTGATCGAGCGCGAGGCGCCGGGCTTTGCTGAGGCGATGCGAGCGGCCAGCCTGGCCATTACGCCCCACGCCATGCTCTCGCGGGCCGTGGCAGGGATCGCGGGCTGCACGCTGATCATCAACCTGCCCGGCAGCCCCAAGGCGGCGCGCGAGAATCTGCTCACCGTGCTACCGGCCCTGAGTCACGGCCTCGATAAACTCAAAGGCGACCCGGCCGAATGCGCAACGCCCGAGCGGCCTGCCTGACGAGCCTGATGGCCTGCCGCGAGCAGGCGAAATGGCTCTTGCCTTGGGCCCATTTTTGTCTCTCACCGTTTTGTATTCCTGAGCAACTTGTGATATTATACACAATGTAGTGTAGCTCGCTTTGGCGGGCTGCCATCTCACGTTGCGAGGGAGAGACGCCATGAAACTGACCCGCGGGGCCGACTATGGCACGTTGGGCATCCTCTATCTTGCCCGGCAGTCCCCTGATCGCATTGTGCTGATCAGTGAGATTGCCGAGGCTGAGGGCGTGCCCGAAACCTACCTGGCCAAGATCTTCCAGGACCTGGCCAAGGCAGGGCTTGTCCGCTCGCACCGTGGCGCTCGTGGGGGCTTTACCCTGGCGCGCTCGCCCAATGATATCACCCTGAGGCAGATCATCGAAGCCATTGAGGGGCCTGTGGCGCTGAACCGCTGCCTGGACCCGCGCGAGGGCTGCGCCAACTCTGCCACCTGCCCTGTGCACACGGCCCTGGCCAAGGCTCAACAAAGCATGCTTTCGTCGCTTGAGGGGGTCACACTCTACGCCCTGGCGCAAGAGCAGGCGGCCCGCCAGGGCGCACTCGGGTAAGGTGGCAGCGATGAGTCACTGCCAGTTTGGAGGGCCTCATCGCTGCCCCACACCATCTGTCAGAACTCTTGCAACAGCTTGAGCAACTGCCGGTCGAGTTTATGGCCGCGCCAATCCTCATAGGCCACATCCTGGCGGTTGGAATCGAGCACACCAAAGGCCCCCCGGAAGTTCCATAGGGCAAACCCGATCCCATAGCCCTTGAGAATCTCCAGCACATCGCGTAGCCAGCTCAAAACGACGGCATGCGGCGTGTGGCAAAAAGCGCCCCCCTCGCCGCAATGCACACCCACACCCTGCCCTGCCAGCGCCGCCCAGCGCGCATAGTGCTGCTCCAGGCGCTTGCGATCCCAGGGCTCGCCGCCGTTGAGCGCACCGGGCCAGGTCGGCTCGGGCCAGCTTTCGCCGCCCACCCAACTGGCGCGATAGTGTGAAAGCCCCATCGGCAAGTAGGCGCGGCAGCTCTGGGCAATACCCAGACCGGCCAGTTCGGGGCTGGGATCATTGCCCCAGGAGACGCCGTCGGCGATGATCAGGCGGCCGGGGTCCACCTTGCGGATGGTGGTCACCGCGGCCCGGATGATCCGCTCGTGGTCGGCCCGCGTCATACCCCGGGGCGTGGGGGCCGGCGGCTCGTTCACCAGGTTGAAGCTCAGCTGCGAGGCCGGAATCCCCTGGTAGCGCCGGGCCAGCAAGTCCCACTGGAAGCAAAAGGCCTCCAGGGCGCGGTCGTCCTTCCACAGGTTAAAGGGCTCGGTTCGCTCGGGGTTGACGGAATACCCCGGGGCGCGGTGGAGGTTCAGGCACACATGCAGCCCATGTTCCTGGCCCCAGTGCACAGCACGGTCGATTTTTTCCAACATCGGCTCCCGCACCCGGTACGAGATCTTGCCTTCCGTCCAGAGCAGGTAGCACATGGGCAGGCGGACGAAATCGAACCCCCAGTCCGCAATCCAGCGAAAATCGTCGTGGGAAAAGTTGCCATCGCTCTCGGCTGTGAACATCTCAAGCAGGTTAAAGCCGCGCCAACGCGGCAGCACCGTCTGGGCCAGCATGGGTCTCACCTCCTCACTGCCCGCTCCAGCTCGCGCTCATATGAGTACACATAACACATCGTACTCCGAGTCGGCTAAACGTGCAAGTGAACGGGGGTATGGCGGCGGGTGCAGTGCAATCTGGGGGCGAATGCGTACCCCGGCAGCGGCACCGCTATCTGCGATAAAACGGGCACCCTCACCGGCAACGAGATTCCGATCCATGTCGAGAGCGTTTCAGCCCACGACTACCGGCGCCAGCACCGGCTGCTGGAACTGGGGCAGCCATTCTTTCTGGGCCTCGATCATCTCGTCGGCCATCTGGCGAATCTCACGCGGGCGCAGGAGGGCGCTCGTCAACGGATCTACGGCCAGGGCCTGGCGCACAGCCCGGCGGTTGCCAGTGAGGGCGGCCTGGACGGCCAGCTCCTGCACGTTGAGGTAGCCCCGGTCCAGGGCAGCGCATTGCGGCGGTAGATCGCCCACGTGGCAGGGGTGTACTCCAGTCCCGTCGACCAGGCAGGGCACCTCTACGCAGGCCCCTTCCGGCAGGTTGGTGATCAGCCGGTCGTTGCGCACATTGAGGTTAAAGCGCCGGGGTGCAGCCGTGGCCAGGGAGTGGATGATGTAGGAGGCATATTCGTGGCTCCGGCGGATCACTAACGGCTCTGGGCTGGCCAGTTGCGCTTCGGTTGATTGCCTCTGCTCGTTGAGGCCATTCTCATACATGGCCAAATAATCACGTGGCTGGGGAAGGTATTCGGCGATCTCTTCAGGCGTGCGCCGGTAGTAAGGGACGTATTCCGAAAAATGATAGCTCGACTCGGAGACAAAGTACCCGAACATGCGCAACACTGAGGCCCGCACGCGCTCACCCTGCTCGATCTCGGGGTTGCGCATCTTGCGCTTGAGCAGCGGGTAGAGGTCGTGCCCATTGCAGCGCAGGCTCAGGAACCAGGCCAGGTGATTGACGCCCGCGGCCCAGTAGCGCAGGCAGCGGTAGGGAATACCCATCACCCGCGCCAGGTAGGCGGCCGTCGCCTGCACACTGTGGCAGAGGCCCACGACCTTGATCGACGAGCGGCTGTAGATGCCGCGCACGTTGATGGCCATCGGATTGGTATAGTTCAGCAGCCAGGCTTTGGGGCACAATTGCTCCATATCGTGGCAGATCTCTAGCAGCACCGGGATCGAGCGCAGCCCGCGAAAGACGCCGCCCGGGCCGATCGTATCGCCTACCGCCTGGTCGACGCCGTAGCGGCGGGGGATGTTCATATCCAGCTCATAGGCCCGTGCGCCGCCGATCTGAATCACGGTGATGACATAATCGGCGCCATCCAGCGCCCGGCGGCGATCGGTCGTGACCTCGAGCCGCGTGGGCAGTTTCTGCTCGCCAATCAGCCGGCGCGTATAGGCCGCCACGAGCTCCAGCCTGGCCGCATTGATATCCACCAGGCTGAGGGTGCTCTGCTGCAGCTCAGGATAGGAGAGGATATCGCCGATGAGCGTTTTGGCAAAGACGACGCTGCCAGCACCGATCAAAACAATCTTGACCATTTTCCCTCCCCGGTTCAAAGCGAATTCTCCTTTTGCTCTCAAGAGCAATCTGCGGGCCAGGAAAGAGCACTACAGGCGCGGCACGATGCCGCGGACGCGCCGGATAAGGGCTGCGCGGCAAGCGCGAAAGCCCGCTTTCACGCACGACGTCGCGGCCACTTTCGCCTCCTGGCATGCTTGGAAAAGCCGTGTGCACTGCAATCACTTTCTGCCGTGGCCCTGCGCTTGCTGAGATGCAGCACAGAGGAGTGGTGCTGACAAGGGGGAATGCATCGTGTATATCCTTCTCTTGCTGCTGGATAACCCTGATCACGGCGATGCCGTCATGCGCGCCTGGACGGAGTTGGGCATCCGGGGCATCTATGCCCTGGAGAGCACGAGCTGCCGTGCGCCAGGGGAAACAGGGCCACGTGCGCCGATGGGGCTCCAAACCCTGGCCGGGCTGTTCGGAGATGGCCATATTTGCCATGTGTTACTGCTGGCGGCTGCCGGGTCTCTGGCTCTGGCCGAGCAGGCTGCCGGCGCCGTCGAGCGTATTGCAGGCCCCTGGCCTGAGCGGGGCACGGCGGCGCTGTTTGCCCTCCCGGTCGCCGCCAGTTGGGGCGCCGCTCTGGATCCTGGGCCGGCCCCAGGTGAGCGGGATGCTCGTGCTTGAGCGCGTGCGCCGGCAATGGTGTTGCCATTGCTGGCGTCTGGTCATGAGCCTGTGATCTGGCTGCAGTTCGCCGGGGCGGCCATAGTCATCATCGGCGCCGGCATTCTGGCTGCCGTGATGGGCGATGCCATTGCCGTTCGCACTGGGCTGGGCCGTGTGCTCTTTGGCACGGTCCTGCTGGCGGCCGCCACGTCACTGCCCGACCTTGCCGCCAGCTTTGATAGCGTCCGGGCAGGCATCCCTGACCTGGCGGCAGGCGACCTGCTCGGCGGTATTATCATGGACATTCTCTTCCTGGGCCTGCTGGACCTCTTTACCGTGCACGCCCGGCTCTTGCACCGGGTGGCGATCACCCATAGCTTGACGGCGACTCTGGCCACCCTGATGGTTGGGATGGCCTCTTTCTTCACGTTAGTGCCCTTGGGGTTGCAGTGGGGGAGCGCTGACCTGGAGGGCCTGCTCCTGTTGGCTGCTTTTGTAGGGGGGACCTGGCTGATCCGCCTCCAGTCCCGCACGATTGCGGTGCCTGCACAGGAAGTACCGCCATCGGCTGTGCCCCTGGGCTGGGCGATTGTGGGCTTTGTAGCGGCTGCGGCCTTGCTGGTGCTGGTCTCGCCCCTCCTGGTAAGCGCCGCCAACGAGATAGCTCGCCTCACAGGGGTTGGCGCCGGCTTTGTCGGCCTGGCGCTCCTGCCCCTGGTGACCAATATGCCTGACCTGGCGTCGAGTGTTGCGGCCGTGCGCCTGGGCGCCTATGACCTGGCCGTGGGCAACTTTTTTGGCACCTGCGTGTTCAACGTGGCTGCGCTGGCGCTGGTGAGTCTGTTCTATGGGCCAGGGTCGCTTTTCTCCGCGATCTCGCCGGGTTTTGTCGTCGTTGGCTTGCTGGCGATCATCCTGATCACCGTCGCGCTGCTGGGCACACTGGCGCGCCTGGAATGGCGGCTGCTCTCCATCGACGTCGATGCGGCGCTCGTTATCCTGATCTACCTGGCCGGCATCTATCTGATCTACCGGCAGGGAGTGCTGTTGGTCACGCGTGGCGCTTGACAGAATAGAACATCTGTGCTAAACTTGTTCTACCGTTGACAGATAACGGCATGCACCCCCAAGAGAAAGCCCGCCGCCGTGGCGGGCTTTCGGCTTTACGCGGCGATTGCCGTTGGTTGCGAACTCTGCTATAATCGCCTTCCATACTGGTGCTGTATAGTCCGGTGGAGCGTGTGCTCGACCCAATACGCGGAGGCGTGACTGAGGGACGGCTGAGATCGTGCGTATCAAACGATTGCTGAGCCTGTGCCTGCCGCTCCTGTTGGTTGCCTGCAGCGGTGGCGGCTATCTGGCTATGCCGACGTCGGCTCCCGAGCCGACGCCGAGTGCCGGGGGCACGCGTGCGCCTGTTCTGACTCTGGCTGCCCCGGCGGCGACCCCGAGCCCGACGCCCACTTTGCCGCCGGCCCTCTCCGTAGATGATATCCTGAATGCTCCCGAGCGCTCACCCGAGCTGGCCGGCGGCCTGCTCACGGCAGAGGAGCGCGACCGCTATGTGCAATACATTGCGGCGCTGCGCGGGCGCGACAAGGCCGCTGCCTGGTGGCTTGTTTCGAGCGGACTTTTGCTCAAAGATGGCAAGCTTGGCCTGCAGGACGGCCTGCTCATGAAGTTGGTGCTCTCGGGCAATGATGACGCCCTCTGGTACCTGATGCGCCCGCGCCTGCAGGATGGCGTCTCACAGGAGGATCTCGATGCCCTGCAGGCCGCCGATGCCACCCCTACCGCTGATTGGCTACTCGATAGCGACCTGCACACCTTGCAGGCGCAGCAGCTTGTCTCGGCGGCCGGTGAGCGCGGGCTGGAGCGCGTTTTCACCCAGGCCAAAGACGACCCGGAGTTGCGCCTGGGGCTGGCCATCATTGGCGCCTATGGCGTGCCCGATGCCTCTGTCTTCAAATATCCGGTGCCCAATTATAACGTGGCCCTGCGCCTGTTGGGGCATCTCCTCGAGCGGGGGTTGCCGGTGGGCTATGAGCGCGCCGCCGTGGCGGCCGCCTGCACCTACGGCTCGCTTGCCACGGTGTGCGATGATGCTGCACGCCAGCAGGTTTTTGACTATGCCGATGAGCGCGTGCGTTTCCTGATCGACGCCGATGTGCAACTGGCCGCTGCCGGGGCGAGCTGGCATGCCTCGAGCTATCCCCTGGAGGCGCTGATCACTCTTCTCTGGGCCGGCCAATCTACGGCTTTTCCGCAAGCGGGCCAGCCCCTGGCCCAGGCGCCCAGCCTGCTGAGCGTGGTCGCCGGGCGTCCGCTGACCAAAGATGATCTGCCGCACCTGTTGGCCGACCTGGATACACTGCAGGCTATGCAGGATGAGATGATGCGCGTAACCGCTGAGCATACGACCGACGGCGCAGCCGCGGCGGAGCGCGTGGAGCAGTGGTGGAGCGAGCATCAGGGCCAGGCAGCGGATGACGGTGGGCCAAACCTGAATCACCAGTGGGCGCTCTATCAGGACTCCCAAAGCTTTGCGGGCGGCGCCGAGGCGGCCTATGTTCTGCAGGCGTTGGCTGCAAGCATCAACCTGCCCATGCCCTGGGTGCAGCTCTGGTATGCCGACCAGGGGCGCCAAGGCATCCTGCCGGCGGGGTTGCGCATTGACCCGGCGGCGAATGCCCTGTCTATGGACGACCAGGCCCGGCAGGCGACTGCTTCGCTCCCAGGCGAGGCCAAGGCCGTGCTCATTGCCTACCAGGTGCCGTGGGATAACTGGCACCTGCAGCAGGGGGTGCGCAGCTGTGTGACCCTGCCGCTGCCGATGAGCATCTGGCGCGGCGGGGTGCCCGCCGGTTACCTCCTGCGTTCCGGCATCCTCAGCGAGCCCGATGCCCTCAACGCGCTGGGTTTGTCGGCGGCCAAATGATGCAAACTCCCTGATGGGATGCCAACTGGCGAGAACTTGCCCGATAGCGGTGAAGCAAGGTGCCCGGCCTTTCGGGCCTACGGAGCGCATTACTATCCTGATGGGGCATAAAGTATGGACAGAACACTTTATATCCACGCGGGCAGGCTGATCACGCCGCGCAGCGAGCTCCATGACGTAACGATTGTCGCGCGTGAGGGGACGATTCTCGATATCCTCCCTGGCGCCATCCCGGCGCCTGACGGCGAGCCGTTCCTGGAGGCGGGGAGTCATATCGTGGGCCCCGGCTTGATTGACCTGCATGTGCACGGGGGCGGCGGCCACGATACGATGGATGGCATCCCCCAGGCCCTGCTGGGGCTGAGCGCTTTTCACGCCCGCCACGGCACGACGGCCCTTTTGCCCAGCACCGTCGCCGCTTCGGCGGAGCAGATTGACTGGGTGTTGGCCGCTTTTCCCTCCGCGATGGCGGCCCCCGTTGTGGGGGCGCGCATCCTGGGCGCCCATGTCGAAGGGCCCTTCCTGAACCCCGCCAAGCGCGGGGCGCACCTGGCGCGCTATGTGCGCGCGCCCGCAGAGCCGCCTGAGCTCTGGCTGGAGGCGCACCGCGCCGCCATCCGGCGCCTGACCCTGGCGCCGGAGTTGCCGGGGGCGCTGGAGCTGACAAAGGCCCTGCGCCGGCAGGGGGTATTGGTTTCCATCGGCCACTCGACGGCGGATGAGGAAATGGTGGCGCGGTCCGCGCTGGCGGGGGCTACGCACGTGACGCATCTCTTCAACGCCATGACGACGATGGAAAAGGTCGGGGCGCTGCGCCGGGCTGGCCTGGCCGAGGCCGCGCTCGCGTCGGATGAGATGACAGTGGAAGTGATTGCCGATGGCTGGCATGTGCCCTTTTCGGTGCTCAAGCTGGTCGTGCGCGCCAAAGGCCCTGAGCGTGTGGCCCTGGTGACCGACGCCATGCGTGCAGCTGGCTTGCCGGCAGGGCGCTATGACCTGGGCGGCATGGGCGTCACCGTGCAGGATGGCCACGCCATCACCGATGAGGGCGGCCTGGCGGGCTCCATCGCTACCATGTCGGAGCTGCTGCGCAATGCCGTGCACCGGGTGGGCATCCCCTTAGCCAATGCCTGGCGCATGTGCTCCTTGACCCCAGCGCAGATCCTGGGTGAGAGCAATCGCCTGGGGCAGGTGGCAGTGGGCCACGCCGCCGACCTGCTGGTGCTGGACGATGACCTGCAGGTCGTTGCGACCATTGTGGATGGGCACATCGTCTACGAAAGGGGAAAAGGGTAAAAGGAAAAAAGCAAGAATGGAAAGTTCAGCTTAGTTGACCGGCCCGATCTGCGAGAGCGGCCAATAGCGGAAACAGGCGCGGCCGATGATATCGGCATCAGAGATAGGGCCGAAATAGCGCGAGTCGTTGCTCACGGGCCGATTATCGCCCAGCACAAAGACCGAATTGGCCGGCACCGGGCAGGGGGCCATATCCGTATCGGCGCGCTCGGTGAGGTAGGTCTCGGTAAGGGGTTTGCCGTTGATATACACCTGACCACCGCGGATCTCGACGATCTCCCCCGGCAGGCCAATGACGCGCTTGATGAGGGGCGGCTCGCCGTTATGGTTCGGCAGGCGCAAGACGATGATGTCGCCCCGCTGCGGCCTGTGCAGCCGGTAGGAGATTTTCTCGATGATCAGGCGCTGGTTCTCGTAAAGGTTGGGTTCCATGCTCTGCATTTCCACCCGCCGTGCCTCGCCGAGGAACACGTTGATGATCAACACCAGCACCAAGGCTGGCAGGATGGTCGTCAGGGTTTCATAGAGAAAGGTCTTGACGGAAGCTGTCAGCGACTTGCCCTGCTGCGGGGGCGTGGGGGTAGGGGGCTCCGGCGTCGGCAGCGACTCGGGCACTGGACTCTGAGTCATGGCTAATCCTCATCAGTACTGCAAACGTACTAGACTGCAGAACCGGCGGTATCTGGGCGTGATGCTGCGCACGAAACCGGAACGGAACCTTTGTGGGGGTGTGTTTGGCGGGTTGGCTCAGCCAACCCGCCAAACACACCCCCTCCGGGTCAGGGCCCGGCGCTAATGAACCAGGCCGATATCAGAAAGTGGCCAATAACGGAACCAGGCCCGCCCCACAATATCGGAATAGGGGACAAAGCCAAAGGCGCGCGAATCATTGCTCGCGCCCCGGTTATCGCCCAACACAAAGACCTCATTGGGCGGCACCACCTTGGGCGGCATGCCTGGATAAGTATTCTGATCCAGGTAAGGCTCGTTCAGGACCTGACCGTTGATGTAGACCTGGCCATTCCGAACTTCGACCGTTTCTCCTGGCAATCCAATCACTCGCTTAATCAAAGGGTCAGAATGACGATTGGGCAAGCGCAGCACAATAATATCGTCTCGCTGGGGCGGATGGAAATAATACGAGATCTTTTCGATGATCAGACGCTCGTTATTGTGCAGGTTGGGTTCCATGCTCTGGCCTTCCACGCGGGTGGCCTGGGCCAGGAACAGGTTAATCACGAGCACGATCACAAGTGCCGGCAGCACAGTCCCCAGAATTTCGCTCAACGCACTCCCCAGAATAGAGCCCTTGCGCTTGCCGGAGGAGCCTTCGGTGGCCCCCTTTTGACCACCTTCCACGGGCATTGCCGGGAGAAAATCCGAGGAATTCTCGCCAGACATACCCTGAGGTAGTTGGTCCTGCACCATAAGTCCATCTCCAATGGATTAGCGTAACAGATACCAGCGATCAGCTTGCAACCCGGCCAGGTTGTTCGCTGATCGCTGATGCCTGCTCACAAGTTTCTTTGCTCTCTATCCGCGCCGACCACCTTCGTGCCGATCGCCGCCACCGCGGCCGCCAGTGGGCCGGCCTCCCGGCCGACCGCCGCCCCCCGGGCGACCGCCCTCGCGGCGCGGGCCACTTGGCTTGCGATCACGCTCGCGCGCTTCCTCAGCTGTCCAGCCTTCCAGCACAGCCTGGCGCGAGAGCTTGACCTTGCCGTCACCATCGATGTCGATCACCATGACCATGATCTCATCGCCAACATGCACCACGTCCTCAACACTCGGCACCCGATAGTCGGCCAACTGTGAGATGTGCACCAGACCATCCTTGTTCGGCAGGATCTGCACAAAGGCCCCAAAGTCGGTGGTGCGCACGACCTTGCCGGTGTAGATCTTGCCGATCTCCGGTTCTTCCACCAGTTCGTGGATCATCTGCACTGCGCGTGCAGAGCCTTCGCCCTCAGCCGAGGCGATGCAGACGGTGCCGTCATCCTCGACGTCAATCTTGGCGCCCGACTCTTCCACGATATGGCGGATCATCTTACCGCCGGGGCCGATGACCGTGCCGATCTTGGCCGGGTCGATATGGATCATCGTGATGCGCGGCGCGAACGGCGACAGATCTGCCCTGGGCGCCGGCATGACCTCGGCGATCTTGTCCAGAATGAACAGGCGTCCTTCGCGCGCCTGATCCAGAGCCTCGCGCAGGATTTCGTGGCTGATGCCCTTGACCTTGATGTCCATCTGCAGGGCCGTGATACCCTGGGCCGTGCCGGCCACCTTAAAGTCCATATCGCCCAGGTGGTCTTCCATGCCCATGATATCGGTCAGGACGGCATAGCGATCGCCCTCCTTGATCAGGCCCATAGCCACACCCGCGACGGCCGCTCGGATGGGCACGCCCGCATCCAGGAGCGAGAGCGTGCTGGCGCACACGGAGGCCATCGAGGTCGATCCGTTCGACGACAGCACTTCAGAAACCAGGCGGATTGTGTACGGGAATACATCTGACGACGGGATCACAGGGCGCAGGGCATTCTCTGCCAGGGCGCCGTGCCCGATCTCCCGGCGCCGGGGGCCGCGTACCGGCCGCGCTTCGCCCGTGGAATAGGGCGGGAAGTTGTAGTGATGCATAAAGCGCTTGGTTTCCACGGTCTGCAGCCCATCGAGCCGCTGCTCATCGGAGGCCGTGCCCAGCGTGGCAATATCCAGCACCTGGGTCTCGCCGCGGGTGAACAGGCCTGAGCCGTGAGTGCGGGGCAGGAGGCCCACTTCGCACGTGATGGGGCGAATCTGCTTCGGGGTGCGGCCATCGGCACGGATGCCCTGGTCCAGGATCATGCGCCGCATACTGTCGCGCAGGTACTCGCTGAATGCCGAAGCCACCAGTATCGGGTCATAGGTTTCCTGCAGCTCGGTGATGACCTGATTGCGGATGCTGGCGATCGCATTCTCGCGTTCTTTCTTGCCGACGATCTTGCCCAGCACATCAGCAAGGCAGCACTCCGCCTTGGCGCGCACGGCTTCTAAAATGGCCGGGTCAGTGACCGGGGGCGTGACCTCCCACTTGGGCTTGCCGATTTCGGCCTGCATCTGCGCCTGGATGCGGATCACATCCTGCATGGCCTGATGCCCTAGCTCCAGGGCCTTTAACACGACCTCTTCCGAAACCTCGCTCGCCCCGGCTTCCACCATGTTGATGGCGTCGGCCGTGCCGGCCATGCGCAGGTCGAGGAGGCTATCTTCCATCTGGCTCGCTGTGGGGTTGAAAACGAACTGGCCGTCGATGTACCCAACGCGCATGGCCGCGACCGGGCCGTTGAACGGAATATCGGAGATGGTCAGCGCTGCCGAAGCCGCGATGATCGACAGGATGTCCAGGAAATGCTCTTGATCCGCCGAGAGGGCAGTGACGATCACCTGCACCTCGCGATCGAGCCCCTTGGGCATCAAGGGCCGCAGGGGCCGGTCTGTCAGGCGGCACAGGAGGATCGCAGCCTCGGTGGGCCGCCCCTCACGCTTGAAAAAGCCGCCCGGAATCTTGCCAGCCGCATACAGGCGCTCTTCGTAATCTACGGTCAGGGGGACGAACTCATCGTCTCCGGCTTCCCCGGCGCGCGGCCGGGGCTCGGCCGCCGCAGTGGCGGTCGCCAGCACCATCGTGTCGCCGCAGCGGACTGTGACGGCCCCACCGGCCTGCCCGGCCAGTTTCCCCGTCTCAATGGTGACCGGAGTTTCACCCAGAGAGGCGGTGTAAGAATGCAACATACTTGTGTACCTTTCCTGCTCGCGCAGATTGCCTGGGCACTGGCGGCGGTCAGGGACTGGAGACTGGGTCGAACTGCCGCCGGAAATGAGTTCGGCACACTCTCCAATTCCTGTACCGCCACTGTCAGTGCCCATGGCGATTTT
The DNA here is from genome assembly GCA_034436375.1 of Anaerolineae bacterium. Classification (GTDB taxonomy): domain Bacteria; phylum Chloroflexota; class Anaerolineae; order SpSt-313; family SpSt-313; genus DAOTVS01. The sequence continues at coordinate 5,927 of DAOTVS010000212.1, read as the reverse complement.
CGCGCCCCGGAATCTCTTCTTGTTATATACCCTGGTAACGAAACGAGTAGATGGCGGGCGCACAATCCATCTACTCGTTAGGTACCGCTGAACACCGCTCGCGCGGGTTGAACGGTTGACACCGCGTTACTTACGCAGGCCCAGGCGGGTGACTATGGCCCGGTAACGCTCCTGGTCCTTCTGACTGAGATAAGCAAGATGCCGGCGCCGCTGACCCACCATCTTGAGCAAGCCGCGCCGCGAGTGCTCGTCCTGCTTGTGTGTCTTGAGGTGCTCAGTCAGGCGGTTGATGCGCGTGGTCAGCAGTGCAATCTGGACTTCTGGAGAGCCAGTATCGCTGCCGTGCATTGCGTATTCCCCGATGATCGCGTCCTTCTCAACTTTCTCCAAGGACATACCCTCTTACCTCTTTTCGTTCCGGGCTCGCCTCTACGGTTCCTGCATAAGTATAGCACATGTCCACACTCAGGGCAAATCGGTGCGAGGTGTGCCGAGCTTGTTTTGACAAAATGCCCCACCTTGGATAAGCTGTCCTTCACACCCCCGCCGCTCGGGAAACCTGTGGCGGCTCTGCATGGCACTGCGGCTTGTTCTAACTCATAGGAGCATCTGGGGTGACCCTGCGCCGCCAACCAAGCATACGTCGTCTGTTGACTCTATTCAGCATCCTTGCTGCCCTGGTCATCATGGGCAGCTTTGTACCGGTAGCTGCTATCGATTGGGGGCGCATCTGCGATAACCGGGAGCAAGAGATCGTTTCCGGCTACCAGTATGCGCGAGCCTTGATTGCAGAGCGGCTGGTTTCTGCGCGTCGGTTGGCCGAACAGGTGGCCCTCCAGCCTCAGCCTACCGCCGTCTCGAGTTCTCCCAGTATCACCGTCTTGATCCTCAACGCCGATGGCGCCCTTGTTTCCTCCAGTTCCGGTCGCACCTTGCCTCGCCTTGCCTCATTATTGCCCCACTTTTCGGACCCTGCCAGCGGTATCGAGGTCGATGATCGTGGGACCCTGGTGGCCGTCGGTGTAGCCCCGCGCTCCGGGCAATGGGTGGTGGTGGCCCTGCCTTTCACGGCGGAGGACTTGCGGGCCATCCGTGACTATACTGACCTTGATAGCAGTTTTTTTGCCGGCCAAACGCGGGTGCTGACGACCCTGAAGGGCGCCCATGATGCTTCACTGGCGGGCACCGTGATGCCTGATAGTGAGTGGAGAGCGTTGGCAACGCAGGCTGGCCGTCTGCATTGGGGCTATGAAGCCGATCTCTCCACCAATCCCTACCTGCAAGTGCAGGTGCCTCTTTATGGGCTCGATGGCTCTCTGACAGGCGCCTTTGTGATCGGCCGCTCGTGGGGCGACCATTGGGCTTTGCTGTTACAACAGGCCTGGGTCTGGTTGGCCATCGCCGGGGCGTGCATTTTGCTGATTGTGCTGCTGACCCTGGCCCTGAGGCATCGCCTGCTCCTGGCGATCGAACGTCTACAGCACAGTCAGGACCCCTCCCACCCAGAGTCGACGGGCCTGGCGGAGCTCGATGGGCTGCTCAGGACCATGAACCAGCTGCGCGTCGAACACACGGCTTTGGCACAGAAGAACGAATGCCTGAGCGAGCAGCTGATCCAGGCGCAAACCCTGGCCACCCTGGGGCAGCTGGCGGCGGGAGTGGCGCACGATCTCAATAACCCGCTGACGACCATCATGGGCCTGGCTGATATCATCCCGACAAGCGGCCTGGACGCAGATACCCGGCGCGACCTGACGGTGATCCGCCGCCAGGCGGAGCGCAGTGGGCGCATTGTGCGCGGCCTCCTGACCTTTGCCCGCCGCCAGCGCGCAGAACCCCAATGGGTGGCGCTCAATGACCTCATTATGCAAACCCTGGAGCTTTTGACTTACCAGGCGCGCGTCTCCAATATCCGCTGCGAAAGCGACCTCGATTCGGACCTTCCCCTGACCTGGGCGGATCCTTCGCAGATGCAGCAGGTGCTTTTTAATCTGATGAACAATGCCATGCAGGCCATGTCGACGGCGCATGGTCGGGGCATGCTGCGAGTCGAATCCTCCTGGACGCCGCCTTCGGCCGGCGCCCCTCATGGGCGGATCGCCATCCGCGTGATCGATGATGGCCCCGGGCTGGCCGAAGAGGTGTTGCAGCACCTCTTCCAGCCCTACTTTACGACCAAGGAACCGGGGGCCGGTACCGGCCTGGGGTTAGCCATTGCCAGGAGTGTGGTGCAGCGCCACAGCGGGCGCATCTGGGCTGAGAACAGGGTAGAGGGTGGCGCTGTCTTTTGTGTGGAATTACCTGTGACCCCCGAGCCCCCGCAGGGCCTGTCGGCGTTTGGTTCCACTCCCTCGCCTGGCGGCGCATGCAACATCCTCCTGGCGGATAGCGACCCCCAGCGGGTGAGCCAGTTGGCGCGCGTGTTGCGGCGCCAGGGGCACTTTCTCTCCACCGCCGGTGATGGCCTCCTGGCCCGCAGCAAAATGGAGATGGAGACTTTTGACCTGGTGCTCTGTGGCCTGCAGATGTCTCGCCTCGATGGACCCGACCTGTACGATTGGGCGCGCGCCCAGCGCCCCGAGATGATCAGCCGCTTTATCTTTCTCGCCAGCGGCGAGCTCAACCCAGAGACCGAGGCTTTCCTGCAGGCCACCCGTGTCCTCGTGCTCTGGCCTCCCTTCCAGGAGGATATGGTCAACGCCATCATTGCCCAGGTCCTCCACCCCAATGACCCCCCCGCGTGCCATTAGCGCTCTGGTCGTTGCGCCTGTTTTTGACTTGTGCCATTATTCGGCCTAAAATCCCCCTGGTAAATCCACTATTATCTTGGGATGTCATGATTCAACAACCAGAGTTTGTCCGGCCTTCTTCCGAATATTGGGGGAAGGCCGATCTGCACATTCACACCCACCTTAGTGATGGTGGGCCATCTCCGGAGCGGGTCGTCGAGCATGTTGCTCACCATACCGATCTGGATGTGATTGCGGTGACGGACCACAACCGTATTGCGGGTGGTCTGCGCGCCCGCGACCATGCCGAGCGCCGTGGCCTGGCGCTGCAGGTGATTGTGGGCGAAGAGGTGGCGACGGCCGATGGCCATCTGCTAGCCCTTTTCATTGATGAGCCAGTTGCGCCTGGCCGGCCCATGGAGGATAGCATTGCTGCCGTGCATGAGCAGGGCGGCTTGGCGGTTGCCTCTCACCCCTTTGATATGATCTCCAGCAGCCTGATGGGGCGCGGGTCGCGCGGGTGGAGTCTTGAGGAGCTGGCGCTCTTGCCGCTTGATGGCATGGAGGTCTTGAACGGGAGCCTGGTGCAGCATGTGGCCAATGCCCGGGCCGCGCTACTGGCGCACAGCCTGGGCTTTACGCCCACAGGCTCCAGCGATGCCCATCACCTGGCGGTGATCGGCCGCGCCCACACCCGGTTCCCCGGGAACACAGCCGAAGACCTGCGCCGGGCGATCCTGGCAGGCTCCGCCATGCCGGGCGGGGCCTCGTGGCAGTGGCGGAATTATCTGAGTTGGATTTCGGGCTGCCTGATTCCGCGCACGCTCCGCCGCACCTATTATGCCGTGCGCGCCCTGGCTCCCGCATAAGAAGCACAACCGCTGTCCAAGATGGGACGCGGACGAGCGCGGAAAACGCGGATCGGCTCTTTTTCGCTCCGCGTCTTCCGCCTTGATCCGCGTCCCTTATTTTTGCACAGTGAACTGTTGGAGGGGCAGCCGGTCATCGGGCGGGCGCTGCCCATTCTGTAGGATGGGCAGGCGTTGGCCCGAGGCCTCCTCGTACATCCCCGTCAGGAGCGTATACGGGCCTGCCGGCAGCTGGCCCGGCAGGGAGAGCCAGATACGGTCGGGCACGACCTCACCGGCCTGCCACTGGTTCGTGGGATAGCCCCAGCTCTGCGGCTGGCCATCGTATTGGGCGACGATCTGCCCACCTGGCCCTACCAGGTGCACAAACACTTTGTAGCTGGCGCCGGGCTGCTGCTGCGCCTGCCAGTAGAGGGTCAGCTGCAGCTCGCCGCCGGGGCGCAGGACCTGCTCGTCGAGGTCATAGCCCAGCAAGCTGATGCTCTCGCCCAGGCGCGCGGGGGTGACATGCTGCATGGCGGGGGCGCTGAAGAGGTGCGGCGCAGGCTCCAGCCGGTAGACCAGGTAGACGGGCTTGCCGTCGCGCTGGTAATAGGTTTTCGCCAGGACGGGGGTCAGGCGGTGATGTTGGGCAGCGGCCATAAAGGCCTCCAGGTGCCCGGCAAAAGCTTCCTGGCCGGGGGCATGGAAGATATAGAGGGCAGCCGGCCCGGTGACGCGCGCATCGATCCACTGCTTAAAGCCCTCGCCGGGGTGTTGGGAGTAATCATAACGCTCTTCCAGGGGCACGCGATCCTGGGTGAGAATCTGCAAGTTGCGCCGGAAGCCCCAGTCGAGCAGCACGGCCGGCGGGGCCCCAGGGGCCTGCAGATCGTGGGCCAGGTCATTGATGGCGTCGGAGAAAAAGCCCACGCCGCCAGTGCGCGCCAGGGTGATGTGGTAACGACAGGTGGTTGCCAGTTCCGCCCCTATCAGCAGCAGGGCGACGACACTCGTGGTCAACAACACCCTGCGCCGCCGCCAGGGCATCTGCAGCGCCAGATCATCGGCCAGCGAGAGCAGGGCGGCAGCGATGAGCGCCTGCGGCATGGGCCAGGCGATCACCAGGTGCAACGCGCCCAGCCCGGTGATGGTGAAAGCGCTCTGAAAGACGATAGCGAACATGAGAATCCCCAGCAGGGCCAGGCGCCGCGGGCTGTAGCTCAGGCGCTTGCGCAACCCCAGCGCGACCAGGGCGACAATGGCCAGACCGAGGGCCGGCACCGCCAGAGGGTTGTGATAGGGCCCCCCCAGGCTCAGGCCGAACCAGCTCCCGTCGAGCAAGGTGCGGAAATCGGTCGCAAAGACCGTATGCAGATTGCCCAGGACGTCCAGGTTGTTGACACCGTAGAGCTCGGTGTGGACGGCGTTGCGCAGCAGCATGTTGAGGGTGCGGTCGCCCTGTAGATTGTAGAGCACGAGCATCCAACTGCCCACGAGCCCAGCCAGAGCGGCCAGCGCCCAGTAGCCCACGCTCGTGCGGCGCCAGGGCCAGAGCCAGGCGCGCCAGGTCCGCTCGCCTTCCAGCCAGGGGCTCAGGAGGAGCCACGCCACTGCCAGGGCGACGGGGTACCACAGAAAGAGCACCTTGGTGCTCAATCCCAATCCGACCGCCAGGCCTGCCAGCACGAGGGGGCCTCCCCGTCGCCGCTGATACCAGAGGTAGAGCGAGCCCAGGGTGACCATGGCCAGCGGGAGCATGGGCAGCGCCACAAAGGGCGCCATGCGCGACCAGAAAATAAAGCTGGGGTTGACGGCCAGCAGCAGAGTGCTCAACGACGCCGCACGCTCATCCAGGAGCATGCGCAGGCAGCCCCATACCGCGATCAGCGCGATGAGGCCCACCAGCACATTGGTCAGGCGCAGCGAGAGCATGTTGACGCCCAGCCAAGAGAAGCCTGGCACGAGCAGATAGGTGCTGGTGCAGCCCACATAGGGCATCACCATCAGTGGCCAGTCATGCCCGGCCACGTGCAGCACCCCCTCGTTGTCCAGCGGCTGGTGGAGCGCCAAATGCATGGCCGGCACTGCATCCAGGGCCTCATCGTAATTCAGGCCGGGCAGGTTCCACTGGTAGATCGCCAGCGCCAGGTAGAGCGCAAGCGCGACGAACAGCATGCCCCGGCTGAGCCATCGGCTCTGGAAAGCACGCCCCAGACTATTGGACATCGATCTTGTCTTTAGGCAGGTAGGGGCTCTTGATAAAGACCAGCCTGGCCGGCTCGCCCCCATCGTTGCGGATGTCGTGATCCTCCGGGGCCTCCAGGCGCACCGCATCGCCGGGGATCAA
>DAOTVS010000211.1:0-21544 GCA_034436375.1 Anaerolineae bacterium | reverse complement strand
ATTATGGGCATCCTGGTGGTGCTCGTCTCGGTGCTGGGTGCTTTCAACGGCGCACGTTTGGCCGAGATGACGGTCGAGAGGCACGCCCGCTAGCGAATACAAAGCAGAACGCTCCGGATCTCAAAATCCGGAGCGTTTTGCTTTGCCGATCACCTATGCTGCCGGAGAGGCCGCCGCGTTGTCTTGCGCGGCCTTTTCCCTGCTTTCCTCGGGCAGGCGGAGGGAAAGGATGGTGGAGACGCCCTCTTGAGCCATGGATATGCCATAGACGGTGGCGGCTGCCTCGACCGTGTTGCGGTTGTGGGTGATGACGATAAATTGCGTCTGGCGAGCCAGGGCCTCCAGGAAACTGCGGAAGCGGTGGACGTTCGATTCGTCCAGCATGGCATCCACTTCGTCGAGGATGCAGAACGGCAGTGGATTGACCTTGAGCAGGGCAAAGAGCAGCGCTACAGCCGTCAGGGACCGCTCGCCACCGGAGAGCAGGGAGAGGCTCTGTGAGCGCTTGCCGGGCGGCCGGGCGATGATCTCGATGCCCGACTCGGCCGGGTTCTCGGGCTCGGTCAGGATCAGCTTGGCCGAGCCCCCGCTGAACAGGGTGGAGAAGCAGCTGCTGAACTCGCGCGCGACGTGGGCAAAGGTAGCGGTGAAGCGCTCACGGATCAGGCGGTTCAGCTCTTCGATGATCTCTCGGGTCGAGTCGGCAGCCTTGGTCAGATCCTGGACCTGATCGGCGAGGAACTGGTGCCGCTCGGCCAACTGCTCATATTCGGCCGGGGCGCTGGGGTTGATAGGGCCAAGGCGGCGCAGGCGAGTGCGCAGTTCCTTCAGCTCGTGGCTGAGCCCTTCCGGCAGTTGGGTGACCTGGGGCAGAGGCGTGACGCCGTTGCCCAGCGCCAGGCGAAGCTGGCGCGGCTGGCCGACGTCGGGCACTTCGACAGGCCCCAGCTCGGCTTCCATCTGCCGCCTGATTTCTTCCAGTTCCTCACGTGCCCGGTCGCGCTCAAAGCCCATGCGGTTCAGCTCGGTCTGCAGGGTCTGCAGTTGCTGGCGCAGTTGTTCCTCTTCCGCCTCCAGAGCCAGCTGTTGCTTCTCGTTGGCCTGCAACTCCGCCTCTGCCTGGGCCAGCGGTCTGTTGGCATTATCGAGCGCTTGTTGCCCTCCTGCCAGGGTCTGGCGGATTCTCTCCAGCTCTTGTTCGAGAGCGGCCATTTCCTGTTGCCCCTGTTCGAGGCGCTGTTGGCGCGCCTCAGCCTCGGCCTGCGTGCGGGCCAGTGCCTCGCGCTGCGCCACAATGAACTGCTCTTGCGCCTGCTGGGTGCGCAGGGCCACGGCCAGGGCCGTCTCTTGCTCGGCAGCACACTGCCGCAGGGCCGTGATGTCGTCGCGCTCGGTGCTGGCGCGCAATTCTTCCACCCGCCGGGCGATATCGACACTGCGTTCCTGCAGCGATGCGATCTCTTGCTCGACCTGAGCTAACTCCGGCTGCAGGCCCTGCAGCGCTTGGCGGGCCTGTTCCTGCAGCGAGCGGCGCCAGCCAACTTCTTGTAGCAGGCGGTCATGGCGCTGGCGCAGGGCGTTCACCCGTTGCTCCTGCTGGCTCAACGCAGTACGGCAGGCCTGCAGGCGCTGGCCGCATTCCCGCACTTGCTGGCGATAGGCCTGCTGTTTCTCGTCCTCGGCTTTGACCTGGCTCTCGGCCTCCCTGAGCGCCTGTTGGGCGCTGGTCAGGCGCCTGGGCAGTTCGCGCCATTCCCGCTCCTGCGCGAGCACGCCGAGGCTGCGCGGCCGCGAACCACCGCGGACGACCCCCCGGGCCTCCACGACGTCACCGTCCAGCGTTACGGCACGGCGCAGGCGGTGCTCGGCCGCCAGCCCTCGCCGCCCCGCCGTAAGGTCTTCGGCGATGATGATGTTGCCCAGCAACAGCTCAGCAATGCCGGCGTAGATGGGGTCGGTCTTGATCAGGCGGGCGGCCACTCCGCGCACCCCCGGCAGGCGCGGTGCCGGGATCGAGTGCGGCGCCCGAACATAATCCAGAGGCAGGAAGGCAGCTCGGCCGCGCTGGCGGCGCTTGAGGAAATCGATGCAGGCAAGGGCATCATTCCAGGTCTTGACTACGACATCCTGCAGGTGGCTACCGAGGGCAGCCTCCATCGCGACATCGAGCTCGGCGGGTACCTCAAACAGGCTCGCGATGGTGCCGAGGACGCCAGGCATCTGCTCGCGTATGATGGCCTGGGCCCCCTCGTGGAGAAAAGTGGCCTGAGTGCGGGCGCGGTGAAGGACATCGTGCTGCGTCCGGAGGCGCTGGTACGTCTCACGGGCTGCATCACGCTGCATGCGGAGCTGATCCAGCCGGCTGAGTGAGGCTGCCAGGTTGTCTTCGGCCTGGCGGAGATCCTCTTCAGCGCTGCCAAGCGCGGCGAGCGCCTGGCCTTGCGCCTCTTCGGCGCCTTGCAGGTCACGGGCGGCGGCATCCATGCGCGAGGAGATGTCGGCCAGCGCACGCTCCTGGGTGGCCAACTCCTGCTCAAGCTCGCTCTGGCGGCGCTGAAGCTGGTTCTGGTGGTTGCGAGCGGTGGCCTGGGCGGTTGCGATCTCGAAGGATTGGGCGCGTGCATGCTCGAATTCATCCCGTTGCGCACGCAGTGCGGCCTCTGCGGCCGCCAGCTCAGCTTTGGCAGCAGCTGCTGCTATCTGCTGCTTGGCTAGCCCTGCCTGGAGCACCGCTTGCTCCTGGATCTGGCGCTCGAGGGTCGACTGGATCTCGGCGCGGCGGGCTTCGATGCCGGCCTGGTCAGCACGCGCTTGCTCCTGTTGACGGAGCAATGCCTTGGTGCGTTCCTGCGCCACCGCCAGGCGTCGGCGCAGCTCTTCGTGACGGATACGAAGCTGCTCCGCTTCCTGCCGGCGGTGCTGGATCTCCTCCCGCAGCGCTTGCTGGCGATTGCGCAGCGCCTCGCGCTTGCTGATGGCCTGGGCCACCCGGTCACGCTGTTGGGCCACCTGGTCGTTCTGGGCGCGGATCTGCTCCTCGACACGCGCAATGCGATCCTGATGGCGCTGCCACTGGAAGCCGTACCATTGGAGCAGGCAGGTTTCCAGGTCGCGCTTTACCATGTCGTACTCGCGGGTACGCTCGGCCTGACGGCGCAGGCTTTCCACCCGCGGGCTGATTTCGCTGATGATATCGGTCACGCGCTCCAGGTTGCGGCGCGTCTCGTCGAGGCGGGCGAGAGCTTCATTGCGCTTGTCGATATAGACGCGTACGCCGGAAGCTTCTTCGAACAGCGACCGACGCTCCTCAGGGCGGAGGCTGAGCGCGGCATCGACCTGCCCCTGCCCAATGACAACCCACACGTTGCGGCCCAGGCCGGCTCGGCCCAGTAACTCGCTGATATCACGCAGGCGCACCCGGTTGCCGTTGAGATAGTACTCGATCTCGCCCGAGCGGTAGGCGCGACGGGTGATGGTGACCTCCGTATAGTCGATGGGCAGCCATTGCGTGCTATTATCAAAGACGAGGGAGACTTCCGCCAGCCCAACGCGGGCCCGTTGGGAGCTACCGCTGAAAATAAGGTCCTCCGTGCGCTTGGCGCGCAGAGTGCTGTAACTCTGCTCGCCCAGCGCCCAACGCACCGCATCTGCTATATTGCTTTTGCCGCTACCATTGGGGCCGACAATGGCCGTAATCCCGCCGCCAAACTCGAATACCGTGCGATTGGCAAAGCTCTTGTATCCTTGGATCTCCAAACGCCTGAGATACATGGCTAATCAACACCCATTTCTTCAGCAGCGACGGTTGCAGTCGCAAGGCGGCTATCCGGCTTCCTCTTGGCACTAAAGCTTCTATCCACACAGCACAGATCAGAGAGACCCGGGTTGCCCGTTACCAGGGGGCGCAGGAGGCAAACTCTCAAGCTCGGGGTTTTGGAGGGCGGCGCGGGCTGCAGACTGCTCAGCGGCCTGCTTATTGGCGCCGCTGCCGGTGCCGACGACCCGATCGCCCACAACGGCTTCGACAATGAACTCTTTGGCGTGGTCGGGCCCGCTCTCGCAGACGGTACGGTAGTACGGTGTGCAGTGCAGGCTGCCCTGGACGCGCTCCTGCAGGGCGCTCTTAGCATCACGGATTTGGGGCGCCACGCCCGATATCTCGGAGCCTTCGCCCAGGAGAAAGTGGACCAGGCGGCGGGTATCCGCCAGGCCACGGTCCAGCAGGGTGGCGCCGATGACGGCTTCCAGAGCGGCGCACAGGTTGGCCACTCGCTCACGGCCGCCGCTGGCCTCTTCGCCGCGCCCGAGGAGAAGATGCTCCCCCAAATGCAGGCGATGTGAAACACGCGCTAATGTGTCGGCGCGCACCAGTGATGCGCGCAGGGCGGTCAACTCGCCCTCGCGGGCCGTCGGGTAGCGCAGGTAAAGATCCTCGGCGACCAGGAAGTCGAGCACAGCATCGCCCAGGAACTCGAGGCGCTCATTATCGACGGTGATCTCGTCGGGACGCTCGTTTACAAAGGAGGTGTGGGTCAGCGCCTCACGGAGGAGCTCGGGGCAGTGGAACTCGAACCCCAGCTCCCGTTGCATCTCCGTCAGGTGAGTCTCAATATCAGGATTAGTCGTGGCCATACTCCAGATACAGGGCAATGGCGCCCAATACGCCCACGTCGTCACCCAGTGATGCGGGCTCGATGCGCAGGCCCTCGATCATACAGGGCATAGCCCGACCGCGCACCGTTGAACGGATCGTATCGAACAGCAAGTCGCCAATGTGCGCCACGCCGCCTCCTATCAGAATGAGTTTGGGTTCCAGGATGTGTACCAGGTTCACCAGGCTCACACCAATGAAGAACGCCGCCTGCTCGACGACACCCTTGGCCAGCGCGTCGCCTGCATTGGCGGCGCGACCGACGATTTCGGCCGTCACGCGCGACAGATCACCGCTGACCAGGTCCGTTATGCTTGACGGTTGGCCCTGAGAGATGCGGGCTACTGCCTCGCGCGCAATGGCAGGCCCGGCAGCCAGCGCTTCGACACAACCGATGTTGCCGCATTTGCAGCGGGGGCCACGCAGGTCCACCGTCGTATGGCCGATCTCTCCGGCAGAGCCATGGTTACCGAGAAGCAAGCGGCCGCCGGAGATCAGCCCGCCGCCGATGCCTGTGGAGATCGTCATATAGATGAGATCGTCAACCCCCTTTCCGGCGCCAAATCGGCGCTCGGCGAGAGCTGCGGCATTGCAATCGTTGTTCACCACGGTCGGCAGGCCCAGACGCTCCTCGAGCACGGCCTTGAGCGGCACATTGTGCCAGCCGAGGTTGGGGGCGGCAAGCACAACACCAGTCCACGGATCGAGGGGGCCCGGGGAGCCCACACCAATGCCGGAGGGGCGGCGGCCTCCTCCTTGCTCGATCACGGTGCGCGCCGCGGTGATAATGCGGTCGAGTACAGCCTCCGGGCCCGCTTCTGCTCCCGTCAGGGCTTTGTAGCGAGCCAGGATAGTGCCGTCCACCTCGGCCAACACGGCACGGATCTGCGTGCCGCCCAGATCAATGCCCACGATAGGATCCGACATCGTCCCTCACCTGTATCTGCCATGAGCGAGCCACGCCGGTGCTGTATCGAGGGCTCGCCAGAGGCTGTTGCCTGCAACCAAACGGCAAGTATACCACAAGTAGCAAAGGCTCACAAGGCGAAGAGGCAGAATCTTGGGGTGGGGAGCACAGACTGTTGACATGAACGTGGCATTCCCCTACAATACGGGCCGCTTGGCCAGGGGCGCTCACGCGGGCTTTGGCGGGGGCAGGGGGCCCACATGAGGCCAAACTACAGGCCATTACAGTCCGTGTGGGAGCCCACGACCAGGGAGGTGTACCTATGACAACGCCCATGCGCAGCCAATACCTGCGCATCAAGCGCGATTACCCCAACACGATCCTCTTCTTTCGTCTGGGCGATTTCTACGAGACCTTTGATGAGGATGCGCAGGTTGTTTCGTCGATCTGCGATATTGTGCTGACCTCGCGACCGGTCGGTAACGATGAGCGCGTGCCGTTGGCCGGGGTGCCCTATCACGCTGTCGATGGCTATATTGCCCGGCTGATCGCCGCCGGCCACAAGGTGGCCATTGTCGAGCAGGTCTCGGAGCCCTCTGGCTCCAAGCTGGTGGAGCGCGAGGTGGTGCGAGTGGTGACGCCCGGCACCGTGATCGAGCCAGCGCTCTTGGATGCGCGGCGGAACAACTACCTGGTGGCGCTGATCATTGACGGCACACGGGCCGGCCTGGCTTATGCGGATATCACCACCGGCGAGTTCTCAGCGACGGAGCTGGAGGCTCAGGAGGGGGGGGCGACCGGCCCATGGGAGGAGCTGTTCCGCTTGCAGCCGGCTGAACTGCTGGTGCCGCCCGGGCAGGAGGAGCAGGTCCGCAGCTGGGCCCAGGCGCGCAACGATAGCCTGGCCCAACGTATCAGCACGCTCGACTCGTGGCGCTGGGAGGACGCGACGGCCCGCCAGGCCCTGCTGGCGCACTTTGGTGTGGCCTCATTGGCTGCCTATGGCTGTGAGGATGAGCCTCTGGCGATGCGCGCGGCCGGCGCCATTATCCAGTATCTGCAGCAAACCCAAGCATCTGCCCTCTCTCAGTTGAGTACCCTCACCCACTATACGACCAACAGCTTCATGACCCTGGACCCTGCTACGCGCCGGAACCTGGAGTTGACGGAAGGCCTCCGCACCCGCACGGTTAAGGGCTCACTTTTGGGGGTACTGGACATGACGGTCACGCCCATGGGGGCGCGCCTGTTGCGACGCTGGGTACAGCAGCCGCTCCTGCGGGTGGAGGAGATCCTGGCCCGGCAACGGACGGTAGCGGCCTTTTACACCCAGCCTGCCTCCTGCGCGGCCATCCAGAAGGCGTTGCGCCAGGCTGGGGACCTGGAGCGATTGGCCAACCGTGTAATCCAGCGGGTTGCTACCCCCCGTGATCTGCTGGCGCTCAAGGCATCGTTGGCCATCGTGCCCGACATACTGGCCGAACTGGAGCGGGTGGGCGCTGATCTGCCCGCGGTGCAGGCCCTGGCGGAAGAGCTGGATGCGTGCCCCGAGGTAGCTGCCCTCATCGGGCGGGCGATAGCCGAGGATGCCCCTGCTGCGACGCGTTCCGGTGGGATCATCGCACCGGGATATTCGCTGGAGTTGGATGAGATCCGGCTGGCCAGCCGTGACGCCAAGCAGTGGGTGGCTGACCTGGAGAGCGCGGAGCGCGAGCGGACGGGCATCAAGTCACTCAAGGTCGGCTACAACAAGGTCTTTGGCTATTATATCGAAGTGACGCGGGCTAACCTTGACGCCGTGCCGGAAACATATATCCGCAAACAGACCCTGGTCAATGGCGAGCGCTTTATCACGCCGGAGCTCAAGGAGCAAGAAGCGCTAATTTTACACGCCGAGGAACGGCTGGGCGAGCTGGAGATGCAGCTCTACCGCGAGTTGCTGGAAGAGATCGCATCATCGGCGCGACGGCTCCTGCAGACGGCCCAGCGCTTGGCGCATATCGATGCGTTTGTGGCCCTGGCCGAGGTGGCGCGGCGCTATGGCTATTGCCAGCCAGAGATTGATGATGGGCCTACGCTGGAGATCGAAGGCGGCCGGCACCCGGTGGTGGAGCGCAACCTTGACAGCATGAGCTTTGTGCCCAACGATGTGCGCCTTTCGCCTGAGGAACAGGTGCTCATCATCACCGGCCCCAACATGAGCGGCAAATCCACCTTTCTGCGACAGGTGGCGCTGATCACGCTGCTGGCGCAGATCGGCTCGTTCGTGCCGGCGACCCGGGCGCATATCGGGGTGGTCGACCGCATTTTCACCCGCGTGGGGGCGCAGGATGAGATCACGGCCGGTCAGAGCACATTCATGGTGGAGATGCTCGAGACGGCGCTCATCCTGTCGCAGAGCACCAGGCGCAGCCTGCTCATCCTCGACGAGGTCGGCCGGGGCACGAGCACCTATGATGGGCTGGCCATCGCGCAGGCTGTAGTGGAGTATCTGCACAACAGCCCGCGGCTGGGCGCAAAGACCTTGTTCGCCACCCACTTTCACGAGTTGGTGACGTTGGAGCAGTACCTGCCGCACGTGCGCAACTATAACGTCGCCGTCGTCGAGGATGGTGACAAGGTTGTTTTTCTGCACAAGATCGTGCCCGGCGGGGCCGATCGCTCCTATGGGATCCACGTGGCGCAGATTGCCGGCATTCCACGCCCGGTCATCCGGCGTGCGCGGGAATTGCTGGCGGAGCTCGAGCGCCGGCAGGAAGCGAGCGATGGCAAGGCCATGCCTGCCGCGCGCGGCCGCAAAGTGCCATCGGAGCAACTGCCCCTTTTCGCGGCGGCGCCGAACCCGGTGCTGGAGGAACTTAGGAGCTTGCGCATTGATGAGATGTCGCCCCTGGAGGCGCTGAGCAAGCTGTATGAGCTCAAAAAGCGCGCCAGCGACTGAGACAAATCGATAGCCGAATTTCTTGACCCCCAACCTCATCTATGTTATGATCTTTATTGGTTAACAACAGTGATGAGGTTGTTTTTCATGTCCGACTGTGTGACTGTGATTGGGGGCGGCCTGGCGGGCTCGGAAGCGGCCTGGCAGGCGGCGCAGCGGGGCTGCCGCGTCCGGCTGTATGAGATGCGGCCTCAGGTGCAGACGCCTGCTCATCGCACGGGCAACCTGGCCGAGTTGGTCTGCAGCAATTCCTTGGGCTCCCAACAGGTGGACCGGCCCCTTGGGCTGCTCAAGGCCGAGTTGCGCCTGCTCGGCTCGTTGATCATGGCCTGCGCTGATACGGTGGCAGTGCCGGCTGGCGATGCACTGGCCGTGGATCGTGACCTTTTCTCGCAGGAGGTCACCAGGCGCCTGCAGGATAACCCGGCCATCGAGATCATCCGCGAAGAGGTCAGCGATATCCCTGCCTCCGGACCGGTGGTGGTGGCGACCGGGCCGCTGACGTCGGATGCTCTGGCGGCGGCGATCCGCAGGCTGACGGGTGCCGAGTACCTGCACTTTTTCGATGCCATGGCGCCCATCGTGGCGCTCGAGTCCATCAATCTGGCGCGCACCTTCCGGGCCGGGCGTTACGGACGCGGCGACAGCGACTATATAAACTGTCCCCTCGATGAAGCGGAATACCGCCGCTTTGTGGCCGAGCTATTGGCTGCGGAGACGATCCCCCTCCGCGATTTCGAGGCGGGTGATAAGCGCTTCTTCGATGCCTGCCTGCCGGTGGAGGTTATTGCGCGGCGCGGCGAGCTGGCGCTCGCCTACGGGCCACTGCGGCCGGTTGGGCTGATAGACCCTCGCACCGGTCGGTGCCCCTATGCCGTGGTGCAACTGCGGCAGGATAACCTCGCCGGAACCCTCTATAACATGGTGGGGTTTCAGACGAACCTGCGCTGGAGCGAGCAAAAGCGGGTCTTTTCGCTCATCCCGGGGCTGGAGGGCGCCGAGTTTGTGCGCTTTGGGCAGATGCACCGCAACACGTTCCTGGCATCACCGGCTCTCCTGGAGCCGACCCTGCAGTTCAGGGGGCGGGGGGACCTTTTCTTTGCGGGGCAGATGATCGGCACGGAAGGATATGTGGGGTCGACCATGAGCGGGCTGGTGGCTGGGCTGAACGCAGCCCGCGTGAGCCGAGGAGAGGCGCCCCTCATCTTCCCGCTGACGACCATGGTGGGAGCGCTGTGCCATTATGTTTCGCATAGTGAAGCCAGCCTGTTCCAACCGATGAAAGCGAATTTTGGCCTGTTACCTGAGATAGAGTTGCGCAGCCGGCGCAAGCGCGAGCGGCATGAGGCGCTCGCCCGGCGTGCACAGGCGGCTCTGCAAGCTTTTTGGAAGGGTAGCACAAGTTGATGGGGTTGATGGGCGGAGCACGGTTGACCTTGTCAACCGGCTCATTCTATAACATGGGGTTGGATCGTGCCTTTGCGATCGCGGCTGAAGCAGGGTACGATGGCGTGGAATTGTTAGTGGATGGGCGACAGGACTCGTACGATGTGCCGTATCTGCGCGGGCTGAGTGCGCGCACGGGTATGGCGATTTTGAGCGTGCACACACCCTTTTTGCGGCGGATCAACGGCTGGCCGGATGCTCAGGAAGAGCGGATCGTGCGGGCCGTTGCCCTGGCCGAGGATCTGGGGGCCGAGACCGTCGTTGCCCATACCCCGGGGCGATGGCATTCGCTGCACGTGGAGGCCAGCTTTCTGCGGCGCGATATCTACCTGGACGTGCCCCTGGGGCGGGGGAGCGAGGCGCGCTATGCGCGTTGGCTGGAAAAGGAGCTGCCATTGGTGCAGCAGGGGACGGCCGTTCGCATAGCGATAGAGAACATGCCTGCCGGCCGATTGTGGGGCTTTCAGGCAGGCAAGTATCGCTACAACCGCCCGGCAGAGCTGGCGCGCTGGCCGTACCTGGTGCTGGATACCACACACTGGGGCACGTGGGGCCGGCTGCCTCTGCTGGCCTATCAAGAACTGAAAGGTAAGATCGCCCACGTGCATCTATCCGACTATGATGGGCGCGAGCACCGGCTGCCGTTCAAGGGGCGGCTGGACCTGGCGAGCCTACTGACCGCGTTGCAGCGAGATGGCTTTGGCGGCACTGTGGCCGTGGAGCTCAACCCTTGGGCAATAGCCGAGGGCAACTGGGCGAGAGAAGCGCTGGTTGCCCCACTACGGGAGACGGCCCAGCGGTGTCGTGAGCTTCTCGGGCTGCCGGCTTCGCATAGTCAAGTCACTCAGGCCGCCCAGCCGGCGGATGGGTTTCCAATAAGTAGGGCTTAGGCTATGCGAAAAGAACCTCTCGTCCCGATCCTGGCCGCAGCCGCGCTGCTTTGCCTATGCACGGCCTGCGCGCAGGGAGCCAGGTTCGATGGCGAGAGGGCGCTGCAGGATGTGACCGTCCAGATGCGCTTGGGCCCGCGCCTGCCGGGGTCATCCGCCAGCCGGCAGGAGATAGCGTACCTGAGCAGCGAGCTTCGCCGCGCCGGGTGGGCCGTGGAGGAACAGCCTTTTTCGTACCGCACTGGCACACGACTCAGGACACAACCGACAAGGTCAGCGCGGCCAGCCTGAAACGAGTAGGGCGGGTGCTGGAACGCTACCTGGAAATGCCTTCTCAAGGAGAGTAGCATGCAAGTCGCCGCAAGACTCAACAATCTGCCTTCCTATGTCTTTGCCGAGGTCGATCGCCTTCTGGCCGATTTGAGAGCCAAGGGCGTGGACGTGATCAACCTGGGTATCGGGAGCCCTGACCTGCCCCCACCAGCCTGGATCGTCGATACCCTGCACCGGGCCGCGCAGGATGCGACCAAGCACAGCTACGCTGGCTACTATGGCTTACCCTCGCTGCGGCAGGCGACAGCGACTTACTACCGGAACCGGTTTGGGGTAGAGCTGGATCCGCAACGGGAGATCGTGATCCTGATCGGCTCGAAGGAGGGCATCTTCAACACGGCGCTGGCCTTTATCGATGCCGGCGATGTGGCGCTGATACCCGATCCCGGCTACCCGACCTATACCATGAGCGTCAGGATGGCGGGGGGCGATGTGGTGCCGGTGCCCCTGCGGGCCGAACGGGACTTTTTGCCCGATCTGAGCGCAATCCCGGGAGATGTGCTGCGGCGTGCCAAACTGCTGTGGCTGAACTATCCCAACAATCCGACGGGAGCTACGGCGGACCTCGGATTCCTGGCCACAGCGATTGAGTTCGCCAAGGAACACAATTTGCTGCTATGCTACGACAACCCGTATTGCGATGTGACCTTTGATGGCTATGTGGCCCCGAGCCCTTTGCAGATCCCGGGGGCGAAGGACGTGGTCCTGGAGTTCAACTCGCTTTCCAAGACCTATAACATGGCTGGCTGGCGCGTGGGCATGGCTGTGGGCAGCGCCCAGGCCGTCGAGGCCCTGGCGCGGGTGAAGACGAACGTCGACTCAGGCATCTTTGCCCCTATCCAGGAAGCGGCGGCAGCGGCGCTGTGCGCCGACCAATCGTGGCTGCAGGAGCGCAATGCCATCTACCAGGCACGCCGGGACGCGGTGCTCGCTTTCCTGCCCACGATCGGCATGCACGCGGCCACGCCCAAGGCGACACTTTATGTGTGGGCGCAGGTGCCCGCCGGAGAGACAAGCGCCGGGTTCGCCAAACGTGTCGTCGAACGGACGGGGGTATGGTTCACGCCCGGCACGGCCTTTGGGGCCCATGGCGAAGGGTATGTTCGTATCTCACTGAGCACGCCCGCGGAGCGCCTGCAGGAAGCAAGCGAGCGCTTGCGACGCCTGTAGGTCCACTCTCCCAATGCTATACGTCACTCGGAAGGAGACGATTGGAGTGGCACAGACCACAATGCCGACAAGGGAACCAATCCAACGAGCGTTTCTGGTCGCGGCCCAGGTCAAGGGGGCGGAGTATCGCTGGGGGATGGGCGACTCACTGGCCGAGTTGGCTGCGCTGGCCAAGACGGCGGGCTTGCAGGTCGTCGGCGAAACCACACAGTTAGTCGACGAGATCAACTCGGCCACCTTTGTCGGCAAGGGCAAGGTGGAAGAACTCGAGGATCTCCACGCCGAGCTGGCCTACGACGTCATTATCTTCGACGATGAGCTCTCTCCCCGGCAAATCCGCAACCTGGAGAATCGGATCGCAGATGTGAACGTGCTGGATCGCACGGCGCTCATCCTCGACATCTTTGCCAAGCACGCCCGCACACGCGAGGGGGCGCTGCAGGTAGAGTTGGCTCAATATGAGTACCGGCTGCCGCGCCTGACTGGGCGCTGGACGCACCTTTCCCGACAGACCGTCGGGGGGGTAGGCCTGCGCGGCCCTGGCGAAACCCAGCTGGAGGTGGATCGCCGGGAGATCCGGAGAAGGATGACTCAGCTGCGCGCAGAGCTGCAAAAGGTGCGCGAGCACCGGGCTATCTACCGCGGCCAACGCAAGCGAGAGGGGATACCCATCGTCGCCATAGTTGGCTATACCAATGCGGGCAAGTCCACCTTGTTGAATGCCCTCGCCAACGCCCACGTGCTCGCCGAGGACAAGCTCTTTGCGACCCTGGACCCCACAACGCGGCGCATTGCCTTGCCCGGCGGTACCGAGGTTTTGCTGACCGATACGGTGGGCTTTATTCAGAAGCTGCCCACTTCCCTGGTAGCCGCTTTCCGAGCTACCCTGGAAGAGATCGAGGACGCCGATCTTCTGTTGCACGTGGTGGATGTAACTCACCCCAACGCAATGCAGCAGGCACAGACGGTCGATCAGGTGCTGCGCGATCTGCAGATCGGCGAACGCCCCATGCTGGTGGCGCTGAATAAGGTGGACCTCTTGCCCGACCCTGATGTGGCCGTGGCGGCGTCAGCGCGCTATCCCCACGGCGTGGCTGTTTCGGCCGCCAAGGGGTTGGGCATCGCACAATTGCTGAGCCGGCTTGAGAGCGCCCTGACCGAGGCCATGGTCTACATGGACGTACAGATCCCCTTCCACGAGAATGCCCTGGTGGCGCTCTTTCACAAGCACGGCATCGTCGAGGGAGAGGGCTATGACGTTGCCGGCACGCGGGTGAAAGGCTATATCCCCCGTCACCTCGTTGCCTCGTTCGAGCCGTATCTCACCTGAAAACAACACCGAGGTCCTTCCATCCGGTTGCCGGCTGGTCCGCTCCGCTCAAACCCGGCCTAATCCCACAGGCTGGGTCTGTGGCGCGGTTGCACAGCTCGCGTGTGGAGTTGATACCCGGAATTCATCCTCTGGCACAGAACTTGCTTCCTTCTCCACTCAGACCAATTCCGACACAGCGAGGTTTACGATGCTGGTCAATGCGTTGCTGGAAGAAAGCTTCGCTCTGTGCCCCGACAAGGTCGCCCTGGTTTGTGGGAAGCGCCGGCTCACCTATGGCGAGATCGAGGCCAGCGCCAATCGCCTTGCCAACGCCCTCCTCCGGCGCGGGCTGCAACAAGGGGACCGGGTGGCTATCTGGCTGCCTAACAGTGTTGAGGCCGTCATCGGCATCTTTGCCGCGCTCAAGGCGGGGGCCATCTTTACGGTCCTCAACCCGACGACCAAGGTCGAGAAGCTGACTCGTATCCTCAACAACTCGCGCGCCGCAGCCCTCCTGGCGCCTGCTGCACAGACGCCGATGCTCGGGCAGATGCTGCCGGCTGTGCCGTCACTGCACACCGTCGTTTGCTGCGGCGACTATGACCGGGCCCCGACAGCCGATGAACGCCTGCTCCCCTGGGCCGAGGCCATGTCCCTGGGCAGCGACGAGCGGCCACCCTGCTCGTGCATCGACATTGACTTGGCCACAATCATCTATACCTCGGGCAGCACCGGCGTGCCCAAAGGCGTCATGTGCACGCACCTCAACGTGCTGTCGGCGACGCGGGCCATCAATAGTTACGTGGGGAATACGCCGGCCGATGTCGTAATCAACGTGCTACCCCTCTCCTTCGATTATGGGCTCTATCAGATCTTCCTCACCTTCATGGCGCACGGGCGGTTGGTGCTGGAGCCCTCCTTTGCCTACCCGGCGATGGTCTTGCACCGTATCCAGGAAGAGAGGGTCACGGGTTTCCCCGGCGTGCCGACGGTGTTCGCCATGCTGTTGCAGATGGACCTGACGGCCTATGATCTCTCTTCGCTGCGGTACATGACCAACACAGGGGCGGCCCTGCCTGTGGAGCACATCCGGGCCATCCGTGAGCGCTTTCCCCATGTCCGCTTTTACTCCATGTATGGCCTGACCGAGTGCAAACGGGTGAGTTACCTGCCGCCGGAAGAACTGGACCGCCGGCCGGGCTCGGTCGGCAAGGCCATCCCCAACTGTGAGGTGCGCATCGTCGATGAGAACGGCCGGCCGGTCGCACCGGGGCACGTGGGGGAACTCATCATCCGCGGTTCCAACGTGATGCAGGGATACTGGGAGATGCCCGAGGAAACGGCCAGGGTCTACAAGCCGGGCCGCTACCCCGGCGAAGTCTGGCTCTACAGTGGCGATCTCTTTCGGATGGACGAGGAAGGCTTTCTCTACTTTGTGGCGCGCCGGGACAATATGATCAAGAGCCGTGGAAACAAGGTGAGCCCACGGGAGATCGAGGACGTCCTTTACCGTCTGCCCGATGTGATAGAAGCGGCCGTGCGCGGCGAGCCGGATCCTGTGCTGGGTCAGGCTATCGTCGCCTATGTAGCGCTCAAGCCAGAGAGCACCCTGACCGAGCGCGACGTGCTCCGCCACTGCGCGCATCATCTGGAGGATGCCCTGGTGCCCCAGCAAGTGCAGATCCTCACCAGCCTGCCCAAGACGCCCTCCGGCAAGATCACTGTGAGTGAGTTGCGATAGGCCATGTGCGGCATCACAGGAATCTTTCACGCGGAAGCCGGGCATGCCTCCGACAGTCCGCTCATAGAGGCGATGCTGTCCGCCATCCGGCACCGGGGCCCCGACCAGTTTGGCGCCTATTGCGATGGGCAGGTTGGACTCGGCTCAGCGCGCCTCAGCATTATCGACCTGGCTGGCGGTCAGCAGCCGATCAGCAACGAGGACGGCGCCTGCTGGATCGTGTTTAACGGTGAGATCTTCAACTATCTGGAGCTGCGTACTGAGCTGCTAGCGCGCGGACACCGTTTCAGCACCCACACCGATACGGAAACCATTCTGCACCTCTATGAAGATATGGGCCCCGCCTGCGTTAGCCGGTTGCGGGGGCAGTTCGCCTTTGCCCTCTGGGATCGGCGGCAGTATCGCCTGTTTCTGGCCCGTGACCCCCTGGGCGTCCGTCCCCTCTTCTATACCCGGCTAGGTCTGGATACCCTTTTTGCCAGTGAGATCAAGGCGCTGCTGTGTCACCCGCAGGTGCAGGCGCGCATGGCGATTGATCCTGGCGCATTGGCCGAGATCTTTACTCTATGGACCCCGCTCACGGGCCACACGGCCTTTCGCGGCATCGAGTCGCTGCCGCCAGGGCATATCATGCTCCTCCAAGGCAACGAGCAGCGCACATCCTGCTACTGGCGGCTCCAGTTCCCGGCACAGCCGCCGGTCGGCACCACCGATATCGATGGACAGGCCGAGCAACTGCGCGCGACCCTGCGCGAGGCCACGCTGCTGCGCCTCAGGGCTGACGTGCCGGTAGGGGTCTATGTGAGCGGCGGCCTTGATTCGTCGCTCATTGCCGCCCTGGTAGCCCGGGAGAGCAATGCGCCGCTGGAGACCTTTTCCATCGCTTTCACGGATGACCCGATCTATGATGAAAGCCGGCCCCAGGCCGAGGTGATCAGACTCCTGGGCACGCGGCACCATCAGGTAGCCTGCACCCAGGCCGATATTGTCCGCATATTCCCCCAGGTCATCTGGCACGTGGAAACGCCGATTCTGCGCACCTCGCCGGCACCGATGTTCCTGCTCTCGCAACGGGTACAGGAGGCCGGCCTCAAGGTGGTGCTCACAGGCGAAGGCGCCGATGAGTTCATGGCCGGCTATGATATCTTCAAGGAGGACAAGATCCTGCGTTTCTGGGCGCGCCAACCGGGCTCGCAGCTGCGTCCACGCCTGCTGGAGCGCCTCTACCCCTACATTCCAGGTTTCAGCAGTGCTCCCGCGTACCTGCAGGCGTTCTTCGGGCGCGACCTGGCCGACACAGACCTACCCCACTATTCGCACCGGGTCCGCTGGCGGAATGGCGCCCGTTTGACGAGATTCTTCTCCAGCGAATTGCGGGCCGCCCTGGCAGGCTATGATCCGCAGGAGGTGTACGTATCACGTCTGGATGACGACATCACCTCCTGGCCTGGCCTCTCACGCGCCCAGTACATCGAGGCCAGCCTTTTCCTTTCGGAATACCTGCTCTCATCCCAGGGCGACCGCATGTCAATGGCCCATTCCATCGAGGGCCGCTATCCCTTCCTGGATCCGGCAGTCGTGGCCTTTTGCGCCCAATTGGACCCACGTCTGCGGATGCGCGGGCTGCAAGACAAGTATCTCTTGCGGCGCTGCGCAGAGCCGCTGTTGCCCCCCTCAATCTGGCGCCGGGCCAAGCAACCGTACCGGGCGCCCATTGCAGCGCCACTTCTCCGCGTGGACCCCGACAACGAAATACCTGATCTTTTGTCTTCTTCCGCCATCCGCCAGACGGGTTATTTCGATCCAGCGGCGGTTGAGAAATTGCAGCAAAAGTATGCAGCCAACGGGCGCTTGAGTGAACTGGATAGCATGGCGCTGGCTGGCATTGTCTCCACGCAACTGCTTCATCACCAGTTCGTAACCTCGCCAGCAGGGAAGATAGCCGCCCAGCCGCTGCCCAACGGCTTGCTCGTAGAAAGAAGAGAGGCATGCCAATGAAAAGATGTCTACGTTGCACACTGCCGGCCACATTTCCCGGGGCAGCGCTCGATTCCCGGGGACTCTGTCACTATTGCCGGCAGGCCGAGGCGCCGGTGCAGGACCTGGCTCGCGGCCGCGAGATCGCACGACGCTTTGAGGAACTGGCCGCGCGCGTGCGCGGTCGTCAAGCTTACGATTGCCTGGTCAGTTGGAGCGGAGGGAAAGATTCTACCTATGTCCTCACGATGGTGAAGGAAGAGTATGGGCTGCGGCCGCTGGCGCTGACCCTGGACAACGGCTTCGTCTCGCCGCGTGCGCTGGATAACTGCCGGGTGGTAGCCGATAAGCTGGGTGTGGACCATATGATCTTTGCCCCCCGCTTTGACCTGCTGCGCCGCTTGTTCTCAGCCAGCCTCGACGGCAGGCACTTTCCACGGGCCGCCCTGCGGCGGGCCAGCGGCATCTGCAACGCCTGCATGGGGCTGAACAAGCTGATCGCCGTGCAAATAGCTCAGGAAAAGCGCATTCCGATCCTGATCTATGGCTGGTCGCCAGGGCAGATCCCCTTACCATCGGCCTTGCTGACCTATACACCTTCGTTGGTGCAGACTATGCTACAGAGCACTGCAACTCTGCTCCGACAATTGTCAGGAGAGGATCTGTCGCCCTATCTGCCGGCTGTCTTGGGCTCAACGGCCTCGCCCATAGAGTTGCACAGCGCATCGCCATTGGTGTTTGTCGAATATGATGAGGCGCACATCCGGGAGCGAATAGCCCCACTGGGTTGGAAGGCGCCCGAGGATACTGACCCCAATTCATCCAACTGTCTCTTAAACACTTTCGCTAGCATGGTACATCGCCAGCAGTTCGGCTACCATCCCTACGACATGGAGCTGGCTACCCTGGTGCGCAGGGGCGATATGACTCGCGAGCAAGCCCTGCGCCGGCTGGAGGCGCCGCCCGACCTGGCCCTATCTGCCTCGATTGCTGCGCGCCTTGGCATCAGCGAAGAGCAATTGCTGGCAATCCGTAACAGTATGCCCGGGGATGTGACCTGGGATGAGCCGGCAGCGCTGATCCCTGAGCTATCCATGGAAGGGTAACAAGGCTGCGGGCGCATGGGGCGGCAACTCCGCGCCCGCAACATAACTATAGGTTTACAGTTGACAGAAGAATCAGAATAAGAACAAGACATAAGCGCAACACCCTTCTCCGAGTTGCCTCCCCTCAGCACGCAGTGTATAATCACACGGGCCCAAGGTCATTCCATTGTACAGCACAAGGAGCGGCGCATGAACTCAAATCCCTTGCGGCAACTCTATGAGCACGGCCAAAGCGTCTGGCTCGATAACATTGACCGCACCTTGCTCAACAGTGGCGAGCTGCAGCGCCTCGTGCAGAGGGGAGAGGTGCAGGGAGTCACTTCCAATCCTACCATCTTCCAAAAGGCCATTGAGACTTGCAGTGAGTATGACCCCCTGATCCGCGAACTCTCCGAGGGCGGCCGGGATGTCCTCTCTGTCTACGAGGCCCTCAGCACCGAAGATATCCGCGCAGCGGCCACCATTCTGGAACCGGTGTACCAGGCTACCCAGGGCCGCGATGGCTATGTGTCCATCGAGGTCTCTCCCATGCTGGCGCACGACCTGGACGGCACCATTGCCGAGGCGAAGCATCTCTTCAGCGCACTTGGCCGGCCGAACATTATGATCAAGGTCCCTGCCACACCGGAAGGGGTAACCGCCCTGACGGAGCTCATCGCGGCCGGCCTGAATATCAACGCTACCCTGATCTTCTCTCCAGACAACTATGAGCAAATCGCTCATGCCTATATTGTCGGTCTTGAGCGCCTGGCGGCATCAGGGCAGCCCGTTGATCGGGTGGCTTCGGTCGCAAGCTTTTTCGTCAGCCGGGTCGATACCATGGTCGATCACATCCTGGAAACGCGCCTGCAGCAACAGGCGGCGGATCCTTCTGCGCAAGCCCGCCTGAGGCCGCTGTTGGGCCGGGCCGCCATTGCCAACGCGAAAATCGCTTACCAGCGGTTCAAACGGATATTCTCTGCCGAAGCATTCGTCTCTCTCCAGCAACGTGGCGCCCGGGTGCAGCGGCCACTCTGGGCCTCCACGAGCACCAAGAACCCACGCTATCGCGACGTGATGTACGTTGAGGAACTGATCGGGCCCGATACCGTGAATACCATGCCGCCGGCCACCCTCGCTGCTTTTCGCGACCATGGTCGTGTGCGGCCCACTTTGGAAGAAAATGTCGACGATGCTTACCGGGTGTTCGCTGAGCTGGCGGACCTGGGCATCGATATGCAGCAAGTCTATCGTGACCTGCAGGTAGCCGGAGTGCAGGCCTTTAGCGACTCAATGACCAACCTCCTGGCCTGCATCCGTGAGCGGCAAACAACACTCAAAAGTGCTTAAGTGGCCCCAGGCTTCGGAAGCCTGAGGAGGTTTCCGAAGCCTTTTGTATTCCGGATGGAGCAACTACCATGATTCTGGCGGGTGATCTGGGCGGCACCAAGACCAAGCTTGCTCTGGTCTCGAAACAAGAGGGCAGATGGCGCATTGAGGCGATGCGCAGCTACCCCAGCCAGCAGTATCCTGGGCTCGAGGCGATCATGGCCGATTACCTCTCCGCCACACAGTGCCCGGTAGACCGGGCCTGTATCGGTATCCCAGGGCCAGTGGTCGCAGGCGAAGCCACAGCCGTTAACCTCAACTGGCACATTGTCGAAGAGAGTGTGAAGCGAAAGTTGGGCCTGCCGCACATGCGCCTGGCCAATGATCTCGAAATCCTGGCGTACGCCGTGCCCGAGCTGGGCCCTGCAGACCTGGTGACCATCCATCCGGGCGCAGCCCAACGCGGCGGCGCCATCGCCATCCTGGCGCCTGGCACCGGCCTGGGCCAGGCCTACCTTTCGTGGGATGGCGAACGCTACCATCCGGGCTCCAGTGAGGGCGGCCATGCCGACTTTGCCCCGCATGGCGAGCGGGAGAGGCAATTACACGCCTTCCTGGAGGCCCAGTTCGGCCACGTGAGCTGGGAGCGGGTGCTTTCCGGCCCTGGCCTGCACAATATCTACCGCTTCCTGGCGAGTAAGTGTGTGCAGCCGGAGTGGGTTGCCCAACGGTTGGCGGAGGGTGATCCCAGCGCTGCCATCTCGGCCCTGGCTCTCGCCAAGAGTGACCAGTGCTGTATGGATGCGCTCGAGATGTTTGTCTCCATCTTTGGCGCGCAGGCCGGCAACCTGGCCCTGACCTTCCTGGCCACGGGCGGTGTGTACCTTGGCGGCGGCATCCCGCCCAAAATCTTGCCCCGGCTGCAGGATGGCACCTTTGTGCGCGCCTTCCTGGGTAAGGGGCGATTGCGGAGTGTGGTACAGGAGATACCCGTACACGTCATCACCAACGAGCATGCGCAGATCATCGGCGCAGCTGCCTGCGCACTGGCCTCGTGATCCGGCGGCATATCGCTGCGCGAGCAGTTGTCATAATGGCAGTGGGATGGGGCAAGTCTGGGGGAGTGTGCCCCATCGCCATTTGGGCCTTGCCAGCATGGGCCGGCTGGCGTGTGTAGCAGCGATGCTCACGATCCGCTTCAGGCTGGCACGTCTGACCGTCCCACGAAGCCATGCCTCTGGCGGCAGGTTGCTACAGGCCGAGAAGGCCCTCCCCCGCGCCTGTTTCTACTTCTCACTAGGCATGTTATGTAAACATGTGCCCGGCATCTACGTTAGACATAATGTGCCTAGTGAGAAGCTCGCCACCGGCAAGCTCGGGCGCCACAGCGCTCAGGCCGCCGGCCGCTTGGGCCGCAGAAGCTGCGGCGGCCGGTATGGCACGCTGGTGTCCTTGTCCACCTCGATCAGGCCGGCAGCCCTGAGCACCGGGATCGCATTGAGCACAGTGCGATAGTAGCGCTTGGCCTCCGCGGCCAGTTGCTTGGGCGTCGCCTGGCCCAGCCGCTCCAGTACGCTGTAAAGGTAGGCATTCTCGGAACCCACCAGGCGCACGAGCTCCTCATAGGTCATTGTAGCCATCCTCCTTTCCGTCCTATAGTCCAACAGGGTCATCATAGTGTTGCCTCGCTCGCCAGTTTGAGAACGCGGGGCCCGGCCTTGGACCGGTCAGTGGGCGCTGTCCCCTGCCCCGCGCTTGATCG
>DAOTVS010000210.1:0-16293 GCA_034436375.1 Anaerolineae bacterium | reverse complement strand
GGACCATGAATTCGCCATGAAAGGGAAAGGCTTACAGAGTTACAGTTTATTCATTCGTGTTCCCTTTTGCTCTCTCTCGCAGCGCCGTGACGACCAGGTGCTCGATCACCAGGTGCAAATCCTCGATCTGCTCCATGCATTGACTGGGGACGATGATGGCCAGGTCTACCAGCTCCTTGAGCTTACCGCCTGCAAAGCCGATGAGGCCTACCGTCGTGGCTCCCTCCTTGCGCGCCATCTCCATGGCGCGCAGCACATTGGGCGAATTGCCGCTGCCGCTGATGCCGATCACGAGGTCACCCGGGCGCAACAGGCACTGTAGCTGGCCCCAGAAAAGGTTATCGTAGGCCGTATCGTTGGCCCAGGCAGTCATGAGGGCCGTATTGTCGGTCAGCGAGAGGGCGCGGAAAGGAGGCAGACCCGGGGTAATGGTATTCTTGGCCAGGTCGCAGCAAAAATGCGAGGCAGTCGCTGCACTGCCGCCATTGCCCAACAGCAGGACCTGGCGCCCCTCGCGCCGCGCCGCTTCCAGCAGCTCGATCAGGCGATCGATCTCGGCCAGCGGCAACCGGGAGATTGTCGCGCTCAACTCGGAAAGATAACGAGAAGAGATGGTGCTCATCAATCAGACTCTCCTGTGCAAAGGACGGAACAGCTAGACTTGGAATACCCTCCAAGGACCATGCAGCTTGCAGGATCGTACAGAAACATCGTGCACAATCCCGGCTAAAACCGCACAGGGCGCTTGCGCAATGATTCGACAAACTCGAGCACAAAGGCAAGCGCCACGCCAGCCAACAGGCTGGCCAGCGCCGCTATGGCAGCCATCCTGCCGAGTCTGCTCGGCGCCGGGCTGCTGGGCTTGGAGGCAGGTTCAACGACCTGTACAAAACCCGGGCTCTGCGTCTGCGCTTCCTTCAACGTGGCCTCGTTGAGCTTGGAAACCAAAAAGTCATAGTTCCCCGATGCCTGATCTTGCCCGCGTCTCAGAGTATCATAGGTCGGGCTCAGGTCCAGCAAGCCCTGCAGCTCCTGCTGGCGCTGGGCAATGAGCTTGTTGCAAGAATCGATGGTTGCCTTTTGGGCGGCAGCGTCTATCTCGTGTTGCTCCGCCGCCGCCGTGTAGTTGGCCGCCTGCTCCTTCAGGGCCTGCGCCGAGAGGAGAGCGTTGCCCGCCCCCCTTGCCTCGTCCAGGGCCTTCTTGGCGGCTGCACGCTCCTCTTTGGCGCGGGCGGTATACTGGTCCTCCAACACCTGTGCCTGATCAACCTGCGATTTCAGGCTGCGAATGTTATCCTGCACGGCCAGCAGTTCGTGCTGATAGTCCTCTATCGAGTGCTCACGCTTAAAGTTCAACATGGCGTCGTCGGCGGTGAGCATCTGTTGTTCCTCGATTTTGAGCTGACTGGTAAGAAACTGGCGCAACACTGTAAAAGGCAGCGAGCGTGTCTTGCGAAACTGATCCAGAGCATTGGCCGTCTGCCGGGTGGCGATGCCTTCGGCTACGTCAGGCTCATCGGCAGAGACCTCCACAGTAATGTACTCGCCATCTGTGGAGATAGAGAGGTGGCTCAAGAGTTCATCAGCGCCAATGCCCAGGTTCAGGTCGGCGATGGTCTGCCAGGCCACAAAGGGGCTGCGCAATTGGCGGATGAAATCGGTCTGAGAAGCCTTGACTTGGTCCGTCTGGCCTGGAAAACTGAATTGAGAGAAGAGAAAAGCCTCCTGAGGCTCCGCAGCCAGCACTTGCAACTTGACCTGGGCGCGGTAGACGGGCTTGGCGGTGACGTTGATGATTAGCACAACCGCCATAGCGCAGGCGACAAGGATGGCGATAATCCACCAGCGGCGACGGATGACTTGCAGATAGCTCTCGATGTTGTGAAAGATCATATGCAATTTCTCCCCCGGGGCATGAGAACCTTACGGGTTACGTACTATCCGCGCCAGTTCCGATAGCGCCACAGCGCACGCACGGCGGGCCAGCCATCGCGCCAGGGCGAGAGCTTTTTGGCCTCCCGCGGTTGGTAGGAGATGGGCAGCTCATGAATCGCATAGCCACGGCGAGTGATCTTGGCGGTGATTTCGGGCTCCAGATCAAAACGCCGGCATTCGATATTGAGCCCCCTTGCGACCTCGGCGCGCATGAGCTTGTAGCAGGTCTCCATGTCGTGAATGTGCAGACCGTAGAGCCGATTGGTGAGCCAGGTCAGGAGCTGATTCCCCAGGCGCACGTGGAGCTTTTGCCCGGCCAGCGAGCGCACGCCATAAACGACCTTGGCCTGCCCCTCTTCAATGGGTTTGAGCAGGCGAGGGATATCATTGGGATCGTACTCCAGGTCGGCATCCTGGATGATCAGGCAATCGCCGGTGGCAGCCTCCATGGCGGTGCGGATACCCGCGCCTTTGCCCTGGTTCGTCGGATGGCGGATCACTCGCAAAGTGGGGAACTCGCGTTGTAGTGCGGCCAGAATCTCAGGAGTGCGGTCGCTGGAGCAATCGTCGACGACGATCATTTCCTTGTCGACAGGTACAGCTGCTACCCGGCGGATCACATCGGCCACAGACGCTTCTTCATTATAGACCGGTATCAGGATCGAGAGTTTCATGCGTACTCCTCACTACGGTCCGGCGGTGCTATCGGCATGCCGGCATGCCAGACCGAGCCTCAGCGATCAGTTCCGGAAAGGGCCCTGCCGTGGGGCGATGAGCAGCGTATCGAAAGCGAAGGTCAGGTAGGTGGCGCTGCAAGTGGTGACCCAGCGATAGGACGACGCGACCACACGGGCGGTGCGGAGACGGCTCTGGCTGCCCACCGAACAAGTAGCCCGGTCGAAAGTATATACGTGGAATGCTCTGCGCCAAATCGGCCCATTGTGCTGTGTGAGAATCGGCCTGCAACGGCCCGCCAGGCCCGGTAGAGCAACGTGCCTTGCCCCAGGCAACCCTGGTCATGGGTCACGCATTGCGTCTTGCCAGGCGCAGCACTGTGCCGACAGCGCGCACGATCTCGGTGCGCGAGATTTTGGAGGTGCCCTGGCGGCGGTTGACAAAGAGGATGGGCACTTCACCCACCCGGAAGCCGGCCCGCTGGACGCGGTAGAGCATCTCGATCAGGAAAGAGTACCCCTCGGACAGAATCGCATTGAGGTCAATGCACTCCAACACCTGCCGGCGATAGCAGCGAAAGCCAGCCGTGCAGTCGGTAGCCTGCAGCCCCAGCAGGGCCTTGGCGAACAGATTGGCGCCCCGGCTGAGGGCAATGCGCCAGGCGGTGCAGCCCTCGGTGCCGCCGCCCAGAACGTAGCGCGAGCCGATGACCAGATCACAGCCCCCGCGCCCCCTGGCGAGCATAGCCGGGATGTAACGCGGGTTGTGAGAGAAATCGGCATCCATGGTCAGGATGAACTGCGCCCCCTGTTCCATGGCCCATCTGAACCCGGCGCGGTATGCAGTGCCCAACCCAAGCTTGCCCGGACGGTGAATCACCCACACGCCGGGCATGCCGGCAGCAAGCTTATCGGCCAGGGCGCCCGTGCCGTCGGGAGAGTTGTCATCGACGATCAAGACACCCAAGTCCTCTCCCAGGGCCAGGATTTGGGTAACCAGGGGCTCCAGGTTATCGATTTCGTTGTAGGTCGGCACGATCATGAGAGCCTGCGGGGGCAGGCCATTTGCCAGAGCCAATACGCCCTCCACATCACTCGCGCAAACGAGCGCCTGCACGAGCCCGAAGAATGGATTGGGTTAACAGGGTTGACAGATAGAGCGCCGGCTGCCATGCCCTGCACAAGCCCGGCCCTGATCCGGAAGGGGTGTGGTGGGTCTGGGCGCCGCCGCAGGCACCGCACCCCCCCTACAAAAAGCCTGTTCCGGCTGCGTGTGGAGCATGGTACCCGGAAACCGAAGGGTGTTTTCATCGTGCATTGTGCCCAGTCGGGCATGGGCGACCGACCTGAAAACAGGCAGGGCCGCGCTCATCATAGCATGGCGCTTCAGAGGGGTCAAATGAGGAGAATCAGCATCTCCACCGCCCGCAGGCAAGTCGCACTCAGGTGCAGAGGCAGTAACCTGCCGGGGGTGGGGCCTTCGGTACCGGCGGATCCCCACCTCCGGCAGCTTTCTGCCCAGGCGCCTGGCCCATCCCCGCTTCATGACTCGGGCGCCTCTGTGCGCTTGAGCGAGCCACTGAGCAAGGTGGTGATCCCCCCCACGAGCATGATCGACCAAAAGCTCACCGTGCGGTTGAGGAGGATCGCTACCCCGGCGGCCTCCTTGGGCGCCTGTAACAGCAGGAGAAGGGAAAGATAGACGGCTTCCACCTGGCCCAGCCCCCCGGGCAGCACGGGGACCGCCCCCGAAAGGTCTACCGTCAGGATGCAGAAGGTCATCTGCCCCAGGGGCAGGTGGATATTCAGGGCGCCCATTGCCAGCGAGGCTACAGCCACCTCGGCGCCCCAGATGAGCACCGTCTGTCCCACGGCCAGCGCCAGGCGACGCCAGTCGGTCGCCATACGGCGGACGGCAGCCAGGAAACTGAAAGCCAGCCCCATCAGTGACTGGTAACGCCGATTGGACCACAACCCCAGGAGCAGGCCCTCCAGGCGCGGCGCCCCCAGCAGCACGACGAACAGAGCCAACATGATGAGCATGGCCGCCAGGTAACCTTCAGCCACGACTGGCGGCACCAGAGCGGGCAACACCATATAGGCGGCGCCCGCAGCGCCTACCAGGATTACCACCACATCGATGGCGCGCTCCATCACCAGAGCGCCAGTGGCCGTCTCAAAAGGCACTTTGTGCCAGCGCCCCAGCAAGAAGATGCGCGCCAGGTCGCCCGCCCGCGCCGGGACCACGGTATTCAGGAAATAACCGGTCAGAAGTAACGACCAGAGAGAGCCCAGCCCCACACGGTAGCCCACCGCATCCAACAGCACCTGCCAGCGCCAGGCGCGCACGGTCATGGCCGCATAGAGGATGGCCAGCATCAGAAGCACGGTGCCCAAGGGCACATGCATCAGTGTTTCGAGGGCCGTGCGGCCTCCTGAGAAGCGCAGCAGGGCGATCACGACCACCACGCCTGCGATCATAAGCATGCCTACACGCCAGGGGTCGATACGCGGCGCGGCGTGGACCTTTTCGCCGTCGGACATGGCGGCCTCCGTGCTAACCGGCATAGGCGTCTCGCAATCCAGTCAGGGTATCACAGGTAAAATCGATCTGATCGTTGGTCAGGCTCGGCGAGGAGGGCAAGTTGATGCCCCGGGCAGCCAGGTCCTCGCTCACCGGCAGGCGCAGGCCACTTTCGTAGGGCGGCAAAGCGTGCACAGGCCAGAAAAAGTTGCGCGAGTCAACCCCGCCCCGGCGCAAGCCGGCCATCACCTGGTCACGGCTGAGACCAAACTCATCGTGGATCAGCACAGAATACATCCAATAGACGTTCTGCGCCCACGGGGCCTCTGGTGCGGCGGTGATGCCCGAGGCGTCAGCCAGGCGCTCACGGTAGCGGGCGCCGATACGCCGCTTCTGGGCCAGGATCTCCTCGATCCGCTCCAGTTGCCCCAGGCCGATAGCAGCCTGCACATTCGTCATGCGATAGTTATAGCCCACTTCCTGGTGCCAGTAGCGGCGGTCTTTGGACATGGCGTGGTCGCGCAGCCAGGCCATGCGCTGAGCAAGGGTCCGGTCGGCGGTAACCACCATGCCGCCCTCGCCCGTGGTGATGATCTTGTTGCCGTAAAAGCTAAAGCAGCCCACCGTGCCCAGAGAGCCGACTCTCTTGCCCTTGTAGCGGGCGCCGTGGGCCTCCGCGGCGTCCTCGATCACAGCCAGATTGT
Source organism: Anaerolineae bacterium (assembly GCA_034436375.1). GTDB lineage: Bacteria > Chloroflexota > Anaerolineae > SpSt-313 > SpSt-313 > DAOTVS01. The sequence goes on along the minus strand of DAOTVS010000210.1, from coordinate 10,456 downwards.
GCTCTCGGGCCACGGCGAGGATGGGATCCATATCCGCCGGATGGCCATAGAGGTGCACCACAATGACAGCCTGTGTGCGCGGCGTCACTGCCGCCGCCACAGCTGTCGGATCTATCGTCCAGGTGAGGGGGTCGCAATCCACAAAGACCGGCCTGGCGCCGGCATAGACCACAGCGTTGGCGGTCGCGACAAATGTCAGCGAAGGCACAATCACTTCAGCGCCGGGACCGATATTCAGGCCAGCCAGCGCCAGGTGCAGAGCTGTGGTGCCGCTGGAGGTGGCGACGCCATAAGGTCGATCACAGAACGCGGCAAACGCTTCTTCGAAAGCGGTCACGTACTTGCCCAGGGAGGAGACCCAGCCCGTAGCCAGGCAGTCATTGACATATTCCTTTTCTTTTTCGCCGATCTGCACTTCTGCGACAGGGATCATAGGCTCCTTTCGGTAGAGCTATTAGCTATCAGCCCTCAGTTCTGATCGTTCACTGTCAGATGCTGCAGCCAAAACCCAATAGAGCCACAGATGCCCTTGAAAGAGCAAGAGCCATGCCCGCACCAGCACACAGAGTGCCAGGAAAGGGCCTTCGGATGGACATGAGGCTCGCGCTGCCGCCCCCTACGGCTACCTCCCAAAGCGAAGCTGCCAGACCTTGAGCATAGCTTCCATGAAGATCTGACGCGACATCTTGGAGCGACCGGCGCGGCGGTCGACAAAGTTGATCGGGATCTCGTGCAGGCGGAAGCCCTTGCGGTGGCAGCGGTATTTGAGCTCGATCTGGAACGAATAGCCGTTGGAGGTAATGCGGTCCAGGTCGATCGCCATCAGCACCTGTCGGCGAAAGGCGTTAAAGCCGCCGGTGCAATCGTTCACGGGCAGGCCCAGAATCAGGCGTGTATACAGGCTGCCGCCCTGGCTGATCAGGCGCCGCCCCAAGCCCCAATCAGTCGTGCCGCCGCCCGGTATATAGCGCGAGCCCAACACGACATCATAGTGCTCCAGCTCGGCAAGGAAACGAGGCAGGTATTCGGGGCCATGAGAGAGATCGGCATCCATCTCAAAGATGTAATCCATCCCCTGCGCCAGGGCGTACTTGAAGCCGGTGATGTAAGCGGTGCCCAGCCCCAGCTTGCCCTTGCGGTGGATCACGTGCACGCGCTCATGGGTCGCTGCCAGCTGGTCGGCCACCTGCCCCGTGCCATCGGGCGAGTTATCATCCACGATGGTTAGCCAGAAACCCTGCTCCTGACCCAGAACCAGGCCCGCGATGCGCTCCAGGTTATCGCGTTCGTTGTAGGTTGGCATGATAATCATGCTACGCATGAATAAACACCTTTTCCAGTTGATTCGCCCATGCCTGCTTGGGCACAGCAGATGATGAAAACGGGGCTTGACGTAAAAAGCTCGCCCTGAGCGAAGAGAAGGGACGCCAGGAACGCCACTGCTGCGCCGAGAATATAGGCCAGCCAGCCGAGGCCGTCAACTACGGCTATCCCAAAGGGCGAGACTCTGCCGTTCTTGGGGCCAGCCTGGTTGTAGTCATGGGTGATGGGGAGTCATATCAGAGGGTCGGCTATCGCCAGGGCTGCTCGACGCCGTTGCTGCATCTGGGGATGCCATCAAAACCACCCTGGTGGAGACCGTCGGTCAGGCGCAACTCAAACTGGGGGCAAATGCGTACAGCCGGGTCGTGTCGTGCGCCTGCTGCCCCCGCCCCGCCCCCACTGGGGCGAGGTGGGGGGATGGGTGTCACGCTGCGGTTGAGCGACAGCCTCCGATCTGCCCTGAAATGAACTACGCTCCTATCAACCCGAGAATGCCGGCGGGGCAGGCGCGCCAGCATGGGGCTGGGTGCTTGATCCGCTGCCACAGGAATCGTTCCGGCCCGGGGCCAAATTCCCTTTGATAACGGCGAGGGTAATCGTGCACCTGCAGCTACTTGTGCCACAAGGGCAACGCTTATGCCTGGAGTTTCTGCTCGTTCCTGTCACGGTAGGAGCACTCGGCTGAGAGCAGAATCTGGCGCACATATTCGTGACTGATGCGATCGACAATCTGCTGCTTCTCAGCCTGCTCGGCCAAGCGATGGAGCGTCCACCGGGTGAAATTCAGGCCCAAATCGCGTGGGCGCGTCTCGGCCAAAGCGACGATACGCCGCTTCTGCTCGTCGGTAAAACGCGGCTTGGCCCCACCAGAGCGCGCGCTAATCAGCCCCGAGCATCCCTCCCGGTTGAAGCGGTGGATCCACTTGCGCAGGTTGGCTGGATGAGCACCGACCATGTCTCCGATCTCCGGAATGCGATAGCCCTGGCCCGAGAGCATGACCACCCGTGCCCGGTGCTTGAGATCCGGGTCCCTCCCTTCCAGCCAGTACCGCAACTGCTCGGCCTCCTCGTCTGACAACTCGCGCGCATAGAGCACCATGATACCCGTTTCCCCCTTCCAGGACAAGGCAGTGTTTCTGCATCGGGCCGAAGCGTTCGCCCTGTCGCCACGGCGCCGATGCCGTAAGGTTCCCACACGGCTCGCCTGGGCGCCCGGCGCCTTTCAGCCCCATGCAGGATACCCCCCCATTGATGGGGTTCAATACGGCGACATTATAAAAGGCGCAGATGAAAAACGCATGAACAGCCTTGAAAGGCGTGCTTACAGTTCATTCATCAGTAGTTGAAAAAAAGTGAAGGGGATTGAGGAATTGGGGTTGCCTGCGGCCCTTGTCTGTGGCATAATCAGTGCAGGTTACCACTCCGTCTGAGAGGTGAGCAGTGAAATGGCCAGATCCAACGGTGGTTTCACGGGGAGCCTTCTCGCGGTAGCCTCGAGGGCGTTTTTTTCTGGGTGCTTCGGCTGCCTGGGGGCAGGGGCAGCGTTCTTGGTGGTCTTTGTGATCGTATTTGGCGTATTTCCGGCCCAGTTTGTGGCTGTCGTCAAAACGCTGCCGATTCCGGTATTCCCACTGACTTCGCCCACCAGCCCCACCCCGACGGGTACCCTGCCTGCCATCGAAGTTTTTGTCACGACGGATAACCAGCCTTCCGCTACCCAGGTCACACAGGTTCGCGTGCCGTTACAGCAGCCGCTTTTTATCTGCGTGCGCAGCCCCAAGGATGCAACAGTCCATTTCAGCGTGCGCATTACCCTGCCCAATGGCCAGACGGTGCCCTTCGGGGGCGATTTCACCACTGACCCCACTGGCCAGCCCGTCTGCCTCGGGGCCTGGACCGATTTCCCGAACACACCCGGCGTCTACCGGATCGACGTCCTGGTTGGTTCGACCATCGTGGGCAGCACGGTCGTCACCGCCATCACATAGAGCAGGAGCTGCCGGCGGATTCCCGGGAACGGATTGGAAGGAACGTGCCGGCCCCAAAAGCCGCATAAGCCTTCAATCCGTTCCCGGAAATCCGCCGGCAGCTCCTGCTTCTCAGCTACCTGGCTGATCTCTTAGCGCCGATAGGTGCCCGACGAGGCGACACTGGTCTCTTGTACTTCGCGGCGGGCTTCCTCTTCGGCAGCCTCAGGCCACTCTGGCTGCTGCGCAGAGGGCATCGGCTGCGGCTGCTCCATGGTGACCGGCTCCAGCGGTATGATGATCGCCAGGGCTGCATAGAGCAACACGCCCGCCCCGCCGGCCAGCGTAAACGCGACAAACGCCAGGCGCACCAGCGTAGGGTCAATGGCAAAGTACTGGGCAATGCCTCCGCAGACGCCCGCAATCATCCGTTCAGTACGCGAACGGTAGAGTCTCTTCATCACCACACTCCTCACAGCAAGCTATTGGCCACCAGCCTTCCCAGATCACAGAGCTTTCGCCAGGATCCTTCTCACCTATGCGGAAGGGGCTGGCGGGTTGCACGATGCGTGACGTGCTTCCCAGTCTTCGGCGCGGACGATCATCCTGAAATAGAGCGCATAGGTGCGCCCATGCCTGCGCCGATAGCAGGCATGGAGGTCGCGGTAGCGCGGCTCGGCGAGAAAAGCCAGAGACTCGCCCTCCTCTACCGGCCGGTAGCGCGCATCGACCACGCGGAAGCCGCACTTTTCATAAACATGACGGGCCCGGCGGTTGCTGGCCGCCACGTCAAGATGGACCGCTTGGAAGCCACGCTCCGTAAAAGCATGCTGCAACAGGGTCTCCAAGGCATCGGTCCCGAGTCCCCGGTTTACATACTCGGCGCCCAGGAAAATGCTCAGCAAGGGGGCTTGCGCCTCGTCGAGAATCAGCCCCAGCACACCGACCACGCGGCCGCTGTCGTCGACAATCGCATAACGCTCCACGGCCTGGTCGGTCGCTTCCAGCTCGTGCCAGAGGTCTTTCCCTAACCGATGCCAGGGAAAGCGGTTCCAGGCAGCATAGAGAGAGTCGGTATAGGGCGCCCAGGCCTCGATCGCATCGAGATCATCTCGAGTCAGCGGCCTCAAGGAAACTCGCTTGCCTTGCAGACCCATCGGCTGCCCTCCAGCTACAACTGCCCTGGCGTGATTACTGCTAGCATAGGGCGTACCACGAGACGAGGCGTGATGCGTGAGGCTGCCATCACTTCAAGCTTACCAGTACAACCGCCCCCAGCGCAACGAGCATGCCGGCGCGGCCTTTGGCGCTGACGGGCTCTTTCCAGGCGAGCAGGCCCAGCCCGCTGGTGATGAGGAGCGTGCCGGCGGTCAACACCGGAAAGACGAGGATACCCGGCAGGCGCTGCATCACATAGACGGAAAGCACATTGGTGACGGCATTGGTTGCGCCCAGGGCCACGCCCCACAGAAGGTCCGGCCGCTGCGGGCGCACCGGGCCGAGCCACTCGGGCAGAAAGGTGAGGGCTGCCGTGCCGAAGAGAAAGGACAGGAAGAGGTTCGTTTCACCGGCGGGGGCCAGCTCCGAAAAGGCCTTGGGAGCCAGGCCGGCGCCGCCCTGCAGCAAGAAAAGCCCGAACAGCAGGGCAAGTCCCGGCGCTGCGGATGCCAGGCCGGGCGCCTCTTCGTCTTGCTTGCCGTCGCCCGCCAGCAGGGTCAAGGCCGCCAATGCCAGGATGATGCCCGCCGTCTGCAACAGCTCGGGGCGCTCACCCCACAGGAAAACGGAGCAGCCCAGGGGCACAATCACAGAAAGCTGCATCACCGCCGAGGGCACGGCCAATCCACGGCGATGCATAGAGTAAGCGATCAAGCGAAAAGTCAAGGCATAGACCAGGCCCGAGACGACGCCCAGTTGCCAGGTGCGCGGGCTCAGTGTGACCGGCCTGCGGGCAAGGGCCAGTGCCACATTGACGGCACAGGCGACAATATAGTTGGTCGCGCCGACAAACAGCACGCGGCTGCCGCGCCGTTGGGCCAGGCGCACGATGGTGTTGAAAAGGGCATTGCCGATGGGAAGAAAGAAAAGCAGCAGAATGATCGCCATAGGGAGTGACTCGTGTCTGCAAAGAAAAAGAGCCTTGCGAAGGCGCCGAGCCTTCGCAAGGCTCACGGGCATCGAACTAGCGGTGCAGGTTGTAGAACGCTTTCATGCCGGGGTACACGGCCGTGTCGCCCAGGCTCTCCTCGATACGCAGCAGCTGATTGTACTTGGCCACGCGATCGGTACGGGCCGGGGCGCCGGTCTTGATCTGCCCCATATTGAGGGCCACCGACAGGTCAGCGATGGTTGTGTCTTCCGTCTCGCCTGAGCGGTGCGAGGTCACGGCCGTCCAGTTAGCGCGCTGGGCCATGGTCACCGAGGCGATGGCCTCAGTCAGAGTGCCGATCTGATTGACCTTGGTCAGCAGGGCGTTGCACGCCTTGGATTGGATGGCGCGCTCAATGCGCTGCACGTTGGTCACCAGCAGATCATCGCCCACAATCTGCACGCGGTCGCCGATGCGGGCTGTCAACTGAGCCCAGTGTTCCCAGTCATCCTCGGCCAGGCCATCTTCGAGGGAGATGATGGGGTATTTGCTGACCCAATCGGCCCAGAAATCGACCATCTCATCGCCGGAAAGCACGCGGCCTTCCTTGGTGAGGTGATACTGGCCGTCCTTGTAGATCTCGCTGGCCGCCGGGTCGAGGGCAATGTAGATATCCTGCCCAGGCTTGTAGCCGGCCTTCTCGATGGCAGCCAGGATGACCTCGACTGCCTCGGCATTGGAGCCGAGCGATGGCGCAAAGCCGCCCTCATCGCCGACGTTGGTGTTATAGTTACGGCTCTTGAGGACGCTCTTCAGGGCCTGGTAGGTCTCGGCGCACCAGCGCAATGCCTCGCGGAAGCTCGGCGCGCCCACGGGCATGATCAAGAACTCCTGGAAATCGGTGCTGTTGGAGGCATGCTTGCCCCCATTCAGGATGTTCATCATAGGCACGGGCAGGGTGCGCGCGCTCACGCCGCCCAGGTAGCGGTAGAGAGGCAACCCCACCGCCGTAGCCGCCGCATGGGCCACAGCCAGCGAAACGCCCAAGATGGCGTTGGCGCCCAGGCGCCCCTTGTTAGGCGTGCCGTCGAGGCCGATCATCAGGTCATCGATCCCCACCTGATCCAGCGCATCCCAGCCGAGCAGCTCTTCGGCGATAGTGACGTTGACGTTCTCCACCGCGCTGAGCACGCCCTTGCCGTTGTAGCGGCTCTTGTCATTATCGCGCAGCTCCACGGCCTCATGGGCGCCGGTCGACGCGCCGGAGGGCACGATAGCCCGCCCCGTGGCGCCGCCTGAGAGCTCAACCTCAACCTCCACGGTGGGGTTCCCGCGCGAATCCAACACTTCGCGGGCTACAATGTCTTCGATCAGGGTCATAAACGTATCTCTCCTTTGTAAGCTATCGGCTATTAACTATCAGCCTTCAGCAATCAGCATTACAGACGGAAACCCGGTTTCCGTTGATGCGAGAGTGACACCTGAGAGCAGCGAAAACCGGGTTCCCGAGCTGCGGACTGTGCTAGCTGGCCGCTATCTCGCTATGCCAAGGTCTGCGTACAGACTGCCAAAATCCATGGCGCTCTCCAGCAGCTTTTCGAAGCGCTGGATCTTTTTCTGCTGGTGGAAGCGCGTCCGGCCAAAGAACTGGCCGATTACCTCGACGGTCGTCAACGTATCCTTGCGCACCAGGATTACCGGCACGCCCACCTCTTCCGCACGGCCGAGGATAATCGGGCTCGGATGCAGGTTGCCGGTCAAGATAAGGCACTTGGTCGACGTCTCCAGGGCGGCCAACTGGATATCGGGCCGGTCTCCACCGGTGATCACGGCTTTGTTCGGCTTGCGACGAAAGTAGCTGAGCGCCGAGTCCACACTCATCGCGCCGACCATAAGATTCTCGACCAGCTCATCGATGCGGTCTGCACAGCACAGGACCTCGCCGCCCAGCACCTGCGCCAGCTCACGCACGCTGATGGAGAGGAGGACCCGCTCCTGGGGGAGCACCGCATACACTTTGACACCGCGCGCCTGCAGGAACGGCACCACGGTGCCCTGCACAAAATCCATCTTGGGGCGGGGCACAGCATTGATCACCGCGCCGATCATCGAGTCGCCCAGGAGGGCCTTGGCGCCCAGGATCTGGTCAACGGTCGATGTCGTGCTGTACTTGACGACCACGAGCTCTTTGGCCCCGAGCATCCGCGAAACCTCGTGCGCGGGCACACCAACCATAGCACCTTCGGTCAAACTGCTGCCGCCCTCAAGAAGCACGATATCCGCCTCTGCGGATACCGCTGCAAAAGCATCTTTCAAGCGCTGGGCAAAAGCGTCTTTCTCGCCTCGCAGGACCGCCTCAACATCCATGGGATCCAGGCAGATGGGCGCCAGCTCCGTTACCGCTTGCGGAAGGCCGAGGGTTTGCTTGATAAACTCCGCATCCTCATCGATACATACACCTGCCGTGCGCCTGGCATCGGTGCTGACCGGCTTCATGTAGCCCACGCGGTACCCATCGCGAATGAACCGCTTTCCCAGTCCTACGCACATTGCGCTCTTGCCCGAGAAGGTCTCCGGTGACGTGACGTACAACGTGGCCATCTGCTTGTCCTCCTCTAGTTGGATCTATGAGCTCAGCACCAACCTCATATCGACTGCGACGGCCCCGGCGCCGGAATTGCGCACCAGGAGGGGGTTGATATCGAGCTCGACGATCTCTGGGAAATCCGTTACGAGCTGGGAGATGCGCAGGATGCAGTCAACGATGGCATCAATATCTGATGGACGCTCCCCACGCACGCCTTCCAAGAGATGATAAGACCGGATCTCGCTGATCATCTCCTTTGCCTCTTGCTCGGAGACGGGGGCAATGCGGAAGGTCACGTCCTTCAGAACCTCAACATAGATGCCGCCAAGGCCAAACATGATCATGGGGCCAAACTGGGGGTCACGGTTCATGCCGATGATGGTCTCCTTGGCGCCGGTGACCATTTCCTGGATTTGCACACCCCAGATGGTGGCATCGGGCATGTAGCGAGTAGCGCGATAAACGATCAAGTCGAAAGCGTCACGCACGTTCGCGGCGCCGGTCACGCCGACCTTGATGCCGCCAATATCCGATTTGTGCAGGATGTCGGGCGAGGCAATCTTCATGACGACCGGATAGCCGATCTCCTCGGCGATCTTGACCGCTTCATCCGCATTGGCGGCCAGCTTGCTCTTGGGCACACGCAGGCCATAGGCTTCAGCCACCGTACGCGCCTCGGCGTCGCCCAGGGTGTTGCGGCCATCCTCGCGCACCTTGGCAAAGAGCACTTTCACGGCATCGCGATTGGCCTGGAACTCTTTAATCTGTGGCGCTGGCCGCTCGAGCCAGGTCCGGTATTCCTTCATCGCCCGCAGAGCGGCTGCGGCCCGCTCGGGGAAGGGATAATTGGGGACCTTGTTGTCGTTAAGAATATGCGCACCAGCGCTGACCTTTTCCTCGCCCATGAAGCAGCCAATGACCGGCTTGCTGTATTGCCTGGAGATACGCACCACTTCGCGCGCCGTCTCCTCAATCTGCGTCATGACCTGAGGCGTCAGAATAACGATGAGACCATCAACATTGGGGTCCTTGAGCGCCGCTTCGATGCTCAGGGCGTAGCGGTCGGCCAGGGCATCGCCCAGTACGTCAATGGGGTTGTAGGTATTGGCAGCGGCAGGCAGCTTGGACTGCAGGAACTCGATGGTCTCGGCCGTGAGCTGGGTCAGCTTGAGCCCCAGAGTTTCCAGGGCATCGGTAGCCATAATGGCCGGCCCGCCGGCGTTGGTTACAATAGCGATGCGGTCGCCATTGAGCACGGGCTGGTAAGCGAAAGCAATAGCATAGTCGAACAGGTCCTGGATGGAAGATGCGCGCAGCAGGCCCACCTGCCTGAAGGCGGCGTCGTAGGCCTTGTTGGACCCGGCAAGGCTGCCCGTGTGGGAAGAGACGGCGCGCGAGCCGGCGGCGGTGTTGCCCGACTTGACGGCGATCACCGGGGTGCTTTTGGTCACGCGACGGGCTACATCCATAAAGCGGCGGCCATCCTTCAGACCTTCCACATAGGCAATGATGACCTTGGAGTTGGGGTCATTCTCCCAGGCTTCCAGCAGATCGACTTCGTCAACGTCGGCCTTGTTACCCAGTGAGACAAAGCGCGAGAAGCCAATCCCCTCGGCCAGGGCCCAGTCTAGAATAGCGGTACACAGGGCGCCCGACTGCGACATAAAGGCGATCTCGCCCTTCGGGGGCACTCCCAGGGCAAAAGAGGCATCCATAGGCAGCGCGTTATCAATAATGCCAAGACAATTCGGCCCGATGACCCGGATGCCGTATTCCCTGGCAATCGCCATTACTTCGCGCTCCAGCTTGACGCCCTCAACCCCAGCCTCTTTAAAACCGGCCGTGATGATGATAGCCCCCTTGATGCCCTTCTTTCCGCACTCTGTCATGACGCCGGGGACGAGCTTGTTGGGCACCACGATCACGGCCAGATCAATTGGCCCGGGCACGTCAAGAACACTGGGGAAGCATGGGAGGCCAAGAATCTCTGTGGCCTTGGGGTTGATGGGATACACGGAGCCCTTGTAGCCAAACTCGAGCAGGTTATTTACGACATTGTAGCCGAGCTTTCCGGGCTCGCGCGCCGCCCCGACCACCGCAACAGCGCGGGGCTCGAAGAACATTTCCAGCATGGCAACTCTCCCGAGATGAATAGGATGGTGGACCTTCAACCGGATATCTTACACCCAATGGCCCGATAAGGCAAAAGTGAAACTTTTCACGAAGTGAAGGGGAACCGCCACCATCCTTCCCCAAGTCAGATAGCCTGCTGGTTAATAGCATGCCACAGGCAGGGAGTGCTGTCAACCACATAGCCAGCCCGCTTGCCTGAATTATCCCCATAATACTGCCATTCCACTGTCCCGTCAAGGCCCTTGGTACGACAACCCGTACTTGATGCAGCCGGCCCCCGGTGATAGCCGGCCAAGGTGCTGCGCGCCTGCCCGGCTCTGACCCGGGCGGGGGTTTGGGCGGGTTGCCTGCGGCCGG
>DAOTVS010000209.1:0-26114 GCA_034436375.1 Anaerolineae bacterium | reverse complement strand
GTGCTCAGATCTATGATCGAGAGCTGTGAGCCCTCCAGCGCCGCGACGTAGCGGCCGTCGGGAGAGAAAGCGAGCTCGGTATCGACGCCCTCGGTGTATCGCGTGGTGACGCCCGGCAGGTCTTCGGTAACGCCGCTGGTGAGGTCCAGCGTCTGGTAGGCCGTCTCGGTCCCCACGATGAGCCGGCCGCGGGCATCGAAGCTCAGCCTCCAGGGGGTGTACGTCTCGCCCAGCGGCCGTGCCGCACCGCTCGCGGGGTCCACCAGGTACAGCGGCGCCGGGGGGCCTGCTGCGCCCTGGCTGACGACGATGGACTTGCCGTCGGGCGTCCAGGCGGCATTGAACACCGGCCAGCCCCCCTTGGCGCCATTCGTGGGGCTGATCGGCACCTCCCGCGCCTGGCCGCTGGATAGCGTGCGTACCTGGAGCTTGCCCTCACTGCTGATCGTCAGGTAGGTCTTGCCGTCGGGCGCAAAGACCGGCGGGCAGCAGAGGTCTTGCAGCCGTTCCAACCGCGCCACGGTGACGGCGGGTGAGGCCGTGGGGGTCACCGGCGGCTGCATGCGAGCGTACACCAGCGTCTCCCCGCGCTCGGTCAGCAGGGTGAGCTGCTCGCCTTCGAGCCGGTAGTGGCTGACCCAGCCCAGGCAGGTGGTGTACGCCCCCTCCTGCTTCTGCAGCGCCGGCGCGCACTGGGGCTCTACCTCCGTCATACTCAGCTTGGGGAAGCGGATGTGATCGCCCTCGGCCTCATAGGCGCCGGTGTAGCCCCGGCACCCTGCCTGCCCACTGACCTCATGCTCTGTGAAGGCGATGGTGATGGGCGCGCCCTCGATCGGCGGCCGGCCGTCCCAGAGGGCGAGCTGCCACGCGCTGCCGGCCAGCACGGCCGGGTCCATGGCGAGCGGCTTCCTTCTCTGGAAGCTGAGGACCGTCTCGCCGGCGCTGTTCTGCATCTCTAACCGATCGCCATCCAGCTGGTAGGCGACGGCGCTGCGCAGCGCCTCGGTGTAGGCGTGTTCCTGCTCCATGACTCCCGCCGGCTCGCGACAGCCCATGGCGGTGACCTGCATCATGCCGATAGCGATGGTCCCTTTAGCCGGTGTCGTGTACTCGAACCCGTAGCGGTTACAGCCGGCAAAGCCGCTGGCCTTGCCCTGATCCAGCTTGAGCGTGATCTGGGTCCCCTCGAGCGGTGGCTGGCCCTGCAGCGCCGCGAGTACCCACTCGCTGCCCGCAAGCTCTGCAGCCCCAGCGGGCAGGGTGGCCGGCCGGAGGCGCCCCACGATCTGTGGCCAGGTGACGGCGAGCGAGAGCACGAGCAGCGCCGCTACCGCCGCCACGGCCGTCCAGGCCGCCGTGTTGCCGAGTGCCCCCAGCGCCCGCGCGAGGCGAGCCCAGGGCCATCTGCCCTGCTCCTGTGCGCGCGCCCGCTCGACGGCCGCCGCCCAGCCTGTGCGCAGCCGGACGCTGGGCTGAGGAGCGGGATGGCCGCTCAGGGCCTCGTATATACGCTGATAGTCGGCGAGCAGCGCCGCACAGGCTGGGCAGGTGCGCAGGTGTGCATCGACCTCCGCGCGCTCTGCCGGTGTGAGGTCACGGTAGACGGCCAGCCGTTCCTCGTACTGGATATGGCTCATCTCGCGTCCCCCTTGCCATAGGCCTGGCGGAACAGCGCGGTCGCGCGGTAAATGCGCTTCCTGGCCGCGGCCTCGCTCATGCCCAGCGCCGCGGCCACCTCGGCCGGGCTCAGGGCGTACTGAGCATAGAGCAGGAGCGACGCGCGGAAGCCGGGCGGCAGGCTCGCCAACGCCGTCTCGAGCGCGCTCTGCCGCCCGACCTGCTCGGCGACGTCTGGAGCACTGCCCTCGCGCCCCCCGGCTTGCCACGGTAGCCAGATGAAGCGGCGCCGCCGCTTGAGGGCGTTCAGGGCGGCGTTGGTCGCCACCCGGTAGAGCCAGGCGCGGTGATTCTGCACCTCCGGCAGCTGCCGGCGGGCGCGCAGGGCGTGCAGAAAAGTCTCCTGCGCCAGGTCCTCGGCCCACGCCCGATTGCGCACCATGCCACACAGGTAGGCGTAGATCTCCTTGTGATAGCGCTCAAAGAGGTCGAGGACCAGCGCCGTGCCCGCCTCGGCGGCCGCGCTGTCGCCGGAGGCACGGGGCCGGGACTGCTGCCAATCGGTATCGGATGCTGGCATGAGCAGGCTCCTCAAGAGGCGCGCCGGCTGCCGCGCCGGGCGCCGGTCCGTGCGTCGATCGCTCTACTCAATATGACCATCGAGGAAGGCGATTTGGGACAGAGTTCCTCGCCGTTTCTTTGTGTCCCTTCGCGGCTTGGTGCCCTGGTGGTTAGGGGATTTCTGGCGACCGATGCTCAGCGCTCTCTGTGCTCTCGGTGGTGCAGGCCCGGCTGCTTTCTTCAGGCCAGCCTCTCAAGCGCCGACGCTGCAGTTTCCTTCAACCGGAAGACGCTCCCATCACCGGTCGGGTTCCATATAGCCAATCCCGCAGCCGGGCGCGCGCCTCACCCAGCCGCCGCCCGACCGCCGCCCGCGAGGCGCCCGTGACCTGCGCGATCTCCTCGTAGCCGAGCCCCTGTATATCGGCCAGCACCAGCACGACCCGAGCTTCTATCGGCAGCCTGGCGATGCCGGCTTCGATGGCCCGCACCATATCCCGATCCAGGGGGTGATCCGCGCTCGCCGATCCGTCTGCCGAGGCCGGCCGAACGCTCCGGGTCCGGTGCAAGCGTTTGGCGCAGGCAGCGATGACCGCGCGCAGCAGCCGCACCCTGAAAGAGCATTCCTGCGCCCCAGCATCGTTCAGGGCCGCCAGGAAGGCCTCCTGCGTCGCCTCCGCCGCTGTATCGGGGCATGCGAGCAGTCGATAGGCAATGTTGTAGGCCATGTCCTGATGCGTGCGGACGAGCTGATGGAAGCTTTCTGCATCACCTCTATGCGCCGAGGCAACCAATGTGCGTTCATCCATAGTACTTCAATTCATAGCCATACTGCGGGCCAGATACCCCCTATCTCCCTTGCTACGAACTGGTGCCCAAGACTGCATGTCGTGCCACGAACTGTCTCACTGGAGGTATCTACGCGGCTCGCTGTCGCCGGGTTTCTCTGGAATGGCCTTGACGCTCTCGGCCATGGTGATCAGATCGTCGTAGATGCCCTCCTGTTGCAGGCGGCCGATATCGGCCAGGCGGCCGGTCACCGTCAGCGTGAGCGCCAGCGGCTCGCCCCCAGTGACGGCATAGGCGGTGAGGGGCATCTCGCGGGCATTGCCGGATGCGGGACTGACGCTTGGACGCTACCTGAGAAGCAGGGCAGCCTTGCTCAGGAATCATCATCTCCGTCTGCAAGGGAATGTTCTGCGGCAAGCACATGGGGAAACCCCTGCAACAGGTCTACGACCACTATATCACAATCAGGGGCCAGGAATCTGGGCAAAATGTGCACAACCCTAACCTCGTCATCTCACAGAGTTCCGGCCAACAAGGCGAGGAACTCGGCCGGCCGCAGAGCGGGGAGGGGGCCGGCTTGATAGTCCTGCACGTTGCGTGTGATGAAGTATTGCGCTCCGTCGTGCAGGGCAGCGATCATCTGCACGGCATCCTCAAAATCCCGGCAGGCCAGATTGAGGGCTTCATCAATGACGGACTGATCGACGGGGGCGATGGCGAGGAACTGCCGGAGGTTGGTCAGCACGGCACGGACATCTTCCGAGGACTGGCCTTTGGCGATCAGATCGTAGAGTGTCGTGAACGTATGTGCAGCCATCGCGCCTTTGGCCTGGCCGGCCTCGATGCTTGCCAGCACGGCAGCGGAGGCGGCGTAGTGGGGCTCGCGCTTCTGCAGCACGTCCAGGATGACGTCGACGTCTACCAGGACTCTAAGCTTCGCTGCCATACTTTTCTTCCAGGTGCTTCTTATAGTCCTCGATCGTGATATCCGGTGATAGAATGCCGGAAAGCCGCCGCACGATGGGGGCCTTGGCCAGGGGATCGCCCTGGATGGACACCTGCTCCAGGTACTGAGAGACGAGGCGCGTCACCGTGGTATTATTCTCGCGGGCGTAGCGCTTGGCCTCTTCCAGCACCTTGCGCGAAACGCGGATAGTAAGTTTCGTATCTTCCATGATATACCTCCTGCCGTATAGCATATCACGATTGTGTACGGCTGTCAAGGACTCAACGGCAAGGGCTTGCGCAGCAGTTGTTGGCTCCGAAAGCCTCGGGCTCAGGACAGCGAAGCCCCTTCGGGGTTCGTGCACGAGCATTGTTCGCCGTGCAAGCCAAGTTCCCATCACACGAGCCCGAAGGGCTTTGCCGTTCTCAGCCCGGCGGCTTTAGCCCCGGGTCCCCTTGCCAAGCGAAATCGGTATGACAGGTCACGCCTCACACGCGCTTTAGCGCCTCGGCCAGTACGGCGATGGCCCGCTCGTACTCGGCCAGGTCTAGCCGTTCCTCGGGGGTATGATCGAGGGTGGAATCGCCGGGGCCGTAGGCGGCGATGGGGCAGGCCCATACGGGGCCGACGACGTTCATGTCGCTGGTGCCGGTCTTGAGGGTAAAGCCGGGCTCGCCGCCGCGGCTGCGGATGCCGGCGAGGAGCGCGGCGACCAGGCGCGTGCTCTTGGGGGCTTTGTAGGGCAGCTCGGCGCCGCGGAAGCGCACCTCGGCCTCGGGGCCAGCCAGGGGGGCGAGGGCCTGCTCCACGTCGGTGGGGTAGAGGCCGGGGGGAATGCGAAAGCCGATGGTCAGCAATGCGGATTCGCGCAGCCCGTCCGACTCGGTGTGGATGCTGCGCAGCGAGGCGTCGAGCATCTCAAAGCGCCGCGCGCGGCCCTGGTTGTAGTTAGCGGCGTAATCGCGCGCAGCCAGCCAGAAATCGACTGCCCGCTCGGGCGCGCCCGACTCCGGGCCGGCGGTGTGGCTCATGCGCCGCTGCAGGCGGTAATCGGCCAAAAGGCGCCCCTTGTAGCCCAGGGTGATGCGGTCCCAGCCGCTGGGCTCGCCGATGATGACCACGGAGGGGATGCGCCGCCCCAGCAGCGCGCGGGCGCCCTTGGAAGTGGTGGATTCCTCTTCCACCGCCCCGCAGACGACGATGCGCTTGCCTTCCAGCGGCCCTACTTGGGTCGCGGCGGCGATAAAGGCGGCCAGGGGGCCCTTGGCGTCGACGGCGCCGCGGCCGTAGAGGGCGCCGCCCTCAATCTGCACGGGAATGGCGCCTGGCACCGTGTCCATATGCCCCAGCAGCAGGATCTCCTCCGGCCCCGCGCCCAGCTCACCGATGGCGTTGCCGGCCTCATCGACCCAGGCGCGAAAGCCGCGCGCGCCCATCTCGCGCGCCAAAAAGCCCGCCAGCTCCTCCTCCTGCCCCGATACGCTGGGGATAGAGACCATGCGCCGCAACAGTTCTACCGAATCACTCACCATGGGCATTTTCCTCAAACCACGAAGACACAAAGACACGAAAGGATACCAGGCTGCTCAGAAGCTTGGCCGTAGATGCGAGGCAGGATTCCTCGCTGTGCGATATTTGCCATGTCGCAACGCCCGCAGAACCGCTCGGAATGACAGGGTGACGAGGCGTTAGCCAAGGTTCTGGGCGCCGACAAGGGCCTTGGGGTATTCGGAAAGCAAGCCTCCGCGGCTTGGACAGTCTCCTTGGTGTCCTTCGCGTCGCTTCGCTTCGCGCCCTTCGTGCTCCTTTGCGCCTTGGTGATAAATCATTGTCCCTCAAGCACTTACGCCAGCACGTCTCGTACCGCCGCGGCGACCTGCTCCAGGTCTGCCTGCTCGATGACCAGCGGCGGCAGCAGGCGCAGCACCGTCGGTCCGGCGGGCAGCGCCAGCACCCCGCGCTCCTGCAGGGCCAGCAGGTAGGGCTGCACCTTTTCCTTCAGCTCGATGCCCACCATCAGGCCCAGGCCGCGCACCTCACGCACTTTGGGGCTCGCGATCTGCCGCAGCTCAGCCAGAAGCCACTCACCCAGCTGTGCCGAGCGGGCGGGCAGGCCTTCGCTCTCAATGGCGCCCAGTGTGGCCACCGCCGCCGCTGAGGCGAGGGGGTTGCCGCCAAAGGTCGAGCCGTGCACGCCCTGCGGCAAGTCGCCCACGCGCTCGCCGATCAGCACGGCGCCCATGGGCACGCCCCCGGCGATGCCCTTGCCCAGGCAGAGCAGGTCCGGCGCCACACCGTGGTGCTCGCACGCCCAGAGTCGCCCCGTCCGGCCCAGCCCGGTCTGCACCTCATCCACGATCAAGAGCGCCCCGTGTTGGCGGCAGATCTCCTGCGCGCCGGCCAGGTAGCCCGGGCTGCAGGGGCGCACGCCGCCCTCGCCCTGCACGGCCTCCAGCAGCACCGCTGCCGTTTCGTCGGTAACCGCCGCCGCCAGCTTGTCCAGGTTGTCATAGGGCACGTGGCTAAAGCCGGGCACCAGGGGCTGGAAGGGCTCGCGGTATTTCTGCTCCCACGTGGCCGAGAGCGCCCCCAGGGTGCGGCCGTGAAAGCCACGCATCGCCGCCACAATGCCCGCGCGCCCCGTAGCCAGGCGCGCGAACTTGACCGCCCCCTCCACCGCCTCGGCGCCCGAGTTACAGAGAAAGGCGCGCGTCAGGCCCTGCGGCGCCAGCTCAGCCAGGCGGGCCAGCAGCTCGGCGCGGCGGTCGTTGTAAAAGATCTCCGGGCAGGTGATCAATCTCTCCGCCTGCGCGCGGATCGCCGCGACCACTGCCGGGTGGCAGTGTCCCACGATTGCTACCCCGTGCCCGCCCACACAGTCGATGTAACGGCGGCCCGCCGAATCCCACACCTGCGCCCCCTGCCCGCGCACAATCTCCACGTCGCGCTTGGGGTAGACGCCGGAGGTGTGAGTACGCTCAAGATCGATAATGGACATGAAAAGGCTCCTCTATGGTAATAAGTAATGACGTAATAAGTAAGGGCTACTCCAGCGAGAGATCGGCGTCAAGGGTATAGGGAGAGGATTCTTCCTTTAGGTTACGCGTTCGTTGGTCAGGAACCATCGTGATCAGCAGGCAGATGATCTCCGTGAGCACTGCCAGGCGGTGCTCCACCACATCCTCTCCCAACACATGGCGAGCCTTGAAGTACCAGTCGCGGCTTTCTCGAGCCGAGCCCAGGGCATATTCGTACAGGCGAGCGCGATCATGGCCTGACGAGCGGCTGTAGCCCTCGGCGATGTTGGCGCTGATGGAGCCCAGCGCGCGGTAGAGTTGGTCGGAGAGCCCCCGCGTGGGATAGCCCTGGGCCAACTTGGCCACATCCGCCCAGGCGATATCGGAAATGAACAGCGCCAGGCGGTATGCCTTGGCCTTCCACAGCGGGTCGCCCGTAATGGTCGCCGGCACTGACTCGACCCACGACCCGTAGTCCATCTTTGCACTCCTTGCGTGGCTCAATTACCTGCTGTGTCATTACGCACGTCGCTTGTTGCGCCATTACTTATTACTTCATTACTTATTATCCTATGACGGTCCCTTCCCCCCTGAGAGCTCGCTGCACCGGCTCCTCCGCGCGGCCGTCGGCAAAGACGACGCGGCCCACGCCCTGGCCCAGGGCCTCGACGGCGCCGAGGACCTTCATCTTGAACCGCCCCTCGGCGAAGGACATGGCTTGCTCGACCTGCCCTTTGGGGATCTCACGGATGAGCGAGGCTTCGTCGGGGTAATCGCGCAGCAGCCCGGGCACGTTGGAGAGGATCACCAGCGCCTCGGCGCCCAGGGCGGTGGCGATGGCGGCGGCGGCGCGGTCGCCATCGACGTTGATCGCCTCGGACTCATAGCTCACCGCGGGCGGGCAGACGACAGGAAAATACCCCGCCCCCAGGAGCAGGTTGAGCAGGTCCGTGTTGACCTTTTCCACCTTGCCCGTATAGTCGTCACGCAACACCAGGCGCCGGCCGTTCTCGACAATGCGCAGGGCGTCTTTGCGCGCGCCCTCCAGCAGCCGCCCGTCGATCCCCGAGAGGCCGATGGCGTTCACGCCCAGGGCCTGCAACTGCTCTACCAGCCCCTTGTTCACCTGCCCGCAGTAGACCATCTCGAAAATCTCGAGCGTCCGCCGGTCGGTGCGCCGGCTGGTAAAGCCCGAAACCGAGGTCACGAACTTGGGCGGGTGCCCCAGCGCCTCCGCGACCTGATTGGTCAGGTGCGAGCCGCCGTGCACCAGCACCAGCTGTTGGCCCTGCTTGTGCAGCGCCGCCACATCCGCGCACACGCGGTCCAGGCGGATGCCGGCCGAGCCACCGACTTTGACAACGATCATTTGCCCCTCCGGGGGCCGTAACAAGTAAACCGTAACAAGTAAACCGTAATAAGTAAGGTTGCCATTTCGCAATGGCGCTGCTTTTCTTGATGCTCGTCCCGGCAGAGCGAACGTAAAGCACCTGGTGCATCACGATGAGGCAAAGTACACTCTGCCGCTTGGCGATTTTACCTATTACGGATTACTTATTACGGATTACTTATTACGGGCCATAATCGCTTTACGGGTCACTCCTCACCCATCAAACCGGGTGCAGCCCCGTAAACTCCAACCCCGCCGTCTCGGGCCAGCCGCAGCACAGGTTCATGCACTGTACGGCTGAGCCAGCGGCGCCTTTCATCAGGTTATCAATGGCCGAGATGGCCACGATGCGGCCGGTCTCCTCATCCAGGGCAAAGCCCACGTCTGCGAAATTGCTGCCGGCGAGGATCTTGGGTTCCGGGTAGCGGTAGATGCCCTGCTTTTCGGTCACCAGGCGCACAAAGGGCTCGTCGCGGTAGGCCTCGCGGTAGGCGCGCCAGAGGTCCTTGAGGGTGATGGGACGGTTGGCGAAGAGGTGCGCCGTGGCCACGGCGCCGCGCACCAGCTCGATGGACGTGCCGCTCATGTGCACGGCCGGCGGCTCGCCCCCCAGGGCCAGCTCCTGCATCACCTCGGCCGTGTGGCGATGGCCGGTGGGGGCAAAGGAGCGCACGGCGCCGCTTCGTTCGGGGTGGTGCGAGCCCGGGCTTTCCTTGTTGCCGGCCTCGGAGGAGCCCACCTTGACTTCTACCACGATCCCTCGCGCACGATCCACGAGCCCCGCTTTGAGCAGGGGGTAGCAGGCCAGGTTGATGGCCGTCGCATTGCAGCCCACGCCGCTGATATAGCTGGCGCTGCGCAGCTCTTCCCGGTGCAGTTCCGGCAGGCCGTAGACAAAGCGGCCCAGCCACTCCGGAGCGGTATGCTCGTGCCCGTACCAGCGCGGGTAGGCGGCCGGGTCGCGCAGGCGGAAATCGGCGCTGAGGTCGATGATCTTGGGCGCCAGCCTGGCTAAAGCCTCGATGCGCTGCATGGCCTCGCCGTGGGGTAGCGCCAGGAAGAGGATGTCACAGGGCCCTACATCGGCGGCGCGGCTGAAGGTGAGCGCCGTGCACCCGCGCAGGTTGGGGTGCACGGCGTGGACGTACTTGCCGAAATTGCTCTCGGAAGTGACCTGGGCCACCTCGACCTGCGGATGTCCCAACAGCAGGCGCAGCAGTTCCCCGCCGGCATAGCCAGAGCCGCCGATGATCGAGGCGCGCACCGCGCTCATCGCGCCACCTCGATGAGATAGTCGATCACACGGTCGGGGATATTCACCCCGGTAGGCGCGATCGAGTTGCGGAATTCCATGGTATAGTTCACCTCGTTCACCAGGAACCCTCGCTCGGCATCCTCGAGCACGTCCACGGCCACAATCCCGCCGCCGACCGCCTGCGCCGCACGCACACACAGCTCATCCAGCTCGGGCGTAATGGGGCAATTGGAGGCCTGCCCGCCGCGGGCGGTGTTGGTGATCCAGTGCTCCGACTGGCGGTAGATGGCAGCGATGGTGCGGTCGCCGATGACAAAGGCACGGATGTCGCGCTGTGGCTTGTGGATGTACTCCTGGATATAAAAGATCGAGTGGTGATAAGTGCCCAACACCTGCTTGTGCTCAAGCACCGCTTCGGCCGCCTCGCGGTCGTTGATCTTGGAGAGCAGACGTCCCCACGAGCCGACAGCTGGCTTGAGCACCACCGGGTAGCCAAGGGTCTCGATGGCCTGCAGGGCCGATTCGGGGGTAAAGGCGACCAGGGTGCGCGGACTGGGGACGCCAGCGCGCATGAGGGCGCTGGTGGTCAGGAGCTTGTTGCCGCAGGTATCGGCGACATGGTAGCTGTTGACGCAACGCAGGCCCCAATCCTCCAGGATGCGCAGGGCATAGAGCGCGCGCGAGTGGTTGATGCAGCGCTCCAGCACCACATCATAGTCGAAGCCCTTGTGGCCCATATCGAGCACCAGCTCGCGGTCGTCGATCAGCTCATAGGTCAGGCCGCGGCGCTCCAGGGCCTCGAAGAGCAGCTTTTCCTCCACGCGAATACGCGAGGCGAGGATGCCCAATCTCATGGCGCTACTCTCCCCAGTCCTCTTCTTCCTCGGGAGCCAGCTCCAGGGTTAGCGGCGCCAGCTCCGTCACTTCCAGCTCGGCCCCACAGTCGGGGCAGGTCACGATCTCACCTTTCATCGGGTCCTTCATCTCAATGTCGCAGTCGCATTCGGGGCAATTCGCGTGCATGTTCTTCTCTCCTTTGGTACGTAGCCGCGGCATCGTGCCGCGTCGTCTCCACCGGCAAGCCCGCGGCAACATGCCGCGCCTACCGCTACAGGTTTTCAATCACAGCCCGGGTCACATCCGCCGTACCGGCGGCGCCGCCCAGGTCGGGGGTGTGGGGGCCATGCTCCAGCACACGCCATACGGCCTGCCGCACACGCCGCGCCGCCTGCTCCTCGCCGATGTGCGTCAGCAGCATGCTGGCAGCGAGGATGGCGGCCGTGGGGTTGGCGATCCCCTTCCCGGCAATATCTGGCGCCGAGCCATGCACCGGCTCGAACACGGCGGCCTCGGGGCCGATATTGCCCGCGGGGGCGATGCCCATGCCGCCGACCAGCGCCGCCGCCTCGTCGGAGAGGATGTCGCCGAACAGGTTGGTGGTGACGATGACGTCAAACTCCTCCGGCGTCAGGACCAGGCGCATGGCCATGGTATCGACCAGCAGCTCGTCCACGCGCAGCGCCGGGTAGGCCGCCGCCTGCGCGCGCACCAGGTCGCGGAACAAGCCGCAGGTCTCGGGCAGGATGTTGGCCTTGTGCACGATGGTCAGGTGCTGCCGGCGCTGCATGGCCAGCGTCGCCGCCAGCGACCCGATGCGCTCGCAGGCCCCGCGGGTGATCACTCGCTCGGCGATGGCCGTATCGCCCTCGCGGCGCTCTCGCCCGGCATACAGGCCCTCAGTGTTCTCGCGCACCAGGAGCAGGTCGATGCCCGGCCGCGAGGAAGGGAGGGGCGCCGAGACCGCCGGGCGCAGGTTGGCGTAGAGGTTCAGCTCACGGCGCAGGGCCACGATGGGGCTCTTGTAGCCCGGCACCTTACGCGCGGGCGACGAAACGGCGCCGAAAAGCGCCAGCCGGCATTCCTTCACCAGGGCGAGCGTCTCGGCGGGCAGGGCCGTGCCCTGCTGTTCGAACGTCGCCCAGCCCGCTTCCGCCAACGTGAACTCGAAAGGTATCCTCGTCGCCCCGAGCACCTGCACCGCCGCCGGGATCACCTCCTGCCCGATCCCGTCGCCCGGGATGACGGCCACTCGCCACGTCATGGCCTATTCCTCCCCCTTTACGTTCCTTCGCGTCTCATCCTCCCCTGGGAAGCGCCCATACTTGCGGTAGTACTCCACGATAGAGCCCTCACGCCAGATCTGGCGCACGAAAGCGGGCGGGGGTGTGAGCTGGTAGACGCCGTGGCTCGTCTCAAGCCGCCCCGCTTCCATATCCAGCGTGGCCTCTTCACCGTCGGCAATTTCATCCGTCCAGGGCGCCTCGAAGAGGGGGATGCCCAGGTTCAGCGCGTTGCGGAAGAAAATGCGCGCAAAGCTCGGGGCAATGATGGCGCCGACCTGCACCACCTTGAGCGCTTTGGGCGCATACTCGCGCGACGAGCCGCAGCCGAAATTCTTGCCGGCCACGATCAGGTCGCCCGGCCGCACCTGCGGCGCGAAATCGGGCCGCGCCTCGATAAAGGGATACTTGCCCAGCTCCGCCTCGGAGGTCATATAGGGGGCATAGCGCCCCGGCACGATTTGATCGGTGTCGACATCGGCGCCGAATTTCCAGACTCTAGCCATGTGTCTCACCCTATTTCTATGTATGATAGCAGTAATAAGTAATCCGTAATAAGTAAGGCGCCATTTCGATAGGCCCAGTGCTTTGCGCGAGCTCTGCCGGAGCGAGCACCACGAAAAGCAAAACGCGCTCCGCCATGAGGCAAAGGGTACTTTGCCGCTTGGCGACCTTACTTATTACGCATTACTTATTACTCGCCACGTCCCGCGGATCCGCAATCCGCCCCACGAGCGCCGTGGCGGCGGCCACTTCTGGCGAGGCCAGGTAGATCTTGGATTCGGGCGAGCCCATGCGGCCGCGGAAATTGCGGTTAGCGGTGGAGAGGCACACCTCACCCGCGCCCAGCACGCCCAGGTGCCGGCCGATGCAGGGGCCGCAGCCGGGGGTGCCCACCGTTGCGCCCGCTTCCAGCAGCGTGGCCAGCGTGCCGTCGGCCACGGCGGCCTGTAGCACCTGGCTCGAGGCCGGCACGACGATCATGCGCACGCCGCGGGCGACCTTTTTGCCTTTCAGCAGCCGGGCTGCCGCCTGCAGGTCCTGGAGCCGGCCATTGGTGCAGGTGCCGATAAAGACCATATCCACCCGCACGTTGCCCAGGTCACCTACTGGGGCCACCGTGTCCACCGAGTGCGGCACGGCGATGAGTGGCGGCAGCGCGCCCAGGTCCACCGGCACCATGCGCTGGCAGGGGGCATCAGCATCCACCGTGAGCCACTCGGGGACCCGGAAGCGCTCGCACACCTCGCCCGAGGGCGGCACGAGCCCGACCTTGGCGCCCAGCTCGGTGCTCATGCAGGCCAGGGTCTGGCGGTCGGCCAGCGGCAGATCATCGAGCCCCAGCCATTCGACGGCCGCATAGCGGGCCCCGTCCACGCCGATGGTGCGTGCCACGTGTAGCGCCAGGTCCTTGGCGCCCACACCGGGCGCGAGGCGCCCCGTAGCCTGCACGCGGATCGTCTCGGGCACGCGCAGCCAGGTGCGGCCCGAGGCCCAGGCCAGGGCGATATCACTGGCGCCCATGCCCGTGCCGAACGCGCCGATGGCGCCGTAGGAGGTCGAGTGCGAATCAGAGCCGAGGACGATCTGCCCCGGCTGGATCAGCTCCTCCTCGATCATGACCTGATGGCACACGCCGCGGCCTACGTCGTAGAGGCGCTCGATTCCTTCCTCGGCGGCAAAGCGTCGGATGCCCACCTGCGCATCGGCCGTCGCAACATTGGATGCAGGCGCCACATGGTCGATAAAGATGGCCACGCGCTGCGGATCGCGCACGTGCGCCCCCAGTTCCTTGCGCAGGGTCGAGATGACTGAGGGGGCGATCGAATCGACGGCCATGGCCATGTCCACCGGCGCCACGATCAGGTCGCCCGGCTGCACCGGCTTGCCGGCAGCGTGTGAGAGGATCTTCTCAGCGAGGGTTTGCGACAGTCCCATGAGTCAGTCTCCTATTCAGCGCGGTCCTCAATCCAGGTCCGCAGGATGGCATCAACATCCTCCAGAGCCAGGGGCTTTTCATCGGCCAGGGCCTTGATATGCGCCGTGGCCTGTTTCAGGTCAGCATCGCTCAGGGTCAGCCCCAATTGCTCGGCGCGCGCCTTGATGGCGTTCCAGCCGGTGAGCCGGTGGGCAATACTGACATAACGCGTCAAGCCGAAATCGACCGGGTCCAGGATCTCATAGGTTTCCGGGTTGTTCAGCACGGCTTTGGCGTGGACGCCGGCCTTGTGGGTGAAAGCGGTGATGCCGGTGATATAGTTATTGAAGGGGATGTCGATCCCCACGATGCCGGCCACCAGGTGCTCCAGGTCGCGCAGGGCGGGCAGGCGATACTTGCTCACGAGGGAACGGTCCACGGTATACAGGCGGGCCACCAGGCCGCCCAAGGGGGTGATGCCGTTGCGCTCGCCAATACCGAGCACCGAAGTATCGACATGGGTGGCGCCGGCCTCCAACGCGGCAAAGGAGTTGGCAATGGCGCAGCCGGTGTCGTTGTGGCCGTGAAACTCGATGTCGGCGCGCACATGCTGGCGCAGAAAGGTCACCATATCATAGACCTGGTGGGGGGTGGCCACACCGACGGTATCGGCCAGGCCCACACGGTCGATGCCCAGCTGGTCCACGGCCTGGTAGACCGCCAGTAGATCATCGGATTCGCTGCGGAACGAGTCCTCGCTGGAAAAGCGCACCTCGCAACCCTGGCTCTTGATGTAAGAGACGACCTGCAGGGCGGCCTCGATGATCTCGGGGATCTCCTTGCCGTGGGAAAAACGCCGCAGATAGGATGATGTGCCAAAGAGTACATCCACGCCATCAACGCCGGTATCTACAGCCCGCTTGGCGTCATCCATGTGGCAGCGAGTGTGGGTGAGGACCTTGGCTTTGAGCTTGAGGGAGGCAATGCGGCGGCAATCGGCTTCGCTCTGGGGAGAGGCCGAGGGAGAGGTGAGCTCGATATAATCGACGCCGAAATCGTCCAGGGCGTAGGCGATCTCTTCCTTCTGCTCTGGCGTATAGTTTGCGCCGACGAACTGCTCGCCCTCGCGCAGGGTAGATTCGATGATGGATACTCTTGCGATCGGCATACGCATGCTCCTTCAAGCGATCAGCTACAAGCTATGAGCTATCAGCCCCTAGCTATCAGTGACTGCCCCAACCATCTGCCCGCTCGATCAGCAATAACCTCTATAGGGCTGGAAAGCGGATAGCTGATGGCTAGTAGCTGATAGGGAACAAAAACCGCCGTACACTCGACAGCATTGGCGTTTGCCCTGCATCCGTGCACGGCGTGCGGAGGCTTGCGTAGCCCGGAGTTCCGAACAGAGTCCATAAAGAAAACAGCTTCCCGGCCTGACCTTTGGCCTGGGAAGCTGGCTCCTGCTCTCCTCCTTGGCAGTGAAGCGCAACTAACCAGACCAGGGGTCCGGCTTCTTGTTGTGCTTGATCTGCTTGGAGCCAAAGAGCAGGTACATGAATGGAGAGTCCTTTCACGGGTGCAGAGCACCCTCAACCTGCGGTGCATTCTAGCATAGGTTCCATGTAGTGTCAAAAAGAGTAAAGGGGTCGAGTATAATCCTTCCGAACCATCTTTGATACCGGTGAAAGGACATGCTGGCATCTCATCATAGCCTCCCATCCATTCCTGGGGAGATGCACAGCCATGAGCCACTCCCAATCCCCTGCTGTCGAACGTTGGGGCCTCTACGACCTGGCGCTGCCGGGCCCCAGCGAGGGCAACCCGTTTGCAGATGTCACCCTGAGCGCCGACTTTCGGTATCGCAACCGGGTTGTTCTCACCGAGGGCTCTTATGATGGGGGGCGGTACCTACCGTATTCTGGAGCAAGGGCCGGCGCAGGGGCGTGAGCCGGTCGACGCGGTGGTGCAACACGGTTTTGCCTGTGCGGGCCGGCCGGGCGCGTACTACCTGGCCTACCTGGGCATCCACCAGCCGCGACCGCTGAGCCTGGCTCTGGCCGAGGGAGGGCGCTTTGCAGCGGAGGTGATCGACACCTGGGAGATGACTATCGCACCCATGCCAAGGCCCTGGAGGGTGAATGACCGTTGACCTGCCCGGCAAGCCCTATATCGCGCTGCGCCTCCGCAGGACGGACTGAGGGTTGTTCCATTGAGGGCTCTGGCCCTTGCTCAGGGCGCCTGGAGCTGTGCCACGATCAACCCCGCATAGACCTTTGCCCCCTCGGGCCGCAGGTGGATGCCGTCATCCCAGAAGAGCTCGGGGCGGTCGGCGCTGGCTGTGTTCCAGTCGATGAGCCTGGCGTTAGCGTAGCGCCGTACGCCGGCCGCCAGGACGGCGTTGTTGGGTCCCTCCCAACGGCGCGGCACCTTGATATTGACGAACACGGCACGGTGCACGCCGGCCAGGATCTGCATCATGTCATCGAACTGCTGAGCAGAGAAGGGGCCGTTATTGCCGATGTGCACCACCACAGCCGCCCCCAGCTCCCCGGCGTCACGGCGGGCCCGCAGGAGATCGATGGCTGTGGCGACATTGCGGTTGACAGCAGCGTCGAAGTCGAGGTCGCTGACGTTTTTCTGGATCTCTTTGGCGGCGCCGAGCATGACCGAGTCGCCGATCATGGTGACCTCGATGTGGTGCGCGCTTGGCGTCGGTATGGCCGGTCCCCCGGGCCAGATGGCGGGCTGCTCCGGCGGCTCTGATGTGACGGCTGGGCCTTCCGCCTGGGGCAGAGTTGCCATGGTAGGCGCCAGCAGAAGGGTGGCCGTGGGCGGGGCTTGCGGGCTGGCCCCCTGGATGGCCGGCTGCGGCATCTCCGGTGTTGCAGCCATGCCCGACAGGCTGACGACGTGGAGAGCTTGTACGCTCAGGTACGAGGGGTCCGGCGCCGGCTGGGCCGCGGCCACCGAAACCGCTACTACGATCGAGGGGGCCATGGCGACGCTGATAGCGGCAGCCCACCGCATGCTGATCTGCGGGCGCCGGCTGCCGCGTGCCTGCCGCCACGATTGCCAGGCGCGTTGCAGGGCGCCGGTGCGCACCGGCGCCTCCACATAGCGGTAGGAGAGTTCGGCCAGCACCACGGTTGCCCCCACCCGGAGGGCCAGCAGGGGCAGGCCGGTGATCGCGACATCAATCTGGGGGCGGGTGACCATAAAGACCGGCCAATGCCACAGGTAAAGGGAATAGGAGCGCTGCCCGGCCCAACGCAGCGGCCCCCATTCCAGCAACCGGGGAGCCAGATGGGCGCCCGGGTGAGTCACCGCGGCGATGGCTATAGCAGTCGTGCCGGCTACCAGGGCCAGGCCGCCCCGGTAGAGGAAAGGCTGGAACTCGTTAACCGTGGCGCAGAGTGCGATGAGCATCGCCAACGCGCTCAAGGCGGCGACATCGGGCCAGCCCACCTTGCCCCGGCCAGCCAGGGCCAGGTGAGGCGCCGGCATCCAGGCCAAAGCGAATGAAGCGCCGATGAGAAGGCCTGCGGCCCGTGTATCCGTTCCATAGTAGAGGCGTGAGGGGTCGACATCGGGGCGGTAAAGGGCTGCCATCACCAGCGTAGAAGCGGCCACCCCCAGGAAAGTGATGATCAGCATCCTGCTGCGCTGCAAAAAGCGCATGCCAAGGGCGAAGAGAATCGGCCACAGCAGGTAGAACTGCTCCTCCACAGACAGCGACCACAAGTGCTGGAGCAGGGAGGGGCGCCCGACGATCTGAAAGTAGGATTGCTGGCTGAGCACGAGATACCAGTTGGTCACCATGGCGACGGCGGCGGCCGCATCCCGGCGCAGGTTTGCCACCTCCTGCGGCAAGAAGAGAACGGCGCCGGCCAGGGTGACCGCGATCATCAAGTAGGCGGCTGGCAGCAGCCGCCGCGCACGCCGCAGCCAAAAGCCCGGGATGTCGATGCGGCCCCACTCGTCCCACTCTGCCAGGAGCAAGGAGGTGATCAGATAGCCGCTGAGGACAAAGAACACCTCCACACCAAGAAAGCCACCGGGAAGGCAGCCCAGATCGGCATGATACAGAAGCACGAGTATGACGGCGATGGCGCGCAGACCATCCAAGCCGGGCACGTAGGGCAGTTGAGGGCGCCGGCGAGCCTGCGCCGCCTGCAGAGGCCCCATCGTCCCCCTCCTCAACCTTATGCACGGGTAGCACACCTGTTACCTTAATCTTACTGCGGCTCACGCCAGGTCGCAAAAGCGGCGACAATCTCATCTCGGCCAGCCCCTGCTCGCAGCAGGAGCGAGAGGAGCACCCGCGCCTTGGCGCCATCCAGATAACCAGCGGGGATGAGGCCGCGGGCGATGAGGTCCGATTCGCCGCCCGGGAAGCCATAGGTGTGTTCCAATACCTGGCCCGCCCCAGTGCGCGAGGCCATGACCACGGGCATCTCGGCCGCCAGTTGCCCCAGGGCATCCGCAAGCCAATAGGGAGCATGCCCGCCGCCCAGCGCCTCGATGACCGCTCCCCGGAAGCCCAGGCCTGCCAGTGCCCCCAGCAGCCGCCCATCGTCACCCAGGGCGAGCGTCACCAGGGCCACTGGCTGATAGGGCGCTCCTGCAGGGATCTCTACATGCTGCCGCCCCACTGGCCGCAGCGCGATATGCACCCGACCTTCGGCCACCCAACCGATGGGCCCCGTGAGGCGCGAGCGGAAGGTGGAAGGGCTCTGCGAGTGGGTCTTCTGCACAAAGCGAGCAGCATGGATTTCATCGTTGAATGCGACCAGCGCCCCCAGGCCGCGCGCCTGGGGGCTGGCTGCCGTCTGCACGGCAGCCAGCAGGTTCGCCGGCCCATCGGCCCCGGGCAGCGTGGGGTTGCGCATAGCGCCCGTCACCACCACCGGGGCATCGCCCGGCACCAGCAGATCCAGCCCAAAGGCGATCTCCTCGATGGTATCGGTGCCCTGTGTTACCACAATACCGTCGGCCCCAGCCGCGATCTGCCTTCGCGCCTCCACTGCTGCGGCCAGCAGGTCGTCGAAGGAGAGGCTCGAGCCGGCGACCTGCTGCAACTGGGCCGCCGTAATCTGGGCCGCCTGCGCCAGCCCCGGCACGGCGCGGATAAGGTCTTCGGCGCTCATGCTGGGCACTACCCCGCCTGCAGCGCTGGCCCCCATGGCAATGGTGCCCCCAGTGCCGATAATGTGTACGCGCGCAAGATCCATGGTCAACCCCTCCAGCTATAGTGCGAACCTGGCCCCTGCCAAGACGAATCAGTCCCTGCGGCGAACCAGAACGATGGCCAACACGGCCGCTGTCACGACCACGGCCAGCAAAACCAGCGCCGCGAGAAGGATGAAAAGGAAGGTATAGCTCATCGTGTTATCCCTCTAATTGCCTTTGTCCCGGGTGAGAACGATGGCCAGCACCACCGCCACGGCAATGATCACCACGATACCTGTGGTGCCCGCCACTGCGAACAGGGTCATAAGTTTGTCGCTGACCGCGGTCTGCATAATCTCCACGGCCTCCTGTTGATCAAAGTGTGCCAGTATGGAAGGACAGTGCCCTTGCGCACTGACAATACGCGTGGAAGGGGGTATCGTTGCGGTATCAGGGGTCAGCCCTTACCTGGCTTCTGGCGGAGGGTGAACGACAGCCGTGGGGAGACGGTGTCTCTCAAGACGAGTCTTTTCTCCTGCTGAGGATTGTGGGTGGAGCACGACAAGAATAGGATTCGCCGGCAGGCGAGTTGTGCGCAAGATGACTGGAGCGGCGCCGTCCTCGGGAAAAGGAGGAACCTCTGCCAGTCGATTGGCATGCCCGCTCGCTGTGAACTCTATGGGATAGCGATGGCGAGGGGCGGACTCAGGGTGACTTGATGAAGAATGAGAATTGTAGCAGGAATGAGCCAATCTCTCTAACAGAGGTTCCATATTCATTATATGCGTTAAGTTGAGATTTGTCAAAACAAGCGCAACAGGTTGGAAGGGCTTCTTGACAGGCCAATGGATTGGCATTATTATTTCGCTTATTCGCCAAATAACGAAAGGAAGGGGTATGGCCGTCAGCGAGGTGTTCCAGGCGCTCAGCGATCCGACACGGCGGGAGATTCTGCGCCTCTTGCGCGCTGGTGATATGACGGCGGGTGAGCTCGCCGAGCATTTCCCCCTGGCCCGTTCCACGCTTTCAGGCCATTTCAACGTCCTCAAGCACGCCGGGCTGATCGTGCCCGAGCGGCGGGGGACCACGATTGTCTACAGCTTGAACGCCTCGGCTTTCGAGGACGCCCTCACCAGCCTCATGGAGCTCCTGGGGGTCGATGGGAGGCGAAAGGAGCAGCTTGAATGAAGATCTCTTGGCGCACCGAATGGGTGCACTGGTTGTTGATCGCGGGCATGTGGATCCTGGCCGCGCTCTCGTGGTCCTCGGCGCCGGCACGGATCCCCGTGCATTGGGGCCTGAATGGCCAGGCGAACCGCTATGGCGGCAAGGTCGAGGGCCTGTTGCTGCTGCCCGCCCTGGCCCTGGGCCTCTATGTGCTGATGATCGCCCTGCCCCGCTGGGATCCGGGCCGTGCGAACTATCGCGCCTTTGCCGGCAGCTACACACTGATCCGGCTGCTGCTGACGACCTTGCTGGCTGTGATTTATGGCATCGTGCAGCTCCAGATCCACGGCTCTCCGCTGGCGACTAATACGGTGATCCCATTGGTCGTCGGTGGCCTGTTTATCATCCTGGGCAACCAGATGGGCAAGCTTCGCCCCAACTGGTTTGTCGGCATCCGCACGCCGTGGACCCTCTCCAGCAAGATGGCGTGGGTCAAGACGCACCGCTTCGGCGGCTGGGTGTTCATGGGTATGGGGGTCGCCCAGATCGCTGTCGGCCTGCTGCATGCGGTGTGGGCGACCAAGGCGATGCTCGGGCTCATCATCCTGGGGACGCTCGTCATCTGTGCCTACTCCTACCTGGCTTGGCGCAAGGATCCGGCCAAGGTACCGCCGGCCGGTACCCTGCCCGGCGAGGAGTAGGGCCGTGCGTAGGGGCAGGTTTCAGACCCGGCCCCTACCCGCACCAGGCAGGCGGGATTTGGGCGCCGGGATCAGCGGAACCTCGTGAGCAAGGGAACGTATAGTGTATAGCTGTTGATGTGCCCTCGCCTGAAACAGCACACGTGCGAGCGGGTGCGCGCTACCCTGGCCTCATGCTGAGTAACCCAAGGCCCATCGGACCCTGTCAGCGCTCAGAGCCTTGGCTTCTATGGCGGAGCGTCGCCTGCCAGGCGGCCAGGGCCGGCGCGGGCCGCCAGCGCTCCTTCTGGGTGGCTCAATTTCTGTGCGGTGGGGCATGGCCCGCAGGCCATGTAGGACTGCAGATGATGTCCGCAGACGTCATGGGCAGTACCCCAGGGTTCCCGGAACCCTGTGCCAAGCAGAGAACGTTGAGCAGCGAGCCTCTCGCAAGCATGTCGTGCCGAGCGGACAATCAGGCATCACGGCATGGCGAGCATCGCCCAAGCGAGGCATCCTACCTTGCCTCTAGCGCCACGTTCTTGAAAGGAGGCACTGTTATGAAGCGAGCGACTCTCGCCCTTTCACTGCTGCTGGTTGCGTGGTCGTTGGCTGCCTGTGGGGCCGCCGGCGGTAGCAATGCGCCTGCCCTGACCCTGGGCGCGGCGCCCTGGCAGGACGGCGAGCAGGCGGTGTACAATGTGCTGGACAAGAATGGCAGCTCCGTCGGCACTTCGACCTTTGCCTTTAAGAGTGATGGTGGCGCCTGGGTGCTCTCGACCCACGACGCGCTGAGCTCGGTCGATCAAGGGGCGACGATCCACATCGACGCGCAGACGCTCCGGCCCCTGAGCATCGAAAAGACGATCAAGGCCCAGGGCACCGACGCGACGGTTTCGGCGACCTACCCGGCCGGCGCTGGCAGGCTGCCCATCATGGCAGTGGTGAACGGCAAAAACAAGAGTGCAGCGGTCGATGTGCCAGCTAACCTGCTGGACAATGACCAGCTCCTGATGACCCTGCGCGCGGCGCCCCTGGCCGAGGGCTATCAGGCAAGCTTTGTGAACGTGGTTGTCGCCAATGCGACCAAGATCAATACCACCGTGCGCGTCCTGGGCTCGGAGACGGTTACCGTTCCGGCAGGCACGTTCGACGCGTGGAAAGTGGAGCTGAGCTTTGGCGGCACCCAGCAGACGGCCTGGTATGAACAGGCGGCGCCGCATCGCCTGGTACAGTACCAGAATGCGGGCTCCAAGCTCGTGCTGGCCAAGGGGTGAGATCATGACTCCACTCTACTTTGTCGGGGTTCCGGACTGGCGCTCGGCCGTCTTGGCGGCGCTCTTTGCCCTGCCCTGGCTCTATCTGCTGGCGCGCGGGCGACTGCGCCACTGGCCGCTGTGGGCAGGGTTGGCCCTGGCAGCCGTGCTCTTTCCCTTCGCCATTGCCTGGGTACAGGTGCCTCTGCAGGGGCTGCTCAACCAATTCTGGCTGAGCCTGATCGGCATAGACGCGATCAAGCGCTTCCTGCTATTGGTTTCGCTGCCCAGCCTGGTGGCAGCCAGTCTGGTGCAAGAAGCCGTCAAGCTGCTGGGCGCAGTGCTCGCGCTGCGCCTGCTGGGCGAGCGGCACGATGCGCGCGCCGGTGTGGCCGCAGGCGCCGCCGCCGGCGCGGGCCTGGGCGGCTATGAGGCCTTTTGGGTTTTCAACACGATCTTTGCCGCCGGTTGGACGTGGGGCTCTGTGCAACTCGGGGGAGCCCCTGCGCTTGTCGGCTTTATCGAGCGCTTTTTCGCCGTGCCCTTCCACATCGGCTCGGGCGCCATTTCCGGCTACGGCTATGCCAGCCGCTGCACCGGGCGCTGCTTTGCCCTGGCGGTGGCTCTGCACACCGTCGTCAACCTTGGCGTCATCCTCATGCAGACCGGCGTGCTCAATGCGCTGACTGTGGAGGCCTGGGTGGCGGCCGGGGCGGCAGTGACAGTCGCCATCGCCTTTTGGCTGTATCGCCTCACGCTTCACTCCTCGCCGATGACGCGGAACTCCCTCGGCGCAGGCATGGGCGTTGCCGGGTAGGCCGGGCCATAGCCGGGCCAGGGCGCGGCTGCGGGCTGCGGCGGTGGCGCCTGGGTCACCACGACGACCGGCGGGCGCGGCGCTTGCGGAGCAGACTCCTCGCTCCGGGGCCGCGGCCGCCGCGTCAACAGCAGAATGATGGCGCTCATGGGGATGCTGGAGCCGACGCCGCAGACCACACCAATGACGACTGCCATGGCCTCGGCGCTCATCCGCGTGCCGACGACGACCGCCAGCGCCACGGCAAAGGCGGCCGTGCCAGTCAAAAGCAGGCTGGCGGTCAGGCGTTTGACGCTCATGGCCAACCCTCCTCACGACCTCGAAGAGTGGAACCTGCGCGCTCACCCTCTTCGGGCAAGAGGCCACAGGCCAGGGCCACGGTGCTCAGGGCCGCCCTGTAGCCGCGCTGATAGGCGCGCAGCAACTGCGAGTCTGTGGCGCACTCGGCGGCCTGCGCCAGTGACGCCGAGCCCGCGCGCTCCGCAGCCATCAGGATGTACTTGATATCCTCGCTGAACCAAACGTCCAGGCTCATCGCTCGTTCGCTCCCCCTTATGGATGCTCGTGAATCGTGCCCTGTCGGCTACGTAGACCTCACCCCAGTCCCTCCCGGGCGCGGGCGCAGAACCACATCCAAAAGGCGCCCGGGAGGAGGCTCACTCGGGGCGGGCAGGGCCCAGCGGCGCGAATGCCTGCCGCCGCTGTGCAGTTGCTCGGCCAGGGCGCGCAGCTCGGCATCGCTGGCCAGGGCGGCCTGGAAGCGGCAGGACTGCCCCCGTACCACCAGCAAAAAGTCGCCCCGCCCCAGCAGTCTCTCGGCGCCGCTTCCCGCCAGGCCCGTGGCCACGCGCGCATCGTCGGCCGAGGTCACGCTGCCCACCAGGCGCACGGGAAAGTTGGCCTTCATCAGAGGGCCCAGCAGGGCCGCCGCTGGCTTTTGCGTGGCCGCCACCACGTGGATCCCCGCCTCGCGCCCGCGCTGGGTAAGCCGGGTCAAAGCCTCGATGGCGCCACCCCCTCCGACGGCGGCCACCTCAGCCAGCTCATCGATGGCCAGCACCAGGTGTGGCGCCGTGATGCGCTCGCGGTCTCGCCGCTCCATCTCGGCCACCAGCCAATCCAGGCGGTGGGCAATCTCGGGGCCATCGCTGACAGGCGGGCAGAGGAGGTGCGGCAGGCGCGCCAATGGGCCAAAGGCGCGGCCCTTGGGGTCCACGAGGATGAGTTGCACCTCGCCCAGGTGATTGTGCATGGCCAGCGAAGCGATGAGGGCGCGCAGGAGCACCGTCTTGCCGGAGCCGGTGGAGCCAGAGATGAGGACGTGGGCCACATCGGGGCTCGGCAGTGAAAGCAGCAGAGGCGTGCCCTGCTCGTCGAGACCGATCAGCGCGGCACAGGGTGGGATGCGCGCCAGACGGGCGCAGAGGGGCAGGAGCGAGACGGGGGCCGGGTCAGGCCGTGGAACCTCGACCGCAAGGGCGCCATTGTCGCGGGCGATGCGGCAGCCGGGGACGTCGAGGGCGAGCGCCAACTCTTCGGCGAGCCCCACAAGGCGGCGCACACGCACGCCGGGTGAGGGCTGCAGGTGGAAACGGACCATGCGGGGGGTAACGACCCCGCCCAAGACGCGCGCCGGCGCCCGGTGGGTGGCCAGCACGGCTTCGATGCGGTTGGCCTGCAAGTCCAGGTTGAGCTGTCTCATAAGGCCCTCCGAATAGAACGGATGTGCTAGTATTATAGCATGAACATCTGTTCTAGTCAATCCTCTATGAGACACTCTTTCGCGCAGAGGCAGGGTTATCGGGGAGGCAGACTTCGGCGGGCTGGGAAGCCGCTCTCGGAAGAGGTTGTCGTGAACGCAAAAAGTATCCGTTGCGGCTCCGGACCTTGGGCGGCGGAATGTCACGCGCGCAGTGGACCTTAAATCTGGGGCGCTGTCACCTTAAATCTGCCCCTGGGGTTTGGGACCACAACGTACATGCCTGGAAGGGAAGCCTGCCCCCAACCAGTTGTGCCCCGCCTGCGGCGCCCCTACGCCTGGCTGGCGGACCCTTGACGCGGCCCCTCCCGCATGGTATACTGGCGGCAGTAAGGGTCCTGAGGAGCACTAAGAGCTTCCGGCGGGGAACCTGGCTGAAAACAACCGTCAGTTGGCCAGCGACGTTGTCTCTGGCGACAGGGACAACGCCCGTAAGTGGGTCTAAAGGCGAGAGCTTAGAAGCCCACAAGCCAAGCCTCGGCGAAAGCCGAGACCTCTGGTGAGCCAGCCCAAGGTGTCTTGTCCCCGATAAGGGGATAAGCAGTAGGCCAGCGGAAACGCCGGAAGTGTCGAAAGGTTACTTGGGACCCTTACAAAGAAGGGGCCCAAGGGGCCATAAGAGCTACCAGCGAGGGAAACGAGCTGAAGGATGCCGTAAGCTGGCGAGCGGCGTTCTCTGGAAACAGAGACAACGACCGTCAGCGGGACGAAAGGTGATGAGCCTGGATGCCCGCAAGCCAAGCCTCGGCGAAAGCCGAGACCTCTGGTGAGCCAGCCCAAGGTGCTCTATCCTCGCAAGAGGATAGGCAGTAAGCTCGTGGAAACGCTGGATGTCTCGAAAGGTTACCTGGACCTCGAGTAGAGGGTCCCGAGCAGCCCCAGGCGCTGCAGTGAGGGAAACGGGCCGAAAAGGGCCGTAAGTTGGCCAGCGGCGTCCTCTGGCAACGGAGGTGACGGCCGTCAGTGGAAAGAAAGGTGATGAGCCTGGAGGTCCACAGGCCAGGCGCAAGTGAAAACTGGACGCCTGGTGAGCCAACCGAGGGTTTCTTCTCGCAAGAGACAGACAGTAGGCCCATGGAAACACTGCAGTGGCGTAAGGTTACTTGGGACCCTCGAAAAGGGGCCCCAAGAAGCCATAAGAGCCATCGGCGGGGAAACTGGTCGAAGGTAACCGTAAGTTGGCCAGCGGCGTCCTCTATTTATCATAGAGGCAACGGCCGTAAGTGGGTGTAAAGGTTGATCCTGGAAGCCCACAAGCCGGATCAGATGCCGGTGAAAGCCGGTGATCCGGTGAGCCAACCCAAGGTGTCTCATCCTCACAAGAGGATCGGCAGTAGGCCAGTGGAAACGCCGGTGGTGTCGAAAGGCTACTTGGGGCCCTTTTTCGTGCTCCGTAGGCCGCCCGG
The DNA here is from genome assembly GCA_034436375.1 of Anaerolineae bacterium. GTDB lineage: Bacteria > Chloroflexota > Anaerolineae > SpSt-313 > SpSt-313 > DAOTVS01. Next base: position 244 of record DAOTVS010000209.1, on the reverse strand, counting down.
GGCTGAAGCCGCCGGGCTTTGTACTGCAACCGTACTTGATCCAGCCGGCTCCCGGTAACAGCCGGCAAAGGTGCTGTGCGCCTGCCCGGCTCTGACCCGGGAGGGGGTATTGGGCGGGTCATGGTTTATCCCGTATTTAACAAAGGCAGTCCGTTGGGCGGGAATGCCAGCCACAAGCGGCTGATTGCCTGCCGTAGACGGTACAGGGGTGCAGCTGTCTCACGGTTGCGCCTTCCTGTACGAT
>DAOTVS010000208.1:0-6806 GCA_034436375.1 Anaerolineae bacterium | reverse complement strand
CCACCACGATGATCAGAGACCAGCGCAATATCCCGGAACTGACCACCGGTGTCCTCCTTCAGCCTGCCCCAGGCAGGTGAATAGAGGAGCCGGGCGTCGAACACCTCCGGCGTGGCGTGCGCAGTCGTTTTGTTTACCTGCAATGGGCGGCTCGCCGGCCGCCCCCCTATTCCCCCGTGATCCCCCAACTCCCCCGCCTCAAGGCGGAGGTCACGCAAACAAGCACCGGTTGCTATCTCTGGCAGAACGGACCCTCCCACGGATCTTGCGGGTGCCCGGCTGCGCCGGGGCACGATTGCCAAGACCCGTGCAGGGGCCCAAGAATATGCCAACGCACGTCACGAAAGCGCCCACGGAGCGGGAATGCCGCCCCCGGAGCGACTCAATCAACTTTTGCCCGGCTCCTGAGCTTGTCGGTTCAGATAACCTGCATGTAGATCGGGTTACCCAGGGCCTGCAACATCAGGGCAGCCGGCTCAGCGGCTTCTGCCGGGTCGAGAGGCTCCGCCACCTCGGCCCGTACATAGGTTGAAACGCGCGCCTCGAGCGCGTGCTCATAACGGAAATCATCGCCGGTGATGGGCTCCTCAGCCAGGATGCCCTTGGGGCCAATCAGGCGCAGAATCAGGCCCTGGGCGCCCTGCACCCGGGCCAACAGGCGCACCGGCTGATGGGCGCCGACTGGCAACACATCGCCCATCATGGCTTCCTGCCCATCGGCGGTTGCACGTAGCTCCAGCTGGGGCCCGTCGGGCCCGGCGGAGATATAGACGTGCCCCGCCTTGATGGCCCCCAAAATGGCCTTCTGCTCCAGCGCGGGCGCATAGACCCACGTCGTCGGCTGGCCTACCCGATGCCAGGAAGCCCCTCCAGCCGCCGGCTGATGCTGATCGCTGCCGCCCACACCCACCACGCGCTGGCCACCGCGCAACAGCCCATCCCAGCGGGCCAGCGATTGGTAGTTGGAGAGGAACCAGGGCCCCTGCCAGACCTCCAGGCAGTCGATGCCCTCAAAGGTTGTGAACTGCCAGGGCGGGCCGTTGGTCTTGGGGTGGTTCGCCGAAAACAGGGCACCTGCCGCGTGGGCAATGCTGATCACCCGCGTCAGGTCCACATCACGCCGGCAGCGGAACTCGACCCAGCCTTCGGCCCCCCACACATTGCCGTGCCCGTGATAGGTCGTGATTTCCTCCCCGGGAATCGGCAAAAAGTCGGGGGTGCGAAACTGGGGCAACAGCCGGTGATGGCTGGTTGTGTTGTGTTCGGTCACGGCCAGGAAATCGAGCCCCTGTTCGCGGGCTGCCCCGCACAGGTCGGCCAGAGTGCCCGTCGCCTCACTGTGGTGGCTATGGCAATGCAGATCGCCGCGATACCAGCGCCACTCTCGCTGCACGGGTGGCTCGGGCCAGACCAGCGCCTCCGTTTGTGCGGCCGGCCCGCGGGTCAGCCGGATGGTGACCTCATAATCGCAGCCCGCCGGGTGGAGCATGTACAACCCCAGCAACACGTGCCACACCCCTGCATAGAGGGGGCCAGGCAGGTAGCCCGGCGTCGCATCGTCGGGGGCCACAAAAATCTCTCGGCGCGCCGTGCCGCTCCAGCCCCGGAAGCCCTTGCCGCCGAATTCGGCGCCCCGCGGATCGAAAAGCCCCAGGTCCAGGGCATTGCCGGGCGCAGCCCCCGGTACCGGCTCGATAGCCTGATCGTAGCTATAGCTTATATCAATCCGCGCTGCATCCGGCGGGAGCTCGAAAGGCAACAGGATATAGTCGCCGACGAGATCTGGCCGGAGGTGCTGCCGGAACGTGATGATTTGTTCACTCACTGCAGAGTCGCCTCCTCAGGGGCAAAAGCCGCGACCCCACCAGTTGCCCCACCATAAGTGGGAATCATACCATAATTGATGCACTTTAGCAAGCGTTTTTGCAGGAATGGGTGTATCTCAAAGGGACTGGAGGCAGGAATCGAGAGCCGGCGGTACCCGGTGCGCAGGAGGAAGACGGACCATGGCCTGCTTGGACGGGGACAGGCCCTATGTGCACCAAGCCGCCGGCTCTCACCGGGGAAACCTTGCCTGCGCTTGAGCGCCGGCTGGAATGAAGGGTTCGATGCAGCGCCCCGCGCGGCCGGAGCTAGAACGTCACGCTAAGCACGGTATGCCAATGATAGGACCCCGACAGCCGCAGCCGCAGCGCCGGATAGCACACCCCAGATCTGCCACCCGCCAAAGACACCCTTGCCGCCCAAGCCCACCAGGTTTGCCCCCAGCGCCAATAACACGGCCAGGGTCCCCATTGCGAGCAGAATGACGCCGAACGTTTCCCGTTTCATCGGGAGGGCCTCCAGGTATCATCGCCGAAGCGACAATGCTTTCGTATGGTAGTATACGATAGCAACGTGAACGGTATATTAACGCTCCCCCCGGCCAGGGATTAAAGTTTGTTCAGGAATCGGCCGGGCCAGCGGGTGCATCCCGAGTGCGTATCCGCTGCCCGGGCCGCAGCCGGCCAAGCCGCCACGCTGCCGCCCGGCCTCAACCCGGGAGGGGGGTCAGTCATGTCCGGCCGCCCCCATAGGGCATGACTGACCCCCAATGGGCCCTGTACCGGGGTAGCGCGCAGCGTAAAGCCCGGTTGCCAGGGCAGGGCGCCTCAGGGCAGCCTGCTGGCCGCGAACTCGCTGATACATCTTGCACGCGGCCGGGCCAGCAGAGCAATTGACCAACGGGGCCATCCGTGCGAAAATGCCTGTCAACGTCACGTTGGCTGCCTTTACACAAGGGGAGGATTTTCATGTCGCTCGATGATTTCATCCAGGCCATGCCCAAGGCTGAGTTGCACGTTCACCTCGAGGGCTCTACCCGGCCAGAGACGCTGCTGGAGCTGGCCCGGCGCAACGGCGTCTCACTGCCAGCGCAGGATGTACCGGGGCTGCAAGCGCTCTATCAGTTCAAGGATTTCAGCCATTTCATCGACGTCTATATGCTTATTCTGAGCTGCCTGCGTACGCCCGAGGATTGGACAATGATCGTGCGCAGCCTGGGCGCCGAGATGGATCGCCAGAACATCCGCTATGCGGAGGTGACCTGGACCCCCAGCACCTCGGTGCGGCCCGACCTGCCCTTCAGCGCCCTGCTCGCCGCCGTGGAGGAGGGCTGCCGGCAGGCACAACGCACCTGGGGGGTGATGATGCGCTGGCTGCCCGATGCGGCGCGCGACCTGGGGCCTGAGGCGGCGCTGCAGGCAGCCCGCTATTGTGTGGAGGGGCAGGGGCACGGCATTCTGGGCCTGGGGCTGGGCGGGTCGGAGAACCTCTACCCGCCCGAGTTGTTTGTGAGCGCTTTCGCCCTGGCCAAACAGGCCGGGCTCAAGAGTTACCCCCATGCCGGCGAGCTGGCCGGGCCCACTTCGATCTGGAATGCTCTGCGGCTGCTGCATGCCGACCGCATTGGCCATGGCGTGCGCGCCATTGAGGACCCGGAGCTGGTAGCCTATCTCCGCGAGCGGCAGATCACCATCGACATTTGCCCCACAAGCAATATCGCCCTGCACGTCTACCCCGATTATGCCGCGCATCCCCTGCGGCAGCTCTATGAGGCGGGGGTACCCGTGACCCTCAACTCGGATGATCCGCCCCTCTTCAACACCACCCTCGTGCAGGAGTACAGGCTGGCTGCCCACGTTTTTGGCTTTGGCGCTGATGAGCTCTGCAGCCTGGGCCTCCAGGCTGTGCGTGCTTCCTTCCTGCCGGAGGAGGAAAAAGCCCGGCTGGAGCGCGAGTTCTCCGAGGAGTACGAGCGCCTGAAGCGGCGCTACCTGTAGGAATCACTCAAGACTCAGTGGGGCGAGCCTATCCTCATTGCAGGTCACTGGAAACGGGCGCAGCAGCAGGGCTCGTGTCAGAAATGGGCTGGATGGAGCCGGGCGCAAGCCTTGCTGCCATGAGCCTTTCGATCTTGGTCTCGCCGAAAAGCATATGGCCTTCTGTTTGGAGCCTCCTGAGAGCCATCTCGCAATAGACTGGCTCGATATCTACTCCAACACTGTTGCGCGCTGCACGGATTGCGGCAAGCATCGTTGTGCCTGTACCAACAAAGGGATCGAGCACAGTATCTCCAGCAAATGAGAACATACGCACCAACCGATAAGCCAACTCCAAGGGGAAAGGGGCTGGATGCTCTTTCGTGGACGCTCCAGGCAAGTTCCAGAACTGCTGGAACCATTGCCCATACTCCTTCTTGTCGATCATCGATTGGCGGCGCTGCTCTTCCGTTGGCTTTCGGTAGCCACCTGGCTTACGCTGCATGAGAATGAATTCGATATCATTCTTGATGATGGCATTGGGCTCATAGGGCTTGCCCAGGAACTTGCTGCCGTTACTAACTTCATAGTTGGCATTGGCGATTTTCTGCCAAATGATAGGGTTCAGATTATCGAACCCAATGCGTCTGCACGCGACCACAATATCGGCATGCAGAGGTACCACCAGATGGCGGCCGTTCTGGCGGCGCGACAGGCATACATCCCCCACGACGCATATCAATCGTCCACCGGGCACAAGAACCCGGTAACACTCGCGCCAGACCTGAGAGAGTTGCTCGATGAACTCATCATAGTCCGAAACGTGTCCCAGTTGATCCGGGTGCTCGCGGTATCTTTTGAGAGTCCAGTACGGAGGCGAAGTGACCACGAGGTGGATGCTTTCGTCCTTCAGAAATGAGAGATCGCGAGCATCACCCTCTATCAAGCGATGGGTGGTTGTTGCCATCATTCTGCGGATACCTCCAGTGAAGAAAGCAGGAATTGGACTGCATTCTCGATGGAGTCGTCTGCATCGGAAGCAAACACGATGCCATCGACATCAGCCGAATGCAGGCGGTTCTGTACATTGGCATGCTCATCGATGAAAGGGTAGTAGATGACTGTACCAAACTTGGCTTCGGGAAAAGCTGTTTTCAGCTTTCGGGCCTTGTTGACAATCTCATCGCAGCGCTTGTGGATATCGCGTCGAGCTTCAATGCGCTTTACGTCAATGCCAGTGCGAATGGGTCCCTCAAGAGGTGCCGCGGCATCCAACTCGAACTCCTGACCCTCTACTATAAAGTGTCTTTTCCGAAAGGTAGCATGGCCATGACGGTTCAGTGCCTTGAGTATACGCTGTTCCCATCGCCCCTTCCCTTTGCGTATCTCTTTGTCAATGTAAGCCACGCGATCCAGCTCACTCAAGGCCGGCACCTCGAGATACAGAGGCAGGAAAGGCTTGATATAACCCGCAATGATCTGAGCATGCGACTCATCGACATGAGGCTCGTAGGTATCCAGATTCCTGATACCCAGGTCTCTTTCGATAGCGCGTGCAGCGATATTGCATGCTGCCAACAACGGCTTCAAGATGAGCGGGTGAGCCACGATTGCTTTAGCCAGATCCAGAGCACTCATAGTGGAGAAGATGACTACATCCACTTCTCGTGTTTCGATAAAGCCCGAAAAGGCCTCACGCAAAGCTGCTTCTACACTCTTTTGCCTTGCAGCAGCACTCGTCTTGACTCGCTCCAGGTAGTCGCGTTGAGTACCATAACCATTGGGCATGAGAATATCCTCTTCCTGGTGCCAACGATGTCACAGGATTGCCATTGTCTACATTTTCAGCCTTATCGCAGTCGTTGTCAACTGTCCTGAGCTAAAGGTGTTTCCAGGGTCCGTATCCGCTGATCGGGTCGCAGCCGGCTATTTCGCCACGCTGCCGCCCGGCCTTAACCTGGGAGAGGGGGCCGGACATGCCCTGCCCCCAAAAGGCCGTGTACCGGGGTAGCGCGAAGCGTAAAGCCCGGTTGCCATGGCAGAGCGCCTCTGACGGCAGCCTCCTGGCCGTGAACATTTTGTGTCGCTGGGCTTTGCCCTTGGTCCAGACCTTGCTCATTAACACAACAAAACCCGAGCCTTGAGCGCGCAGTCGCTGCGCCACGACTCCGACCTCGATACAACTTGAAATGGAGGATGACATCGTGATGGCTCAAAGAGTGACCGCGAGGAGCACAACAGACCTGGTGCTACGAGTCCTACGCGAGGCACATGAGCCGTTGACCGTTGAGCAGATTCTGGCCCGCGTGCAGAAGCTGGCCCCGGTGCACAGTGCTAACCCCAAGAACACGATGCGCAAGGCCATCAGCCAGATGTTTCTTGTTCAGCCGACTGAAGATGGGCGTTACAGCTATCTACCTTACTTGCTGGCCGGCAATACCTTTCGCCACCCTATCGAGCGGGGGGCAATGAGCCGTCGCGCTTTCCTGCTCTCGCCGGAGCTGGTGACCGCGCTCTGGCCTGCGACGTTCGAGATCAACAAGCGACGTGATGCCAGCCCGGCGCTGCTGCGGCTGCAAGGCCAGGAGGAGGCGGAAGCCGGCCGCGTCTACCGCGAGGTAGAAGGCTGGGCTATGCAGGCCGACGATCTGTTCTGGGACTGGCTGGAAAGCCTGGGGCCACGGACCGGTGATGACCTGATCTTCACGGTGATCGACGCCGAAGCCCGTCAGTATGCTGTATCTCTGGAGCGGGCGGAGGCGCGCCGAGAAGGGGAAATCGCTGAGCGAGATCTGCAGATTGCCAATGAGGCGGAAAGCCTGCTCAAAGCGGCCCATGATGCCGTCATCTTGAGTAATCTCGGTGTGCGGCTGATCGGTCTGGGTCTCTATAACAACCCCGTTCCACCCGATCCATTGGATACTATCCTGGCGCACGATGCGCGCTTTGTAGACGCCGGCCTCGACATGGTGGCCCTGCGGGACCGCTGGCCGGGCTACCAGACTC
>DAOTVS010000207.1:0-3517 GCA_034436375.1 Anaerolineae bacterium | reverse complement strand
TTATGAGCCCTGCCTGCTCTGAGGCTGCGTATCCGCGGGCACTTTGTCTGACGACCAGAACCGCTTCACCGCTGATGAGCTCCTCTGTTGGGTCAGCCAGTCATTGAGCGCCGAGCTTTGCTTCTGGCTCAGCTGAGTGTCATCCATCTTGCGGTTGGCATCGCGCTCCAGGACCTGGATGATATAGTAGCCACCGTAGGTACCCTGGATAACGTTGCTGACCTGATTGGGCTGCAGAGCAAAGGCGGCATCATCGAATGCCTGATCCCCCTGCTGGCCGCGCATGATCCAGCCCAGGTCACCGCCTTTGTCCTTAGTAGCAGTATCGGTGGAAACATCCTTGGCCACGGCGGCGAAATCCTCCCCCTTGTGGATGCGATCCAGGGCAGCCTTGGCCGCGTCTTCCGTATCGACCACGATCTGGCGGACGTGGATCTGCTCGGTGGTCGTCGGCACCTCGGCAGCCATAGCGTTCTGTAGCTTGCCTTGCAGCACCAGCGCCTCGGCCAGCGATCGGAAATCGGCCTCGGTAAAGCCAGCGTTCTTCTGGATGGCCTGCATATAGTCTGAGTAGTACTGCTTGTACTGTTCCTCGGTCATACGCGTGGGCGTGGGCACGGGCGTTCCCGTCGGCTGCGGCGTGCCGGTGATCGTTTGGGTGGCGGTGACCGGCGCCGTCGGCACGGGCGTTGGCGGGTTCGGGTCATAGCCGAACTGACTCTGGATTTCCTTCTCTATCTCGTCGGCGGTTACCGTGATGCCACGGCGCTGTGCCTCCTGGCGCATCAACTCGTCGTTGATCAGCTCATCCAGCGCGCTCGTCGGGATGTTGGCGCGCTGGACCTGCAATTGGCTGATCTCTTGCTGCATGTAGCTGATGAGGGCCTTGTTCGTTTCATCGTTGGGATCGAGCTGACTCATCTGAGCCTGCATGCTCTGCATATAGTTATCCATGTCAAAGCGGCGGTAGCGCACCCACCGCTGGTAGGTATCGAGGCGGATCGGCTTGCCGTTGACGGTAGCAATGGGTGAGGCGGGGGCGAGCACGAACTGCTGCAAGAGGCCGAAGCCCAGGACACCGATGATCAGCGCTGCAACAAAGCCAACGCCGATCAGCAGCCAGCGACGGTAGATCACTTCGCGCTCGCGACGAGAGAGCGTCTTGCGGTTCATAGTCGGCAAGACGGATTTGACCTTCTTTGGCATCTGGGCCTCCAAAATCGACGCCCGCGAGGGGGTATGATTACGATGCCTCAGCAAAGATGACCAGCCACACGGGGCACAACACACAAGAGTCACGGGGCATAGGCCTTGGCCGATGCCCCGTGATCTGTCGTCAGATAGGGCCAAATTGCCCCTGGTGCCGCGCGGGGCCTGTCGGGCTCCCGCATAGGCCCTGATGGCCATGCGCTTCTGCAATAGATGCGGCATCCATCACGCCTTGCGTGGGGAACCCACTAACCCCGTACAGCCTCTGTAGTGAAGGGCAGGAGCGCCAGGTGGCGCGCCCGCTTGATCGCCACTGCCAGCCTGCGCTGATGCTTCGCGCAGGTTGCATTCTTACGCCGCGGCTTGATCTTGCCACGCTCCGTCAGGTAGCGGCGCAATTCATCGGCGTTCTTATAATCCACTTCGCGGACCTTTTGCTCGCAGAAGGGGCAGGCGCGCCCACGGCGCGGCCCGCCGCCCGGCCCGCCACGGCCAACGCGCCGGCCACCGCCGCCGCGTTCGCCACCGTAACGGCCGCCGCCGCGCTCACCGCTGTAACGGCTGCCGCGCTCGCCGCGCGCTTCTTCTCCGCGCTCTGGAGCGCGGCCTGTTTCACGATCCTCGGCCAAGGTTATGCCTCCCTGTCATAGTTCTCTTGACGTCGTGTGTTAGGTTCCGGCGTCCCCTCGGCAGCGGAATGGCTGCCGCGCGCATCGAGCACAATCATATCGCTGGCCACAACCTCGGTCCGGTAATACCGGGCGCCCTGTGTATCTTCCCAGGAACGGGTCTCGAGCCGGCCCTCTACGTAGACCCGCGAACCTTTGCTCAGATACTGAGCGCAGATTTCGGCCAATCGCCGCCAGGCAACGACATTGAACCAGTCGATAGCCTCGCGGCGCTCGCCCTCGGTGTTGACCCAGGTCCGCTCTACACCCAAGCTGAAACAAGTCATCGCTATCCCATTGGGCATATAGCGAATCTCGGGGTCGCGTCCCAGGTTGCCGATCAACATCACCTTGTTCAAGCCAACCATGGTGCCTCTGCACGTGCGTGACACATCGTCGGGGGAAACCGGATCCTCCCCAGTTAGCCTTCAGCCTCAGTTGGCGCCTGGGCAGGCGCTGAAGCTGGGGGCACAGCTGGGGCCTCTACCGGTTCCACGCGCACGAGAAGGTGGCGGATGACGTCTTCCGACAACTTGAGCTGGCGCTCGATCTCCGCAATGGCCTTGTCGGTAAGCTCCGTGCGCAGGAAGATGTAAAAGCCTTCGTTATGGCGACGAATGGGGTAGGCCAAACGGCGCTTGCCCCAATGGTCGGTCTTCAAAACCTGACCGCCATTGGTGGTAATGGTCTTGGCGACGCGCTCCTCGATGGCCGCCAGCGCTTCCTCGTCGACGTCAGGCCGCACGATATAGGTCAGTTCGTACTCTCTCAAAGGTGTGCCCTCCTCCCTTGGGCTATGCCCCAGGACCCTCTTGCCGCGCCGCGGGCCGACGACCGGCGGGCCTGGAGCGGGTTTGCGGGCGAGACCTCCATGCGCTGAAGTGATGCTCGCGCCCTGTCTCTCGCCGCACAGGGAAGGGGAATTCCCCTCCCTCACCTGTACGTTATTCAGGTTCCGCGATTATACCATTGACGGAAGCGCCAGGCAAATCTGCTTAACAGAAAAGATGGCTCGACTTGCTGCCGATGGCAGATCGGGCTCTCCGGAAGGTCTGGCCGCGCAGCAAATCTTGACGCTGGCGTGACTATGCAGGTCGCTTGGTGAACGCGCAAACCGCCAGAGGGGGCAACCAAAAGGAGCGATCCCCAGCCAGGCCGCCACCGGCTGGAGATCGCTTGGGGGGGAATAGATAAGTTCAGGGCTGCAGCGCCTGACGTGAGGCCACGGACGCTTGGGCCACAGGCGTCTCTGCCGGGACATAACACACGACATAGGGTCCGCTCAGGGGTGCATCGACCAGCCCCAGACGCTTGGCGTGAGCCTCCAAGACTTCTTGCCGGTCGGCTTTGGCCAGGTCCGTGCGCGCCAACGCGATCTGCTCGGCCAGGCGGTCTTGCTCGTGCTGGGCATTCGCCAGTTGGTAACGCAAGGCGGTAACCGTGCTCGCCTGCGAAAGATAGAGCATACAGGCGACCGCTACCAAGAGCAGCATGCCGCCCATCAGAGCATAGATCCGCCGATCCAAACGCGAGAGGGCCTGCCGCGACGTCCGGCGCCCAAAGATGCTCCATGCCAGCATGTGTTGATCGTTCATGACACAGGTCTCCAATGAAGATCGCCACCCTGCGTGCGACAGGGA